>NZ_CP025407.1:3108500-3420000 GCF_002847285.1 Streptomyces sp. CMB-StM0423 | reverse complement strand
GAAAGAGTACCTGAAACCGTGTGCCTACAAGCCGTGGGAGCGTCGCATGCAGCAACTTGTTGCTGTGTGTCGTGACTGCGTGCCTTTTGAAGAATGAGCCTGCGAGTTAGCGGTGTGTAGCGAGGTTAACCCGTGTGGGGTAGCCGTAGCGAAAGCGAGTCCTAGCTGGGCGATTGAGTTGCACGCTCTAGACCCGAAGCGGAGTGATCTAGCCATGGGCAGGGTGAAGCGGCTGTAAGAGGTCGTGGAGGCCCGAACCCACCAGGGTTGAAAACCTGGGGGATGACCTGTGGTTAGGGGTGAAAGGCCAATCAAACTCCGTGATAGCTGGTTCTCCCCGAAATGCATTTAGGTGCAGCGTCGTGTGTTGCTTGCCGGAGGTAGAGCTACTGGATAGGCGATGGGCCTTACCGGGTTACTGACCTTAGCCAAACTCCGAATGCCGGTAAGTTAAGCACGGCAGTGAGACTGCGGGGGATAAGCTCCGTGGTCGAGAGGGAAACAGCCCAGAGCATCGACTAAGGCCCCTAAGCGTATGCTAAGTGGGAAAGGATGTGGAGTCGCAGAGACAACCAGGAGGTTGGCTTAGAAGCAGCCATCCTTGAAAGAGTGCGTAATAGCTCACTGGTCAAGTGATTCCGCGCCGACAATGTAGCGGGGCTCAAGCGTACCGCCGAAGTCGTGTCACTTACGCAATAGTCCTAACGGATGTGTGAGTGGGTAGGGGAGCGTCGTGTGCCGGGTGAAGCTGCACCGGAAGGTAGTGGTGGACGGTTCACGAGTGAGAATGCAGGCATGAGTAGCGATACACACGTGGGAAACGTGTGCGCCGATTGACTAAGGGTTCCTGGGTCAAGTTGATCTGCCCAGGGTAAGTCGGGGCCTAAGGCGAGGCCGACAGGCGTAGTCGATGGATAACCGGTTGATATTCCGGTACCCGCTGTGAAGCGCCAGACATCGAATCAGGTGATGCTAAGCCCGTGAAGCCCCCTGTCTGATCCTTCGGGTGAGGGTGGGTGTGGTGGAGCCGGTGATCCGAGCTTGTAGTAGGTGAGTGATGGGGTGACGCAGGAAGGTAGTCCAGCCCGGGCGGTGGTTGTCCCGGGGTAAGGGTGTGGCCCGTTGTGCAGGTAAATCCGCGCAACTTTATGGGTGAGACCTGATGCCGAGCCGATTGTGGTGAAGTGGATGATCCTATGCTGTCGAGAAAAGCCTCTAGCGATGTTTCATGGCGGCCCGTACCCTAAACCGACTCAGGTGGTCAGGTAGAGTATACCGAGGCGTTCGGGTGAACTATGGTTAAGGAACTCGGCAAAATGCCCCCGTAACTTCGGGAGAAGGGGGGCCGTTTCCGGTGATCCGTTTTACACGGGGAGCCGGGGGTGGCCGCAGAGACCAGCGAGAAGCGACTGTTTACTAAAAACACAGGTCCGTGCGAAGCTGTAAGGCGATGTATACGGACTGACGCCTGCCCGGTGCTGGAACGTTAAGGGGACCGGTTAGTCATTCTTCGGGGTGGCGAAGCTGAGAACTTAAGCGCCAGTAAACGGCGGTGGTAACTATAACCATCCTAAGGTAGCGAAATTCCTTGTCGGGTAAGTTCCGACCTGCACGAATGGCGTAACGACTTCTCGACTGTCTCAACCATAGGCCCGGTGAAATTGCATTACGAGTAAAGATGCTCGTTTCGCGCAGCAGGACGGAAAGACCCCGGGACCTTTACTATAGCTTGATATTGGTGTTCGGTTCGGCTTGTGTAGGATAGGTGGGAGACTGTGAAGCGGCCACGCCAGTGGTTGTGGAGTCGTCGTTGAAATACCACTCTGGTCGTGTTGGATGTCTAACCTGGGTCCGTGATCCGGATCGGGGACAGTGTCTGGTGGGTAGTTTAACTGGGGCGGTTGCCTCCTAAAATGTAACGGAGGCGCCCAAAGGTTCCCTCAGCCTGGTTGGTCATCAGGTGGTGAGTGTAAGTGCACAAGGGAGCTTGACTGCGAGACTGACGGGTCGAGCAGGTGCGAAAGCAGGGACTAGTGATCCGGCGGTGGCTTGTGGGAGCGCCGTCGCTCAACGGATAAAAGGTACCCCGGGGATAACAGGCTGATCTTCCCCAAGAGTCCATATCGACGGGATGGTTTGGCACCTCGATGTCGGCTCGTCGCATCCTGGGGCTGGAGTCGGTCCCAAGGGTTGGGCTGTTCGCCCATTAAAGCGGCACGCGAGCTGGGTTTAGAACGTCGTGAGACAGTTCGGTCCCTATCCGCTGCGCGCGTAGGAGTCTTGAGAAGGGCTGTCCCTAGTACGAGAGGACCGGGACGGACGGACCTCTGGTGTGCCAGTTGTTCTGCCAAGGGCATGGCTGGTTGGCTACGTTCGGGAGGGATAACCGCTGAAAGCATCTAAGCGGGAAGCCTGCTTCGAGATGAGGACTCCCACCCCCTTGTGGGGTTAAGGCCCCCTGTAGACGACGGGGTTGATAGGCCGGATCTGGAAGCCCTGTGAGGGGTGGAGGTGACCGGTACTAATAGGCCGAGGGCTTGTCCATAGCTGCTTGCGTCCACTGTGTTGTTCCCAGACAGCAAACCATTGTTGTCGGGTTGGCTTGAGTTTGTTCACTTAATTGAAGAGTGTGCTTGTTCGCTGACCCTTTTAGGGTTTCGGTGGTCATAGCGTTGGGGAAACGCCCGGTCTCATTCCGAACCCGGAAGCTAAGCCCGACCGCGCCGATGGTACTGCATGGGGGACCGTGTGGGAGAGTAGGTCACCGCCGAACAATTCTTCATGAGAGCCGTCCCGAACGCTTTGGGGCGGCTTTCGTGCGTTACGGTGGCCGATATGAGCGGCCGCGCGCACCTGATGTGGGACCAGGCAGTCACCGCGTACGACTTCGGTCCTGAACATCCCATGGATCCCGTTCGGTTGGCGTTGACCATGCGCCTCGTCGAGGAACTCGGGATCGACAAGGCCGTCGACGTCGTCGCCGCCCCCGCGGCCGGCGAGTCGACCTTGCGGCTCGTGCACCGGCAGGACTACATCGACGCCGTGCGGCGGGCCTCCGAGGCGCCGGTGGAAGCCGATCCGTCCTACGGGCTGGGGACGGTCGACGATCCTGCGTTCGTGGGGATGCACGAGGCGTCGGCGTTGATCGCCGGGCAGTCCGTGGCGGCGGCGGAAGCCGTGTGGGACGGGCGGGCGGTACACGCGGTGAACTTCGCCGGGGGGCTGCATCATGCGATGCCCGGTGCTGCTTCGGGGTTCTGCGTCTACAACGATGCGGCGCTGGCCATCGCGCGGCTGCTGGAGCTGGGCGTAGAGCGGGTGGCGTACGTGGATGTGGACGTGCACCACGGCGACGGCGTACAGGCGGCGTTCTGGGATGACCCGCGGGTGCTGACCATCTCCGTCCACGAGCACCCCAGCACGCTCTTCCCCCAGACCGGTTGGCCCGAGGAGACCGGTGGGTCCGGGGCCGAGGGGCAGGCGGTGAACGTCGCGCTGCCGGCCGGGACCGGGGATGCGGGGTGGCTGCGGGCGTTCCACGCCGTCGTGCCGGAGCTGCTGGCGTCCTGGGGGCCCCAGGTGCTCGTGTCGCAGCACGGGGCCGACACGCACGCCGAGGACCCCCTGGCGCACCTCGCCGTCAGCCTGGACGCACAGCGTGCGGTGATGGAGACGTGTCACGCCCTGGCGCACGAGCACGCGGACGGGCGGTGGCTGGCGCTCGGCGGGGGCGGGTACGCCGTCGTGGACGTCGTACCGCGCTCCTGGGCGCACCTCTGCGCCATCTCCGCCGGCCGCCCCGTTCTTCCGGCCACCGAGGTCCCCGAGAGCTGGCGGGCCGAGGCGCTGCGGCGGACCGGGCAGCAGGCCCCGTACCGGATGACCGACGGGCGTGACGCCTCCTGGGCGGACTGGGACGCGGGGTACGACCCGGGCTCGGCGCTGGATCGTGCGGTGCGCGCCGCGCGGCGGACGGCGTTCCCGGCGCACGGGCTGCTGCCCTGAAGCAGCCGGTGCCGCCGCGGCTTTCTTGCGGGCGAAATATTCGCGAAGCCGCCCGTTCCGCCCGTAAGGGCGGCCAGAGTGGGTCGGGTGTTGACCGACGCACCCTTGTTGCGTAGGCATCTGCTGGCGACGGGGATCGCCGGGCCGGTGGCGACGAGCCGCGACAAGAGCCTCCGCAGATATCAGCAGTTCGCGGCCCGCGACCCCCGGGTGCTGCTCGGGCTGGAACCGGAACGCGACTGGTCGGTGGCCGAGTTGCTGCGGCTGATGGCGGAACGCTGCGGTACGAGCGGGGATCCGGGCCGGATCTCGGGCGCCGAGGTCATCGATCCGGACCGTACGATCGACGCCCTGCACGCCTTCGCGGAGCGGCTGCGCGACGCCGCGCGGGACGGCGAGGCGGTGCTGTTCGGCACCGGGCACCCCGACCGCCTCCTCGGCTTCTACGCCCCCTTGGCTGCGGGGCTCTCGGCGGCTGGGTGCGTTGTTCTCACCCCCGGTGAGGGCAGAGATGTCGACATAACGACCCGATTCGGCGTACGTACATACCGCCTCAACTACCCCGAGTCCGTTGCCGTTCTGGGCGACCCGGACCCCTTCTCCGGGCCCGCGACCAGGGGGGTCCATACTCACTCTCCGCTTCCCCTGCGTGCGGCACTCGGTGCCGCCGCAGCCGCGGGCGGGCCGCTGCCCGGGCTGGTGGTGGGGGACCACGGATGGGCCTGCGGGGCTGGTCAGTTGGGCATCGAGGCCATCGGTCTGGCGGATGCGGACGACCCGGCACTCTTCGTCGCCCAGGTAGAGGGCCGAGTGCCCGTTGTGGTGCCACTTGATGACTCTGTGCAACCGGACAGCTACGGGCCGGTGGCCGACTATGTGCTCAAACACGCCCGTCTGTCACTGTAGCCATGCGATCGCTACTCCTCTTCCCCACTTGCATCACCCGCCCCTAATCTGGGGAGGAGCGCGCATGCGAGGAGGAGGCACCGGAGGGGAAGCCGGTGTCCGTCATGTGCGGAAGGTTCAGGTGTGTCATGGCTGCAAGCGATAAGCCTCTCAACGAGGTTGTGTTCCTGACCGTGGCGGAAGTAGCCGCGGTGATGCGAGTGTCCAAGATGACCGTGTACCGATTGGTGCACAGCGGCCATCTGCCGGCGATCCGGGTGGGGAGGTCCTTCCGGGTCCCGGAGCAGGCCGTGCACGAATACCTCCGCGAGTCGTATGTGGGGGTGGAGTCTGCCTGACGGGTCCGACAGGTTGCGCACCCTCGATTACGTCAATCCAGCTCGCCCGGGTAGGCTTGGGCCCCTGTAAGACGTGTGGGCCCTTGCCCGCCCACCCCGACGGAGCGAAGTGAGCGAGGGTACCCGTGGGCTCTGTGATCAAGAAGCGGCGTAAGCGGATGGCGAAGAAGAAGCACCGCAAGCTGCTGAAGCGCACGCGAGTGCAGCGCCGCAACAAGAAGTAGCGGTAGCCCGCACCCGTACCGCCGTCCATCCGCCTTTCCCGGCGGGTGGGCGGCGGTTGTGCGTGGTGCCGCGTTGTCCTGCGTATACGGTGGGGCGATCGTGCGTGCGGGCAGGCAGGGAGAGGAAGGCGAAGGCCAGTGGGCAGAACCGTGCTCGTCACCGGCGTCGCCCGCCCCCTGGTCGGGCGCCTGGTCCGCCGGCTCATGCGGGAGTCGGACGTGGACCGCGTCATCGGCGTCGACGCCAGGGCACCCGAGCACGAGCTCGGCGGCGCCGACTTCGTTCCCGCGGACATCCGCCACCCCGTGCTCGCCCGGATCCTCGTCGAGCACCGCGCCGACACCGTGATGCACATGGACGTCACCGGCACCCCGCTCACCCGCGGCGGCCGGGGGGCGGTCAAGGAGAACAACGTCATCGGGTCCATGCAACTGCTCGGCGCCTGCCAGCAGGCGCCGCGCGTGCGGCGGCTCGTCGTGAAGTCCACCACCAGCGTCTACGGCTCCGCGCCCCGCGACCCCGCCGTGTTCACCGAGAGAACGCCGCCCAAGGCGCTGCCCAGCGGCGGCTTCGCGAAGGACGCGGTGGAGGTCGAGGGGTACGTGCGCGGGTTCGCCCGGCGCCGCCCCGACGTCGCCGTGTGCGTGCTGCGGTTCGCCAACATCCTCGGCCGGGGCGTGGACACGCCGCTCGCCGAGTATCTGGCGCTGCCCGCCCTGCCCACCGTCCTCGGCTACGACCCGCGGCTGCAGTTCGTGCACGAGGACGACGTCATCGAGGTGCTGCTGCTCGCGGCCGGCGAGCCGCGCCGCGGCACGATCAACAGCGGCACGTTCAACATCGCAGGCGAGGGCGTGCTGCTGCTCTCCCAGGCCGCCCGGCGGCTCGGCCGGCCCACGGTCCCGGTGCCGCTGCCCGCGGTGACGTGGGTCGGCTCGGCGCTGCGGTCCGCGGGCATGACGGACTTCTCGCCGGAGCAGATCCGGCTGCTGACCCACGGCCGGGTCGTGGAGACGACGCAGATGCGTGAACTGCTCGGCTTCACGCCGGAGTACTCGACGGCGGAGGCGTTCGCCGACTTCGCCGCCGGGCGGGCGGCGGGGCTGCTGCCGCCGCGTGAGGTGCGGCGGGCCGTCGACGCGGTCGGCGAGCTGCTGGGGCTGCCGGGGGCGCGGACCCCGGCGCAGGGGGACGGTGTTGCGAAGGAGTCGGTGCCCGATGGCTGACGCGAAGGTCATTCCGTTCGACGACGACCGCTCCCGCGGCGGCGGCAAGTCCAGGCGCCGGTCCGGCGCCGGCCGGCCGCGGCGCGCGGACGGCGGCGGCGCCGCGGGCGCGGAGGCGGCGCTCTCCGCGCTGCCCGGCGGGCAGGGGTCCGCGGACGACGAGGGCGCGGACCGTACGGACACGGCGGGGGACCCCGCAGGGGACGAGGGTGCCGCGGATGGCGCCGGGTCGGCGGACCGTGCGGCACCGCCGGGCACCGAGGCCGCGGAGGCGGTCGCCGCGGCACTGCAGAGCGCCCTCATGAGCGCGCTGCCGCGGCTCCTGGGCGGCGGCTGGGAGCGCCGGGCCACGGACGCGCTGGGCTTCCTGCGGCGGCGGCTGACGGGCGACTACGAGGTCGACGAGTTCGGCTTCGACGCGGAGCTGACCGACCAGGTGCTCGTGCCGCTCTGCCGGCCGATCTTCGAGAAGTACTTCCGGGTGACCGTCAAGGGCGTCGAGAACATCCCCGACACCGGCGGCGCGCTCGTCGTCGCCAACCACTCCGGCGTGGTGCCCTGGGACGGGTTGATGGCCCAGGTCGCCGTCCGCGACCACCACCCCGCCGACCGCCATCTGCGGCTGCTCGCGGCCGACCTGGTCTTCATGATGCCGTTCTTCAACCAGCTCGCCCGCAAGGGCGGGCACACGCTGGCCTGCGCCGACGACGCGTCGCGGCTGCTGGCGCGGGGCGAGGTCGTCGGCGTGATGCCGGAGGGGTTCAAGGGGATCGGCAAGCCGTTCGCCGACCGCTACAAGCTGCAGCGCTTCGGCCGCGGCGGCTTCGTCTCGACGGCGCTGCGGGCGGGGGCGCCGATCGTGCCGTGCTCGATCGTCGGGGCGGAGGAGATCTACCCGATGCTCGGCAACGCCAAGACGGTGGCGCGGCTGCTCGGGTTGCCGTACTTCCCGGTGACGCCGACGTTCCCGTGGCTGGGCGCGCTCGGGGCCGTACCGCTGCCGACGAAGTGGACGATCGAGTTCGGCGAGCCGATCCCCACGGACGGCTATCCGCCGGAGGCGGCGGACGACCCGATGCTGATGTTCAACCTGACCGACCAGGTGCGCGAGACGATCCAGCACACGCTGTACAAGCTGCTCGTCGAGCGGCGGTCGGTCTTCTTCTGACCCGTAACCGCCGCTCCGCCTGCTTCCCCTGCGCCGCCTACTCCTCCTCGCCGAAGTCGAGGCCCAGGTCGGGCAGCGGCAGCAGCGGCGGGAGGGTGATCTCGGGCTTCTTCTTGCCGGGCGGCTGCTCGGTGGGCGTGGTGCTGCTGCCGCCGGTCTCCTGGCCGCCCGGCTCGTCCTCGTCGGGCAGGACGCCGCCGATCAGTCCGTCCTCGCCGATCAGCCCGTCCTCCTCGGTGGTGCTGGGCTTCGGCTCGCCGTCCTCGCCCACCTCGCCGTCGGCGGTGGCCGTGGACGACGGGGCGGGCTCGGTCTCGTCGGTGTCGGTGTGGCCGCCGCCGGTGCTCGCGGTACCCGGCGCGCTGCCGCTGGGGGAGGTGTCGTCCTCGGGGCCCGGCAGCAGTGACGACAGCGGGGCGACGTCCTGCTTTATGGCGTCGAACACCGAGCTGACCTCGTCACCCAGGTCGCCCAGCTCGACGGGGAGCCGCTCGCGCAACTGCTGCCAACTGCGCTCGTTCTTCTGCGAGAAGGCGGAGAGGGTCTGCATGGGGCCGAGCGAGCCGTCCTCGTCGTACGCGCCGCGCAGCAGCTTGCGGCCTTCGCCGGCGTCGTGCCGTACGTTGTCGAGGGCTTCGCGGACCTCGCTCATCGACTCGGCGTCGAGGTCGCCGGCGCGGCCGCGCTCCATCAGCCGCCGCGCCTCGTTCAGCCGCGTGCCGGCCTGGTCGAGGTAGATGCGGCCGCGCTCGGTGTCGCCGTCGGCCATACCGCGGCGCAGGTCCTCCATGCCGCGCTTGAGGCCGTAGAGGGTGTCGCCCGGGAGGGCGTCGGAGCTGACCGCCGCGGCGGCGCTGAACGCGCCGGCGGCGACGCCGACACCGGCGCCGCCGATGGCCACGCCGCGGGAGAGCCGGGAGTGCGGGCGCAGCCGGGACAGCGGTCCCGCCGCGCGGTGGGCGCCGCGCTTGCGCGGCGCGGGGATCAGCGGGGCTTCGGTGCTCTCCGCGGTGTCCTCGGCGAGCATTGCCTCCATGGCGGCGATGAGCCGGGTCCGCTGGACGGTCTTCACCTCGGGGTCGAGGGTCGGACCCGGCACCGAGGCGAGCTGCCCCGCCAGGCCCAGCAGTCGTGCCTGCTCGGGATCTGCCGCCGGCGCTTCCGCCTGCTGCGCCCGAGACTCCTCATCAAGGGCCTGGGCGAAGGCGTTCGCCCGCCGGTGTGCCGATACGGATCCGATCACGGGCGGCACCTCCTGTCGACTCGGGGTCTTGTGTGGGACTCCCTATCCCGCCCGCGTAGTTGTACTCCTTGACCCATTTCACCCGAAGGGGTGAGCCGGGGTGGACAACACGCGACCGAAGAAGCCCTGCTACCCGCTCAACGACGGGCAGGGCAGTCGGGTTACGCGGTGGCGTTGATACTACTTCGGTGGGCGCGGGCGCCCCGGGTATCGGAAGAGTCAAGGGAGATGGCTTCCCGTCAGCGGGCGTCGTCCGGCAGCAGCCGGGCCAGGGTGCGCACCGCCCGGTACTGCAGGGTCTTGATCGCGCCCTCGTTCTTGCCCATCACCTTGGCGGTCTCGGCCACCGACAGCCCCTGGAGGAAGCGGAGGGTCACGCACTCCTGCTGCTGCGGGTTGAGCTTGCGGACGGTCTCCAGCAGCGCGGTGTTGGACAGCGACTCCAGCACGGAGTCCTCGGGGCTGCGCTCGGTCTCGCTCGGGTCGAGCATCTCGCCGGTGGTGACCTCCAGCCGGAACCGGCTGGACTTGAAGTGGTCCGCGACGAGGTTGCGCGCGATCGTCACCAGCCAGGCGCCGAAGTCGCGGCCCTGCCAGGTGAACGTGCCGATCCGGCGCAGGGCGCGCAGGAAGGTCTCCGAGGTGAGGTCCTCGGCCGTCGCCCGGCCGCCGACGCGGTAGTAGATGTAGCGGTAGACGGTGTCGGCGTACTGGTCGTAGAGCCGGCCGAACGCCTCGGTCTCGCCGGACTGGGCGCGCTCGACCAGGTCCATCATCCGGCGGCTGTCGCCGGTCGAGGGCTGCGGCTGCCTGGTCTGCCTGCCGTTACGCTCGCGGGTGCCCGCGCCGCCGGCCTGCCGGCGTCTGCTGCCGACGGCGGCGCTGCCGTCGGTGAGGGCGTAGGCGGGGCCCGCGACCGGACCGGCGGCGGGACTCGCGGCGGGGCCGGCGACGGCCAGGGCGGGCGAGAAGAGGCGCAGTTGCTCGATTACCTGCGCGCGCAGCGTAGCCAGGCCTGAGGCGTCAACCCCGACGTATGGGTACACGGGACTCCCAGAGGCAGTGCTTCCATCACGTTCAGTGCGGGACCGTTGACCGACGTAGGTATGTGCGGGCACCGGATTGCGTCTGAGGAGAATAACGCTTCGTGTCGGGTGCGCTACCTCCAGTTGCTCAAATCACCGTTTCCGTCCGATCTGTAGCCTATTGACGACCCCTCAAGTATCAGCCGCCGGATTGAGTTTGATCGGTAAGTGACACGAACTGCCTGGTTCACGGGCGTGTTGTGTGTTTCCCGGAGGAATCGGTCACGGGTAAGCTGCCGGCGCCCCGTTGACCGCGGGGCCGGGGGCGCCGGCCGGGGGGTGTACAAGTGCGCTCGATTCAGCGGCGGCGGCGCTGCAGGGCGGCCGCCGCGGCCGCGCCGCCCGCCACCGCGCCGACGCCCGCCGCGGCCGGGATGCCGACCTTCGCCGCCTTGCGGCCCGTACGGTAGTCGCGCAGCCGCCATCCGTGTTCGCGCGCGTGCTTGCGCAGCCGCGCATCGGGGTTGATCGCGTACGGGTGGCCGACGAGGGAGAGCATCGGGATGTCGTTGGCCGAGTCGCTGTACGCGGCGCAGCGCGCCAGCTCCAGCGTCTCGGCGGCGGCGAGGGCCCGTACCGCCTCGGCCTTGGCGGGGCCGTGCAGCACCTCGCCGACGAGCCGCCCGGTGTAGACGCCGCCGACGGACTCCGCGACCGTGCCCAGCGCGCCGGTCAGGCCGAGCCGGCGGGCGATGATCGTCGCGGTCTCGACGGGGGCGGCGGTGACGAGCCACACCTTCTGGCCGGCGTCGAGGTGCGCCTGCGCCAGCGCGCGGGTGCCGGGCCAGATGCGCTCGGCCATGTACTCGTCGTAGATCTCCTCGCCCATCTCCATGAGATCGGCGACGCGATGGCCCTGCACGATGGAGAGCGCGCTGGACTGCGCGTCCTCCATGTGGCCCGAGTGCTCGGCGCCGGCGAGGCGGAAGTACGCCTGCTGCCAGGCGAACCGGGCGAGGTCGCGGGTGCGGAAGAACTTGCGCTTGTAGAGCCCGCGGCCGAAGTGGTAGAGCGCGGCGCCCTGCATGATCGTGTTGTCGAGGTCGAAGAAGGCCGCCGCGTGCACGTCGCCGTGGACGGGGAAGTCCGGTTCTTCGTCCTCTTTTGCCGCCTCGGCTTCGCCGTCCGGCGTGACGCCCTCCGTGCGTACGGCTTCCGCGTGCTCCAGCTCCTGCGACGTCTTGCGCGCCGCCTCGGCCGCGGCCTCGCCGGCCGCGACGCTGCGCGCGGTCGCGCGGCGTCTGCGGCTGAGCCATCCGAATGCGGCCATGCCGATGAGCATAACGGTGCGAGGCGGGCCAACCGGTGTCGAGGGGCTGGGCCTCCGCGGACGCGCGCGTGAACTCCCGGGTGGTTCCTGCCCGCCTGTGTACGCCCCTTGCCCGGCTTCTTTCGTTGTGTGCCCGCTCTATGTCCTGTTCTGCTCGCTTACGGACGGCTCCGGATGCTCGTGCAGGACGGCACAATCGATGACATGAGCCTGTTGCGACGTAGGACCGCCGTCTCCGCGCCCGCCCCCGCCGACCGGATCGTGACCCTCATCGGCAAGCCCGGTTGCCACCTGTGCGACGAGGCGCGCGAGGTGGTCGTCTCCGTCTGCGCGGAGCTGGGGGCCGGCTGGGAGGAGCGGGACATCACGCGGGACGAGGAGTTGTACCGGCGCTACTGGGAGCAGATCCCGGTGGTCCTCGTGGACGGTGAGCAGCACGACTTCTGGCGGGTCGACCCGGAGAGGCTGCGGCGGGCGCTGCGGTCGTGACCCGCGGGGTGACGCCCGTCACTTTGCCCGGACAAAGCGGACACCATCTTTGTGCACGCGTTCACAAAGGCATAGCCTTCTCTCATCAGTGCGGTTTCGCCCCGGCGGGCCGTACGCGGCACCGCGCTAGCGTCAGGAGCACTGTGGCAACTGGCCGAACTCACCGAACGGCGACCCGAAGCCGAGGGATCCCCGAGGCCACCGTCGCCCGGCTCCCGCTGTATCTGCGGGCCCTCACGGCGCTCTCGGAGCGCTCCGTGCCCACGGTCTCCTCCGAGGAACTGGCCGCCGCCGCCGGCGTCAACTCGGCGAAGCTGCGCAAGGACTTCTCGTATCTCGGCTCCTACGGCACCCGCGGGGTCGGCTACGACGTCGAGTACCTCGTCTACCAGATCTCCCGCGAGCTGGGCCTGACCCAGGACTGGCCCGTGGTCATCGTCGGTATCGGTAACCTCGGCGCCGCCCTCGCCGGCTACGGCGGCTTCGCCTCCCGCGGCTTCCGCGTCGCCGGGCTCATCGACGCCGACCGGGCCATGACCGGCAAGCAGGTCGCGGGCCTGACCGTGCGGCACACCGACGAACTGGAGCCGCTGATCAAGGAGAGCGGCGTCTCGATCGGCGTCATCGCCACCCCCGCGGGCGCCGCGCAGGCCGTCTGCAACCGGCTGGTGGAGGCGGGCGTCACCTCGATCCTCAACTTCGCGCCGACCGTGCTGAACGTCCCCGAGGGCGTCGACGTGCGCAAGGTCGACCTCTCGATAGAGCTGCAGATCCTCGCCTTCCACGAGCAGCGCAAGGCCGGCGAGGAGGCGGAGCTGCGCGAGGCCGAGGCGGCGGCCGCCGCGGCACAGGGCGGCACGTCCGAGGCCGACGCGGCGGCGGGCCCCACCACCGCCGCGAAGAAGCGCACCGGGCAGGGGCCCGACGGGGACGTGCCCGCCGTGATGCCCGCATGAGTGTCCTCGTCGTCGGCCTCAGCCACCGCAGCGCGCCCGTGAGCGTGCTGGAGCGGGCCTCGCTCGCGCCCGACGCGCGCGCGAAGCTGCTCGCGGACGCGGTGGCGGCGGCTCCGGTCACGGAGGCGGCGGTGCTCGCCACGTGCAACCGGATCGAGCTGTACGCCGCGGTGGACAAGTTCCACGCGGGCGTCGCCGAGCTGTCGACGCTGCTGGCGCAGCACGCGGGCGCGAGCCTGGAGGAGCTGACGCCGCACCTGTACGTGCACTACGAGGACCGCGCCGTGCACCACCTGTTCACGGTGGGCTGCGGGCTGGACTCCATGGTCGTCGGCGAGGGGCAGATCCTCGGCCAGATCAAGGACTCCCTCGCGCTCGGGCAGCGGCTGCACACCGCGGGCCGGACGCTGAACGACCTGTTCCAGCAGGCGCTGCGGGTCGGCAAGCGGGCGCACAGCGAGACGGGGATCGACAAGGCGGGGCAGTCGCTGGTCTCGTTCGGGCTGGCGCAGCTCGCGGCCGGCGCCCCGGTGGCCGAGTGGGTGGCGGGCCGCCGCGCGCTGGTGATCGGCGCGGGCTCCATGTCGTCGCTGGCGGCGACGACGCTGGCGCGGGCGGGGCTGGCGGAGCTGGTCATCGCCAACCGCACGTACGAGCGCGCGGAGCGCCTGGCGGCGAGCCTGAATGCGGGATCCGCGGTCGCGGGCGGCTGGGGTACGGGTTCGCCCGCGGCGGGCACGGCGGGGACGATCCCGTCGCAGCCCGGGTCCGCGGGGGCCGCGGCGACGGCCCGTGCGGTGCGGGTGGAGGAGATCGCGGACGAGCTGGTGACGGCGGACGTGGTCGTCTCCTGTACGGGCGCGACGGGCCTGGTGCTGACGGCCGACGAGGTACGCGGCGCACTGGACCGCCGCGCCGGGGACACCCCTCTCGCTCTGCTTGACCTGGCCATGCCGCGTGATATCGATCACGCGCTGCACGAGACGCCCGGGGTGCGGTTCGTCGACATCGAGGCTCTCGCCGGCGCCTCCGCCGATGCGCCCATGGCCGCCGACGTGGACCAGGTACGGACCATCGTCGCCGGCGAGGTCGACGACTTCGGCGCCGCGCAGCGCGCCGCCAGCATCACGCCCACCGTGGTCGCGCTGCGGACCATGGCCCAGGACGTCGTGGCGGGCGAGATCGCCCGTTTGGAGGGTAGGCTGCCCGGGCTCGACGAACGTCAGCGGGCCGAGGTGGCGCAGACCGTGCGCCGCGTCGTGGACAAGCTGCTGCACGCGCCGACCGTACGGGTCAAGGAGCTGGCCGCCACCCCCGGTGGAGCGGGGTACGCGGACGCCCTGCGGGAGCTCTTCGACCTCGACCCGGCCACCGTCGACGCCGTCAGCCGCGCGGACTCCGGCCGCGCGGCGGCCAGCGCACGCAGTGAACGGGAGCCGTCATGACCGCAGCCAAGCCGACGCAGGCGAAGGGGGCCGGGGCGCAGGAAGCCCCGCGCTTCCAGCGCCCGTTGCGCCTCGGCACGCGGCGCAGCAGGCTCGCCCTCGCGCAGTCCGAGCAGGTTGCCGAATCGGTACGCCGTCTCACCGGGCGCTCCGTCGAGCTGGTCGAGATCACCACGTACGGGGACGTGTCCCGGCAGCACCTGTCCGAGATCGGCGGCCAGGGCGTCTTCGTCGCCGCCCTGCGCGAGGCCGTGGTGCACGGCGAGGCGGACCTCGCGGTGCACTCGCTGAAGGACCTGCCGACCACGCAGCCCGAGGAGCTGGTCATCGCCGCCGTGCCGCCCCGCGAGGATCCGCGGGACGTGCTCGTCGCCCGCGACGGCCTCGGCTTCGAGGACCTGCTCGCCGCCGGCGCCCGGCCGCGTATCGGCACCGGTTCCGCGCGCCGCGCCTGCCAGTTGCACGCCTGGGCCCGTTCCCTCGGCGGCGCGATAGAGACCGTCCCGGTCCGCGGGAACGTCGACACCCGCATCGGGTACGTACAGAAGGGCGAGCTCGACGCCGTCGCGCTCGCCGCGGCGGGGCTCAGCCGCCTCGGCCGGCTGGCCGAGGTCACCGAGCTGATCCCCCTCGACGCAGTCTTGCCCGCCCCCGGCCAGGGGGCCCTGGCGGTCGAGTGCGCCTCGTCGAGCGCGCACCTGACCGCCCAGCTCGCGGAGCTCGACGACCCGCAGACGCGGGTCGCCGTCACCGCCGAGCGGACGCTGCTCGCCGCCCTGGAGGCCGGCTGCAGCGCGCCCGTGGGCGCGCTCGCCGACCTGCACGCGGAGGGTCCCTCCGGGGCCGCACTGGGCACAGCGTCCACTGTCACCGAGATGCGCCTGCGCGGCGTCGTCGGCACCCCCGACGGCTCCGCTCTGGTGCAGATGTCCGCCACCGGCCCCGTGCCGGCGTCGTACGACGACGCCGTGGCGCTCGGAAGCGAGCTCGCAGAAGAGATGCTCGCCAAGGGCGCGGCCGGTCTGATGGGGGAGCGACTTTGAGCCCCACGCCTTCGACCCGTAAGGCCAGCGCGTCGGCGCGTACCGCAGCGACCGGCGCGGCCCGCCCGCCAGGGCCCGCCGCCCGCGGGCACGTCACGTTCCTGGGCGCAGGACCCGGGGATCCCGGACTGCTGACGCTGCGCGCCGTGGAAGCGCTGTCTGCCGCAGACGTCCTGATCGCCGACCCCAAGGTCCTCGCCGTCGTACGCGCCCACGCGCGCGCCGGCGCGATCATGCCGCACACGTCGGCGGCGGCTGCGCCCGCGGCGCATACGCCGGCGGCCGCGGGGGACGACGAACCGCCAACGGCCGCTGACGCAGGCCATCTTGTCATGGAGGCCGCGCGCGCCGGCAGGCGGGTCGTGCATGCCGTGGCGGGTGATCCGGGCCTCGACGGCGGTGCCGCGCAGGCGATGCGCGCGTGCGCCGCGGAGGGCGTCTCCTTCGAGGTGGTGCCCGGGGTCGCGACCGCCGTGGGCGTGCCCGCGTACGCCGGTGTGCCGCTGCACGACCCCGAGGGTACGGACGTGCGCGTCGTGGACGCCGCGACCGCCTCGGAGCAGATCTGGGGCGAGGCGGGCGCCAGCGACTGCACGCTCGTGGTGCAGACGTCCCTGGAAGCCACCGCCGCGACGGCCCGCGAGCTGGTCGCCGCGGGCCGCAAGCCGGACACCCCGATGACGGTCACGCTCGCGGGCACGACGACGCGGCAGCGGACGTTCAGCGCCACGCTCGGCAGCGTCGCGCAGGTGCTGAAGGCCGCGAAGGTGCTGCCGTCGCCGGACGCCGGGCAGGCGGTCATAGCGGTCGTCGGCGAGCAGAGCGCGCCGGCCCGCCGCGAGCAGTTGGCCTGGTTCGAGTCCAAGCCCCTCTTTGGCTGGCACGTGCTCGTGCCGCGGACGAAGGAGCAGGCGGCGTCGCTGTCCGAGCAACTGCGCTCGTACGGTGCCGTGCCGCACGAGGTGCCGACCATCGCCGTGGAGCCGCCGCGTACCCCGCAGCAGATGGAGCGGGCGGTCAAGGGCCTGGTCACCGGGCGGTACGAGTGGATCGCCTTCACGTCCGTCAACGCCGTCAAGGCGGTGCGGGAGAAGTTCGAGGAGTACGGGCTGGACGCCCGCGCGTTCGCCGGGATCAAGGTCGCCGCGGTCGGCGAGCAGACGGCGGCGGCGCTGGTGGAGTTCGGTGTACGGCCCGATCTGCAGCCCAGCGGCGAGCAGTCGTCGCACGGGCTGCTGGAGGACTGGCCGCCCTACGACCCGGTCTTCGACCCGATCGACCGGGTGTTCCTGCCGCGGGCCGACATCGCCACCGAGACGCTGGTGGCGGGGCTGAAGGACCTCGGCTGGGAGGTCGACGACATCACCGCGTACCGCACGGTGCGCGCGTCGCCGCCGCCGGCCGAGACCCGCGAGGCGATCAAGGGCGGCGGTTTCGACGCCGTGCTGTTCACCTCGTCCTCGACGGTACGGAACCTCGTCGGCATCGCCGGCAAGCCGCACAACGTCACGGTCATCGCCTGTATCGGCCCGGCCACGGCGAAGACGGCGGAGGAGCACGGGCTGCGCGTCGACGTCATGGCGCCGGAGCCGTCCGTGCACCGGCTGGCCGAGGCCCTGGCGGAGTTCGGCGCGCGGCGCCGGGCGGCGGCGGTCGAGGCCGGGGAGCACGTCACCCGGCCCAGCGAGCGCAGGCCGCGGCGGCGGGCGCGGACGACGACCACGAGCTGACGGGGGCCCGGCGGGGATGTCACCGCGGGGGCGTACGGTGGGATCCACCCGGCCCCCCGCGGCCCGGTGGGGGGCGCGTCCGGATGTGCCCTCCCTCGCCGGGCCGGCCACCGGCCGCCCCGGAGCACCACGGAGGTAAGCACACGTGTCCGGCACCGACGCCCCGCACCCCGGCCCCGTCACCGTTCCCGTCGTCCGCCCGCGGCGGCTGCGCACCACGCCCGCGATGCGGCGCATGGTCGCCGAGACCAGGCTGCACCCGGCGGAGCTGATCCTGCCCGCCTTCGTACGCGAAGGCATCGACGACCCGGCGCCGATCCCGTCCATGCCCGGCGTCGTGCAGCACACCCGCGACACCCTGAAGAAGGCCGCCGCCGAGGCCGTCGCCGCGGGCATCGGCGGGATCATGCTCTTCGGTGTGCCGGAGGAGCACAAGAAGGACGCGATCGGCTCGGCGGGCACGGACCCGGACGGCATCCTCCAGGTCGCGCTGCGCGACGTGCGGGCCGAGGTCGGGGACGACCTGGTGATCATGTCCGACGTGTGCCTGGACGAGACCACCGACCACGGGCACTGCGGGGTGCTGGACGCCGCCGGCCGGGTCGACAACGACGCGACGCTTGAGCGGTACGCGGAGATGGCCGTGGTGCAGGCGGACGCCGGGGCGCACGTGCTGGGGCCGAGCGGCATGATGGACGGCCAGGTCGCGGTGATCCGCGAGGCCCTGGACCGGGCGGGCCACCAGGACGCGGGGATCCTCGCGTACACCGTGAAGTACTCCTCCGCCTTCTTCGGCCCCTTCCGGCAGGCGATCAACTCCTCGCTGAAGGGCGACCGGAAGACGTACCAGCAGGACCCGCCGAACGGCCGCGAGGCGCTGCGGGAGCTGTCCCTCGACCTCGCCGAGGGCGCCGACATGGTGATGGTCAAGCCGGCCGGGCCGTATCTGGACGTGCTGCGCCGGGTCGCCGACGAGTCGGACGTGCCGGTGGCGGCGTACCAGATCTCGGGCGAGTACGCGATGGTCGAGGCGGCGGCGGAGCGCGGCTGGGTCGACCGGGACGCGGCGATGATGGAGACGCTGACGGGGATCAGGCGGGCCGGGGCGCAGATGATCCTGACGTACTGGGCGATGGACGCGGCCCGGAAGCTGCGCGGCTGACGCGCGGGGGCCGGGCGGCCGCTACGGTGACGCGCCGGGCGGCCGCGTTCGTCGGCCCCTGCACGCCACGCTTGCGCTCCGCGGGGTCGCGCTCGCCGAGCAGGAGGGGTACGAGGCTGCCGTCGTTGAGGAGGCGGGCGAACGCGCGGCGCTCGTCGGCGGCGGCGCCGGCGCCGGCGGCGAAGTTCTCGTACAGCGCGGGGTTGTTGAGGAAGTAGGCGCGGTTGGCGACCGGCGTGCCGCTGTTGACCAGGGCCCGGCGGAGTTCCGCGGAGGCCGCGGCGAGATGCGCGTCGTCCGGGCCGGAGCCGGCGGTGGCCGCCTGCCGGGACGCCGCGGCGGAGGGCGGCAGCCACTGGTTGTCCAGTGCCTGGGCCATGACCGGGTACCGGCCGCGGAGATCCTGGAACTCCCACTGTCTCGTTGCCATTTAACCCAGCCTGCCGGTCGCCGTCGATCGTCCCGCGCGGTCATCCTGCCGCACCGCCGGACGGGCGGCACCCGGATCTCCGGGAGGGCCGTGCGCCGTGTACGGGGACGGGCACCGGGACCGGCGCGGGCGGCTCCTCCGTCGCCGGAGGAGCCGCCCCGGGAGGGACCGCCGCAGTCAGCGCCGCCGTGCGCGCAGCACCGCGTCGTGGTGTTCCGCCGGCTGGTCGGGGCCGTGGGGTTCGTGGCCTTCGGGGGCCCGGCGGGTGCGGACCTCCGCCACGGCGATGTCCCAGGAATCGGTGGCCAGGTCCGCCGCCACGTCCTCCGCGGTGAAGTGCACGCCCGGGTGGGCCTCGGCGATGTCCGCGGCCCGGGGGTCCGTCTCGTGGTGGCCGACGACCAGCAGGGTGCCGCCGGGGACCACCATCGCCGCGAGGCGGCCGAAGAGCGCCTGGCGGGAGGCGGTGGTGTGGACGTAGTGGGTGGTGACCAGGTCGAAGGGGGCACCGTCAGGGGTGGAGTCGGTCAGGTCGGCCCGTACCCACGTGATACGTCCCGCGACCTCCGCGCCGCGCGCCTCGGCGTGGGCGCGGGCCCGGTCCAGCGCGGTGGCGGAAATGTCCACCGCCGTCACCCGCCAGCCGCGCTCGGCGAGCCAGATGGCGTCGGCGCCCTCGCCGCAGCCGGCCTCCAGGGCGGTGCCGGGCGGCAGCTCGGCGAGTTCGGCCACGAGCTGGGTGTTGGGGCGGCCGCTCCAGATCGCGTCGCGGGCGCGGTACTTCTCTTCCCAGTACGCCTCGCCGAACTCTTCCGTCGCGTTCGTCATCCTGGTGTCCCTCTCTGTCGTCGTCTCGGTCGGTACGTACGTCACACGCCGACCCGGCGGGCGGCGACCGCCCGGCGGGTGTCCTCGGCGACGAGGTCCGCGTTGATCTGCGCGCCGGCCATGGCGCCGGCCGACGACGCGGCGTGGACCTGGGCGGTCATGTCGGTGACGTTGCCCGCGACCCACACCCCCGGTACGTCGGTGCGGCCGGTGGCGTCGGCGGGGATGGTCTCGCCCATGCCGGACGGGTGGGCGACGGGGGTGAGGCCGAGGGCGGTCAGGAGCCCGCTGCGGGCCACCATGCGCGGGGCCACCGCGAGCGCCTGGCGGGGGACGACGGTGCCGTCCGCGAGGCGTACGCCGGTGAGCCGGTCGGCGGCGATCTCCAGGCCGGCGACCTCGCCGGTGACGACGCGCACGCCGAGGGCGTCCAACTGCTCGGCGTCCTCGCCCGCCGGGGGCTCGGTGGTGTGCGCGAAGTACGTGACGTCGGCGCTCAACTGCCGGAACAGCAGCGCCTGGTGCAGCGCCATCGGCCCGGTCGCCAGCACGCCGATGGCCTGGTCGCGGACCTCCCAGCCGTGGCAGTACGGGCAGTGCAGTACGTCCCGGCCCCAGCGCTCGCGCACGCCGGGGACGGGGGGCAGCTCGTCGACGAGGCCGGTGGTGACAAGGAGCCGCCGGGCGCGTACGGACCTGCCGTCGGCGAGGGTGACCACGAACCCGCCCTCCCCCTCCCCGGGCCCGCCGTCGCCGGTGCCGGCCGCGGGCTCCCGGGCCACCCCGGTGACCTCGCCGGGCACCACGTGGCCCCCGTAGCCGCGCACCTCCGCCCGGCCGCGCGCCAGCAGCTCGCCCGGGGGCATGCCCTCGCGGCCCAGCAGCCCGTGTACGCCGTCCGCCGGGGCGTTGCGCGGGGCGCCCGCATCGATCACCGCCACGGAGCGGCGGGAGCGGGCCAGCATCAGCGCACCGGTCAGCCCGGCCGCGCCGCCGCCGACCACCACGGCCTCGTAGCTCTCCGCCGGCTCGTCGGCCGCCTCGCGGCCCTCCGCCCACGCGGCGGTCCCGGCCTCTTCGGCGATCCCGGCCCTCTCGGCCCTTTCGGTCACGTCGACCACCTCCATGCCGCCGACGATGCAGCCGACACCGCCGAATGCGCAAACCCTGTTGCCGATATGGCAAACTCTTCGTATGGCTGACA
This sequence comes from Streptomyces sp. CMB-StM0423, assembly GCF_002847285.1. Taxonomy (NCBI): domain Bacteria; kingdom Bacillati; phylum Actinomycetota; class Actinomycetes; order Kitasatosporales; family Streptomycetaceae; genus Streptomyces; species Streptomyces sp. CMB-StM0423. The sequence continues at coordinate 3,399,247 of NZ_CP025407.1, read as the reverse complement.
CCGACAGCACCCCAGACCCCGGCGGCGAGCTGGACACCGCGCTCACCGCCGTCGGCCCCCGCCTGCGCGAGCTGCGCCGCCAGCGCGAGCAGACGCTCGCCGAGCTGGCCACGGCCACCGGGATTTCGGTGAGCACGCTGTCGCGGCTGGAATCCGGCAGCCGCCGCCCCACGCTGGAGCTGCTGCTGCCGCTGGCCCGCGCCCACGGCGTCACGCTCGACGAGCTCGTCGGCGCCCCGCCCACCGGCGACCCCCGCATCCACCTGCGCCCGGTCACCCGCAACGGCATGACGATGCTGCCGCTGTCCCGCCGGGCCGGCGGCATCCAGGCGTTCAAGCTGATCCTGCCCGCGGGCAGCGGGCGCCGGGAGCCTGACCTGCGCACCCACGAGGGCTACGAGTGGATGTACGTGATGAACGGCCGGCTGCGCGTCGTGCTCGGCGAGCACGACCTGATCCTGGAACCCGGCGAGGCGGCCGAGTTCGACACCCGCGTACCGCACTGGTTCGGCGCGGCGGACGACGAACCCGTGGAGTTCCTCAGCCTCTTCGGCGGCCAGGGCGAACGCGCCCACCTGCGCGCCCGCCCGAAGTCGGCCCCGTAGCGGAGGAGCCGGCCGGCGGCCGCTGTCAGTGCGGCGCGATAGCTTCCCCGACATCTTGCGGCGAACCGTCGAAAGGGAAGTCATGTCCTACCCGGAGCTGCCCCGGACCGCGTCCGGCGAGGTGCTGGTGATCTGCACGTACTACGACGAGGGCGAGCCCTGCTGGGGCGAGCTGCGCGACCGGACCGGGGACGGCGCCGCGACCGTCCCGGACGGCGGCGGCCCGGTGCGGCTGCGCCGCGTCGTCGACGCCGGCTGGGACGGCCTGCGCGGCGGGAACGTGCCCGCGCTCCTCCCGCGCGGCGGATCCGCCGCGCCCGTCGCCGTCCTGGTGGACAGCGCCGCGGTCTACGGCGGCGAGCCGCTGCTGGTGGACCTGGCGGCGATACCGGGGCGCGGGGTCCGGGTCGTGGCGGACCGGCTCGGCGAGATCCTGGGGGCCCTGCTCGGCGGGACGCTCGTGTTCGACGATCTCGTCCGCGCGATGGACAGTCAGGGCACCTACCAGGGCGACGCCGGGCGTCCGGCCTTCCCCGCGCCGACGACCCCGCCGCCCCGGGCCTTCCCGGCCCTGCCCGTCACCGACGGCGCCCTGCTGGTCCGTACCTCCTTCGAGGACGACGACGGCTGGCGCGCCCTGCTGGCCGAGCTGGGCGGGACCGACGCGGACGGCTGGGTCGGCGCGGACATCGACCCGGACGACATCGACGTGGACAACTACCCGCTGACGGCGCTGGTCGTGGACGACCCGGCCTACGCGGGCCTGCCGCCCGGCGCGGTCCCGGCGCTCGTCCCGCCCGGGGAGCACACCGTGCTGGTCGCACTCGCCGACGCCGGCACCTTCGCCGGGGCGGGAGGACGGCCGGTGGTCGCCGTCGATCTCGACGACGCCCCGGGCCACATCGCGGTCCTGCCGTGGCGCCAAGCGGGCTCCATGGTCTGCAACCTGGAGATCGCCAACATGGACTTCTTCGACTACGTCGCCGTGGAGGGCGTGCAGCCGTGGTGGGAGGAGGCGTAGGCGCGCCCGGCGGGCGGTTCCAGGGTCTGTCTTCGATCTTCCGTCTGCGGCTGGGGGTACCGCCCATGTGCGCGCAGCGCGCTGTGGGGGAGCCTGGCACGCCCGCTCGCTGCGTTGTCGGGATCGACCGGACAGGCCCACTGTGCGGTCGGCCCTCCGCCTTGCGATCGCACGCGCCGGCCTCCCCCTACGCCCTGGGGGCGTGTCCGGTACCCCCTGCGCCGCCCGCCCTGCGGGCGAACGACGCGAGATCGAAGACAGACCCTAGGACTGCTCGGTGAGGAACGTCTGCAGGACGGCGGTCAGTTCGGCCGGGGCGTCTTCCTGGGCCAGGTGGCCCGCGCCCTCGAACAGCTCCAGTGCGGCGTGCGGGACGAGGGCGTGCAGTTCGCGGGCCTTGGCGACCGGGATCCAGGTGTCGTCCGTGCCCCAGCAGATGAGCGTGGGCAGGGCGATCTCGCCGTAGCGGGGCTGGATCTCGTCGGTGTAGCGCTGGTCGGCCTGGGCGATCTGGCGGTAGAACGCCGGGCGGCCGGCGTCGTCGGTCCAGGGGGCGACGAGGGCGTCGAGGACCGCCGGGTGGAGGCCGGGGCCGCCGGTGGTGGTGATGTACTCGCGGACGAGCGCGGTGTGCAGTGCCGCCGGAAGCTGCTCGAAGACGGGCGCGTGGTCCCTGACGAGACGGAAGAACGGCGAGCCCCAGGGGGCGAGCGCGACGGGGTCGACGAGGGCCAGCGCGCGGTACGCGGCGCCGTGCAGCAGGTGCGCGCGCAGCGCGACGGCGCCGCCGAAGTCGTGCCCGACGACCAGCGGCTCGTCCAACCGCCAATGATCCAGCAGTTGGACGAAGATCCGCCCCTGCGCGTCGAGCGAGACGTCCTGCCCGGCGCGCTTCTCCGACTGCCCGTACCCGGGCATGTCCCAGACGTACACCTCGCGCCCCCGCGCCAGGGCCCGCGCGACGGCCCGCCAGGTGTACGACGACCACGGCGTCCCGTGCAGCAACACCACCGGCCGCCCGCCGGCAGCCCCGAGCCGGTCCCAGCGGACCTCCCCGGCCGAGCTGGGGAAGGTCCGCGTCAACTGCCAGTCGCTCATGACGATCACCCTACGGGAGCCGCCCGCGACCGGTCGGTCAGAGGCGCTCCGGGGTGCGGATGCCCAGCAGGGCCATGCCGGTGTGCAGGGTCTGCGCCGTCAGGTCGCCGAGGAACAGGCGGTTCTCCACCTGGGCGGGGGTGTCCGCCTTCAGGACCGGGCAGTGCTCGTAGAACGTCGTGAAGTGCGACGCGAGTTGGTAGAGGTACGCCGCGATCTTGTGCGGCGCGTACTCCTCCGCCGCCTCCGCGACCACCGCCGCGAAGCCGTCCACGTGCAGGCCCAGCGCCCGCTCCGCCGGTTCGAGCGCCAGCTCCGGGTGGGCCGCCGGGCGGGCGGTGTCGCCGGCGCGCCGGAGGATGGAGCGGATCCGGGCGTACGCGTACTGGAGGTAGACCGAGGTGTCGCCGTGCAGGGACACCATCTGGTCCAGGTCGAACTTGTAGTCCCGGGCCGCGGACGTGGACAGGTCGGCGTACTTGACCGCGCCGATGCCCACCTGCGCGCCGCGCTCCGCGATCTCCGCCTCCGTCAGCGGCGGCACCGCCTTGTCGGCCTTCTCCCGGACCACCGACGACGCCCGGTCGACCGCCTCGTCGAGCAGGTCCTCCAGCCGTACGGTCGTGCCCGCCCGGGTCTTGAACGGCTTGCCGTCCTTGCCCAGGACCGTGCCGAACGCGAGCTGCGTCGCCGTCACGCCGCCGTCGAGCCAGCCCATCCGGCGGGCGGTCTCGAAGACCATCCGGAAGTGCAGCGACTGGCGGTGGTCCACGACGTAGAGCAGCGTCTGCGCCTTGATGTTGAACACCCGGTCGCGGATGGCGGACAGGTCGGTGGCCGCGTACCCGTAGCCGCCGTCGGACTTGCGGACGATCAGCGGGACCGGCTGGCCGTCCTGGCCCTTGATGTCGTCGAAGAAGACGCACAGCGCGCCCTCGGAGTCGACCGCGACGCCCGCGTCCGCGAGCAGCTCGCAGGTCTCGTCCAGCATGTCGTTGTAGCCGGACTCGCCGACGATGTCGGCGTCCCTGACCTCCATGTCGAGCTTGTCGAAGACCGAGAAGAAGTACAGCTTCGACTCGTCCACGAACCGCTGCCACAGCGCCCGCGTCTCCGGGTCGCCCGACTGCAGCGCGACGACCCGGCGCCTGGCCCGCTCCTTGAAGGCGTCGTCGGCGTCGAAGACGGCGCGGGCGGCCTTGTACAGCCTGTTGAGGTTGGAGGCGGCCTCTTCGCCGGAGACGGCGGCGCCGTCGGCGCCGTCCGCGCCGCCGCGGTCCAGCTCGTGCGGGTGCTCGTCCAGGTACTGGATGAGCATGCCGAACTGCGTGCCCCAGTCGCCGATGTGGTGCCGCCTGACCACCGTCTCGCCGGTGAACTCCAGCACCCGCACGAGCGAGTCGCCGATGACCGCCGACCGCAGGTGCCCGACGTGCATCTCCTTCGCCACGTTCGGCTGGGCGTAGTCGATGACGGTCGTGCCGGGGGCGTCCGCGTACGGGACGCCGAGGCGGTCGTCCGCGGCGCGCGCGGCGAGGGTCGACGTGATCGCCGCGTCCGTCACCGCGATGTTGAGGAAGCCGGGCCCGGAGACCTCGACGTCCGCGAGCACGTCGCCCGCGTCGACCTGCCCGGCGACCTGGGCGGCCAGCTCCCGCGGGCTGGTCTTCAGCCGCTTGGCCAGCGCCAGCATGCCGTTGGCCTGGAAGTCCGCCCGGTCGCTGCGTCGCAGCAGGGGGTCCGCGGCCGCCTCCTGCGGCAGTGCTGCCGCAAGGGCGTCCGCGACGCGCTGCCGGACCTGGGTGGCGAGGGACGGGACTGAGGCCATGTTCGTGATCGCCGCTTCCTTCTGGAGGTGGGATGAGCCCTCAGTATCCCATGCAGGGCAAGGCGGTTTTGTTTGGGAGAATGGGTCCCGCAAGCGCTGCAGAGACGCGCAGAGAGAGGAAGTACAGGACTGTGGGTGCCACCGCCGAGGCCGCCGACTGGGTCTCCCGTTTCGCCGACGAGGTCATCGCCGAGGCGGAGCGTCGCGCCCCCGGCAAACCGGTGGTCTGTGCCTCCGGCCTGTCCCCTTCAGGACCGATCCACCTGGGCAACCTGCGCGAGGTGATGACGCCGCACCTGGTGGCCGACGAGATCCGCCGCCGCGGCGTCCCCTGCGAGCACCTGATCTCCTGGGACGACTACGACCGTTTCCGCAAGGTGCCCGCCGGCGTCGAGGGCGTCGACGAGTCCTGGGCGGAGCACATCGGCAAGCCGCTGACCTCCGTGCCCGCGCCCGCGGGCAGCCCGTACCCGAGTTGGGCCGCGCACTTCAAGGCGGCCATGGAGGGCGCGCTCGCCGAGATGGGCGTGACGTACCGCGGCATCAGCCAGACGGAGATGTACACGGCGGGCGCGTACCGCGAGCAGATCCTCTTCGCGATGCGGCACCGTGCCGAGATCGACGCGGTCCTCGCCGAGTTCCGCACGAAGCCGAAGCAGCAGAAGAAGCAGCAGCAGAAGCCGGTGGACGAGGCGGAGCTGGCCGCGGCCGAGGGCTCCGGCGCCGCCGACGAGGACGACGGCCTGACGGCCGGCGGCGCGTACTACCCGTACAAGCCGTACTGCGGGGTCTGCGGGCGCGACCTGACGACGGTCACCGCGTACGACGACGAGACCACCGAGCTGACGTACACCTGCGCCTGCGGGCACGGCGAGACCGTGCGGCTCGCGGAGTTCGACCGCGGCAAGCTCGTCTGGAAGGTCGACTGGCCGATGCGCTGGGCGTACGAGGGCGTGGTCTTCGAGCCCTCCGGCGTCGACCACCACTCGCCCGGCTCGTCGTGGAACGTCGGCGGCAAGCTCGTCGGGATCTTCGGCTGGGAGCGGCCCATCGGCCCGATGTACGCGTTCGTCGGCATCAGCGGCATGGCGAAGATGTCGTCGTCGAAGGGCGGCGTGCCGACGCCCGCCGAGGCGCTGGAGATCATGGAGCCGATGCTGCTGCGCTGGCTGTACGCGCGGCGCCGGCCGAACCAGTCGTTCAAGGTCGCCTTCGACCAGGAGATCCAGCGGACGTACGACGAGTGGGACGCCCTCGTCCGCAAGGTCGGCGCGGGCTCGGCGCAGCCGGGCGACGTCGCGGCGTACGAGCGCGCCTCGGGCACCGCCGCCGGGCCGCTGCCGGCGACGCCGCGCCCGCTGCCGTACCGCATGCTCGCCTCCGTGACCGACGTGACCGCGGGCGACGACGAGCAGACGCTGCGGATCCTCGCCGAGGTCGACCCGGAGCACCCGCTGACGTCGCTGGCCGAGGCGCGGCCGCGGCTGGACAAGGCGGAGCGCTGGATCACCACGCAGGTCCCGGCCGACCAGCGCACCCAGGTACGCAAGGACGCGGACGCGGAGCTGCTGGCGTCGCTCGGCGAGGACGAGAGGGAGCTGCTGCGGCTGCTGCTCGCCGGTCTTGACGAGCACTGGTCGCTGGACGGGCTGACGACGCTGCTGTACGGGGTGCCGAAGCTGCGCGCCGGGCTGCCCGCGGATGCGAAGCCGACGCCGGAGCTGAAGGCGGAGCAGCGGGCGTTCTTCGCGCTGCTGTACCGGCTGCTGGTGGGCCGCGACACCGGGCCGCGGCTGCCGACGCTGCTGCTGGCGGTCGGGCAGGAGCGGGTGCGGGAGCTGCTGGGCGGCTGAAGCCGCGGGGCGGGGCGCCGCCGGCCGGTCAGGCGGTGCCCATGCCCTGGTTGTAGCGCGCCTTCAGTTCGTGGGTGTACGTGCGCAGGTAGCGCTCGTCGAGCGTGCGGCCGTCGGTGTAGTGGACGCCGTGGACGTCGCGCAGGTAGCGGGCGAACACGCGCGCGGAGGGGAAGCGGCCCTCGTCCACCACGAACTGGCGGTAGAAGCCGAAGAGCGCGTCGTCGTACGGCACGCCGTCCGGCAGCCCGACGACCTCGGCGCTGTCGTCGGCGGGAGCGGGCGGCGCGACGGGCTCGGGCGCCGGTTCGGGTTCGGGCTCGGGTTCCCGGGGCGGCGGGTCGACGGCGGCCGGCCGCTGCGCCGCGGCCCGCTGGTGGCCGTTGACCCCGGCGGGGGCGCGCAGATCGCGGCGCGGCGCGGGCCCCGGGATCGTCGCGACGGGCTCGGGGGCGGGCAGGGGCTCCGGCTCGGGTTCCGGTACGGGAGCGGGAGCGGGAGCGGTGACGGCGGCGGGCGGCGCCGGCTCGGCCTGCGGGGCGGCGGCCGCGGGCTGGTACGCGACCTGGGCGGGCTGTGCGGTCTGTACAGGCAGCACAGCTTGTGCGGTCTGTGCAGTTTGTGCGTCCTGTGCAGTTTGCGTGGTTTGTACGTCCTGTGCGGGCTCCAGGGCGTGCGCCGTCCGCGCGACCGATCCGGCCGGCCGCAGCGGCGCGTCGATGCCCGCCGCCGCCAGCCCCGCCTGCGCCGTCTCCGCCAGCGGCACTCCGTACCGTGCCAGCTTCAGCGGCATGACCGCCTCCACCGGCGCCTTCCGCCGCCACGCCCGGCCGTAGCGGGCGCGCAGCCGGGCGCGGTAGACCATACGGTCCTGTTCGAGACGGATGACCTCCTCGTACGAGCGCAGCTCCCACAGCTTCATCCGCCGCCAGAGCCGGAACGTGGAGGGGAAGGCCAGCAGCCAGCGCGAGACGCGCACGCCCTCCATGTACTTGTCGGCCGTGATGTCCGCGATCCGGCCGATCGCGTGCCGCGCGGCCTCCACCGCCACCACGAACAGCACCGGGATGATCGCGTGCATCCCGACGCCCAGCGGGTCGGGCCACGCCGCCGCACCGTTGAACGCGATCGTCGCCGCCGTCAGCAGCCACGCCGCCTGCCGCAGCAGCGGGAACGGGATGCGGATCCAGGTCAGCAGCAGGTCGAGGGCCAGCAGCACCACGATGCCCGCATCGATGCCGATGGGGAAGAAGACCGCGAAGTCGCCGAAGCCCTTCTTCTCGGCGAGGTCGCGCACGGCCGCGTAGGACCCGGCGAAGCCGATCGCCGCGATCACCGCCGCGCCGAGGACGACGACGGTGATGAGTATGCGGTGCGTCCGGTTCATGCGTATCGCAGGAGCCCTGTCCACGCGCCGTTCCCTCTCCGCTGGCGATCACCGGCCGCCCCGGGTCCTGCCCGGAGCCACGCTAGCCTCGCACGGCTGTACGGGCTTGCGTATGCAGGTTCGCTCACTTGACCGCGGCCAGGGCCTCCTTGGTCGCCTTCTCGGCGTCCTTCAGCAGGTCGGCGGACTTGGGCTGATCCGAGCCCTGGAAACCGGCGCCGTGGTAGTTCACGGTGACGACGACGTTTTCCTGCAGCGAGACGACCGTCTGCTTCCGGTAGTCCTGCTTGTCCTCCGTCGTCTCGTACGTGAACCCCGCGGCCTTCTGCCCCAGGCCCGACGGCGCGGAGGTCTTCATGCCCTTGGCGCCCTCGACCGCCTCGGCGCCCTTGACCTGCTTGCCGTAGTACTCGGCGGCGCGGTCGGCGCCGCTGCCGACGGCCGGGTCGGAGTCGTAGCGCTGGTAGGAGACGTCGAGCCAGCGCCACTGGTAGCCGTCGAGGCCGTCCCAGGAGCAACTGCTGCGCTGGGAGGTGTCGGCGGACTTGCCCGCCTTGCCGGCGGTGCTCTTCGCCCCCGGCACCAGGTCCTTGATGCTGTCCTTCGCGAGCGCGCCGCAGGGGTCGGGCAGCTTGGCGAACTTCGCCGGCTCGATCTGCGGCTCGCTGCTCTCCGCGGACGGCGCGGCGCTGCTCGGCTTGCCGCTGTCGCCGCCGTCGTCGCCGGAGGAGCAGCCGGCGGTGACGAGTATCACGGGCACGGCCGCGGCGGCCAGGGCTCGGGGGATGCGGGTCGTGGAGCGGTGCATGGGTCCTTCATCACTCGGTCGTCGGGCGGCGCGTGGTGGGGGCACGACGCCCTGGGCCAGGCGCCTCGCGTGCGCCAGCTTGCGAGCGTACCCGCAGGCGCCGACGGCGTACGGGCGGCCGGGGCGTCAGCCGGCGAGCTGGTCGGCGAGCCGGTCGGCGACCTGCTGGGCGCGCTGTTGCAGCTCAGCGCTGTCCGGCGGCTCGGCACCCGCGGTGTGCCACTGGTCGTACGTGACGGTCACCACGACGTTCGACGTGCGGAACACCACTGTCACCTCGCGCTGGACCCCGGGGGAGGCGCCGGCGGTCTTGTCGTCGAGGAAGGACTCGTCGCCGATGTCGTCGAGGAGGCGGGGGGCGATGGTCTCGGCGGGGCTGGAGCCGTCGTCGGGGGAGCCGGTGCTGTCGTCCGTGCTGTCGGGCGTGCTGCCGTCGGTGCTGTCGGGCGTGCTGCCCTGCGTACCGCCCTCGGAGTCCTCGCCGCCCGCCTCGCCGCTGCTCCCGCCCGTCCCGGGCTCGTCGCTCGCGCCGGCGTCCCCGTCCTTGCCGCCGCCCGGCGGGCTGCTCTCGCCCGTGGCCGGGACGCCGCCCGAGGTGTTGCCGGTCTCCGTCTTGTCGGGCAGATCGGGCCGGCCGCTGCTCACGTCGACGTCGTGCTCCTCGGCCCGCTCGGCGTAGATCTGGGCGGCCTGCTGGTCGTCGCTGACCTCGTCGTCGTACGACACGATCCGCTCGAACTGCAACTCCAGCTTGTGCCCGCCCTCGGTGGTCTCCCGCTCCCAGCGGCAGCCCACCTGCCGGTCGGCGTCATACGTCAGGTCCGGCTCGCCGGCAAGGGCCGCCTCGGCGTCCTCGTCGCTCTCCTCGTCCGCCGTCCCCGGCAGCATTTCCTCCAGCGTCCCGGCGCTCAGCGCCGTGCACGGCTCGGGCAGCGTGCTGTACTTCCCCGACGGCACCGGTACGGAGGCTGCGCCGGCCCCGCCTGTCTGGCTGTCGACCGCGCCGCTGCCCTGGTCGGAGCCGGTGCAGCCGGCCAGCGCGACCGCGAGCACGGCGGCCGTCGCGACGGCCTGCGCGAGTGCCCTTCGCTGCACGGGAGAAGGCTCCTTCCGACTACAGGACATGGTGCCGTCCGCAGGTGGCGGACGACCACCATGTTTATCGCACGTCCTGCTGGTTCGCCCGGTCGGGTGTCCGCCGTAAGGCGGTTGACCCGCTTATCTTGTCGCATGGGCGCGGGAGGCGGGCATGTCGCGTCTCATCGAGCGCTGCGCGCCGGGATGTTCCAGCCGAGAAGTACGGGTCTGTCGTGTTCCGTACCGAGGGCCGACAGCGTGGCGGTCTCCAGCCGGTACAGCGCGCCCGCGGCCGGGCGCTGGCCCAGCCGGCGGGCGGTGAGGACGCGCAGGACGTGCCCGTGGGCGACGAGCAGCACGTCGCCGTCCGTCTCCTGCCGCGCCGCGTCGGCGACGGCCAGCACCTCGTCGCAGCGGTCCCCGACGGACGCCAGGGTCTCCCCGGGGTGGCCGGGGCCGCCCGCGGGTACGCCGTCGTGCCACAGGTCCCAGCCGGGCCGCTCCGCCTGGATCTCCGGGGTGGTCAGGCCCTCGTAGCCGCCGTAGTCCCACTCCTGCAGCCGCGGCTCCAGCACCGCGCCGCGGCGGCCGGGCAGCGCCAGTTCGGCCGTGCGCACCGCACGACGCAGCGGGCTGCACAGCACCGTGGCGATGCGCCGCCCGGCGAGCAGCGGGGCCAGCGCGCGGGCCTGCTCCTCGCCCACGTCGGTCAGCGGCAGATCCGTACGGCCCGTGTGGCGGCCGTCGCGGCTCCACTCGGTCTGGCCGTGCCGTACGAGCAGCAGGTCACCCATGGGCGGCCGTGCCTCCTTCTTTCTCCGCGGCGTCCAGCGCCTCGTCCAGGGTCAGTGCGGCCAAGATGAGCGCGAGGTGGGTGAACGCCTGCGGGAAGTTGCCGAGTTGTTCACCGGTGGGGCCGATCTCCTCGGCGAACAGGCCCACGTGGTTGGCGTACGTGAGCATTTTGTCGAACGCGTAGCGCGCCCGGTCCACGTGCCCCGCGCCGGCGAGGGCCGACACGTACAGGAAGCTGCACAGCGAGAACGTGCCCTCGCTGCCCCGCAGCCCGTCGGGGGCGGCGGACGGGTCGTACCGGTGCACGAGGCTGTCGGTGACCAGCTCCGCCTCCATCGCCCGCAGCGTCGACAGCCAGCGCGGCTCGGCCGGCGCGACGAAGCCGACGAGCGGCATCAGCAGCAGCGAGGCGTCGAGCACGTCGGCGCCGTAGTGCTGGACGAACGCCTGCCGCCGCGGACTGTAGCCGCGCTCCATCACCTGCTCGAAGATCGCGTCGCGCGCGGCGGTCCAGCGGGCGACGTTGGCGGGGCGGGCGAGTTCCGCGGCCATCCGGATGCCGCGCTCGAAGGCGACCCAGCACATCAGCCGGCTGTAGGTGAAGTCCTTGGGCCCGCCGCGGGTCTCCCAGATGCCCTCGTCGGGGCGGTCCCAGTGGTCGGCGAGCCAGTCGAGGAGCGCGGCGAGGCAGCGCCAGGCGTCGTAGCCGGCGGGTCCTGCCGTGCGGCTGGCCTGGGCGAGGGCGTAGACGGCCTCGCCGTAGATGTCGAGCTGGAGCTGGTCGGCGGCGGCGTTGCCGGCGCGCACGGGGGCGGAGCGGCGGTAGCCCTCCCAGTGCGGCAGGGTCTCCTCGGGCAGGTGGGGGTCGCCGTCGACGCGGTACATGACCTGGAGCGGCTCGCCGCTGACGGTGCCGCGGGGGGTGTCGCCGGCGCCGTCCGCGGCCACCGCGGTGCCGGTGGCCGAGCGGGCGGCGTGGGCGGCGCCGAGGAGTTCGCCGAGCCAGCGCCGGTAGGCGTCCGCCTCGGCGGCGTAGCCGAGGTCGAGGAGGGCGCGTACGGACAGGGAGGCGTCGCGGATCCAGGTGTAGCGGTAGTCCCAGTTCCGCTCGCCGCCGACCTGTTCGGGCAGCCCCATGGTGGCGGCGGCCACCGGGGCGCCGGTCGGGGCGTACGTCAGCAGCTTCAGCGTGATCGCGGAGCGGGTGACCACCTCGCGCCAGCGGCCCCGGTAGGTGCAGCGGGCGGTCCAGCGGTGCCAGTAGGCACGTACCTTGCTCAGCTCCCGGTGCACGTCCCGCTCGTACGCGGGCGGGGGCGGGTCCGCGCCGGGGGCGCACACCGTGAACACCGCCGCCGCGGTGCGGCCCTGCGCCAGCTCCAGCACGGCCCGCACGTCGTCGCCCTCGCGGGTCAGGTCGCCGACCGGGCCGAGGAGCTGGAGGTGTCCGTCCGCGGTGGCGGAGCGGAACCGGGCGGTTCCTCCTTCGAGTTCGAGCCGGTGCGGGTCGCGGCCGTAGTCGAAGCGGGGGCTGCAGTCGAGCGTGAAGCGCATCGGGCCGCGCAGCGCCCGTACGAGCCGGATCACCCGGTGGGTGTCCGTCGGCTGCTCCGGATGGTCCACCGGCATGAAGTCCAGCACCTCGCCGATGCCCCCGGTGGACAGGAAGCGGGTGACGAGGACGGCGGTGCCGGGCAGGTAGATCTGCCGGGGGACGGCGTCGGGGGCGTCGGCGGTGAGCGCGAAGCGCCCGCCGCGCCCGGCGTCGAGGAGCGCGCCGAAGACGCTGGGGGAGTCGAAGCGCGGCGCGCACAGCCAGTCGACCACGCCCTCGGCGGAGACCAGCGCGACGGTCTGCAGGTCTCCGATGATGCCGTGGTCCGCGATCGGGGGGTACGGGCCCGGGGTCACGACGGCACTTCCTTCCCCTGGCGGCGGCGTTACGTCGACTCTCCCGCCCCGCGCACGCGACGGCTGCCGCGGCGCGGCCATTCGGGTGCCGGGGCTCTGCGCCGGGGTTTACGGCTCGCGGTGGACCTTGTAGTTCGCGGCCTGCGCCCGGGGGCGTACGACGAGGAGGTCGACGTTCACATGCGCCGGGCGGGTCACGGCCCAGGCGATGGTGTCCGCGACGTCCTCGGACGTCAGGGGCTCCTTCACGCCCGCGTAGACGGCGGCGGCCCTCTCCGCGTCGCCGCGCATCCGCGTCACCGCGAAGCCCTCGGTGCGGGTCATGCCGGGGGCGATCTCGATGACGCGGACGGGGCGGCCGTTGAGCTCCAGCCTGAGGGTGGCGGCGATGCTGTGCTCGGCGAACTTCGCGGCGACGTAGCCCCCGCCGCCCTCGTACACGGCGTGGCCCGCGGTGGAGGTGACGATGACCACCGTGCCGTCGCCGGAGGCGACGAGGGCGGGCAGCAGCGCCTGGGTGAGGTTGAGCGTCCCGATGACGTTCACCTCGTACATCGCCCGCCAGTCGGCCGGGTCGCCGGCCTCGACCTGCTCGGTGCCGAGGGCGCCGCCGGCGTTGTTGACGAGCACGTCGCAGCTTTCGAGGGAGGCGGCGAAGGCGTCCACGGCGGCGCGGTCGGTGACGTCCAGCGCGTACGGGGTGGCCGCGTACCCGGCGGCGGTCAGCTCCTCGGCGAGCGCGTCTATACGGTCCTTGCGGCGGGCGGTCAGGACGACATGGTGACCGGCGGCGGCGAGCTGACGGGCCGTGGCCGCGCCGATGCCGCTGCTCGCGCCGGTGACGACTGCGGTAGGCATACGCCCAGGATAAGCAGGTGGCCGGCGGGGGAGAGGGTGGCGTCTGGTGTGCGAGACGGGACCGCACGGATGAGGAGACCGCCGAGTTCGCCGACCCCTTCGCCCAGGGAGACCTTCCTCCCGGCGAAGGCCCCCGCGGAGTGGGTGCGGTGCGCCCGGGCACTGCCGCCGCGCGCCCGGCCGTGCACCTGTCCATGGCGTAAGACAGGCTGCACAGCCGCGGTACCGGCGTGCGAGGCTGTGAGCTTGCCGAGCGCGCGCAACCGCGGAGTTCGCGGCCGGCGGGCCGGGAAGGAGTGCCGGATGTATCTGGTCGCGGGTGCGGGGGGCAACGTCGGGTCCGAGGTGGTCAGGGCGCTGGCCGAGCAGGGCGCCGAGGTCCGCGCGCTCAGCCGCGGCGGCGAGCTGTCCGGGCTGCCCCCGCGCGCCACCGCCGTCGCCGGCGACCTCGACGACCCCGCGTCCCTCACCGGGGCCCTCACCGGCGTCGACGGCGTCTTCCTGCTGCCCGGCCACCGCGACATGCCCGGCCTCCTCGCCCAGGTCGTCCGCGCCGGCGTGGCCCGTGTCGCGCTGCTCTCCGGCCGCTCCGCCGCCAGCGGCGACATGGGCAACGCCGTCACCGCGTACATGGTCCGCTCCGAGGAGGCCGTGCGCGCCGCCGGCATCCCCTGGACCGTCGTCCGCCCCAGTGCCTTCGACGCCAACGCCCTGCGCTGGCTGCCCCAGTTGCGCTCCGGCGACGTGGTGCGCGGCCCCTTCGCCGACGTGCCGGTCGCCTGCATCGACCCGTACGACGTGGGCGAGGTCGTCGCCGACACGCTCCTCGGCGACGGCCACGAGGGCAAGGTCTACGAGCTGTCGGGCCCCGAGCCGCTGCTGCCCGCCGAGCAGGTCACCGTCCTCGGCGACGTGCTCGACCGACCGCTGCGCTTCGAGGGCCTGGACGACGCGACGGCCCGCGCGGAGATGGCGGCGGCCATGCCGGAGGAGTACGTCGACGCCTTCTTCGACTTCTACCGCGGCGGCGCGCTCGACGAGTCGCCGGTGCTGTCCACGGTGTACGACATCACCGGGCGCGAGCCCCGCACCTTCGAGCAGTGGGCGCAGGCCCACGCCGACGCCTTCGCGGCCTGATCCGCCTGGATCCCTTCCCTGATCTTTTTCCGCCCCGGGCCGCCCCTCCGGCGATGAGTTTTCGTGCATCACGCAGTCAGTGCTTGTAGCGGGTGCCGCGGAAGCGACCAGAGAGGGCGGATCGGCGATGGCTACGGTGAACACGGCGGCCGGGGAGGACTTCCTCCGGTTGTCCGACCCCTACCGGCGCGAGCTGCTTGCGCACTGTTACCGGATGCTCGGCTCCGTACACGACGCCGAGGACCTGGTGCAGGAGACGTACCTGCGCGCCTGGCGGTCGTACGACAACTTCGAGGGCCGCTCCTCGGTGCGCACCTGGCTGCACACCATCGCCACCCGCGCCTGCCTCACCGCCCTGGAGCGGCGGCAGCGCCGACCCCTGCCCACCGGCCTCGGCGGCCCCGGCGACGACCCGGCGGGGGAGCTGACCGAGCGGCCCGAGGTGCCGTGGCTGGAGCCGGTGCCTGACGTGCTGGTCGAGCCTTCCGCGGCGGATCCGGCGGCGGTCGTCGGGTCGCGGGAGTCCGTGCGGCTCGCGTTCGTCGCCGCGCTCCAGCACCTGCCGCCGCGGCAGCGCGCGGTGCTGCTGCTCCGCGACGTACTGCGCTGGAAGGCCGCGGAGGTCGCCGAGCTGATGGATACGTCGACGGCGTCCGTCAACAGCGCGTTGCAGCGCGCCCGGGCGCAGTTGGAGAAGGCCGCGCCGAGCGAGGAGTCGGTCGCCGAGCCGGCGGACGCGGCGCAGCGCGAGCTGCTGGACCGCTACGTCGAGGCGTTCGTGACCAAGGACGTACGGGAGATCGTGCGCCTCTTCACCGAGGACGTGGTCTGGGAGATGCCGCCGGTTCCCGAGTGGTTCCGCGGTCCCGACCAGGTGGCGACGCTCGTCTCGGTGCAGTGCCCGTACGCGCCCGGGGACGCGCGGCTGCTGCCGGTGGGCCTCAACGGGCAGCCGGGGTATGCCGTTTACACCCGCGGCCCGGACGGCGACCATCATCCGTTCGCGTTGCACGTGCTGACCGTCGCGCCCGGCGGCCGCGCCGTCTCGCACGTCGGCTGCTTCTTCGACACGTCCCTGTTCGCCACCGCCGGCCTGCCGGCCGTCCTGAGCGGCGGGGGGAGCCGATGAGGCCCGATGGGAGCGCGCCCACGGCGCTGCTCGGCGGCGTGGCGCTGCTGGAGCGGTCGGTGACGTACGCGCTGGGCGTGCTGCACCGCGTCGGCCCCGGCGACCTGCGGCGGCCCACGCCCTGTGCGCACTGGGACCTCGGGCAGCTCCTCGCGCACGTCGGCGACTCGATCGCGGCGCTCAACGAGGCCGCGGACACCGGCCGCATCGCCCTCAAGCCGCAGGCCGCGTACAGCCTCGCCGACCCGGTCAAGGCGGTACGGGACCGGGCCAGGCGGCTGCTCGGCGCATGGGCCGCGGTGCGGCAGCGGGAGCTGGTGACGGTCGGCAGCCTGCCGCTGGCGGCGGCGGTGGTGACGTGCACGGGGGCGCTGGAGCTGGCGGTGCACGGCTGGGACCTGGCCCGGGCGAGCGGGCAGCGGGAGCAGGTGCCGCCGGCGCTGGCGGAGGAACTGCTGGAGCTGGCGCCGCTGTTCGTGGCGGCGGAGGACAGGCCGGTGCGGTTCGCGGCGGTGCAGTGGGTGCGGGAGGGGGCGGAGCCGGGGGAGCGGCTGGTGGCGTACCTGGGCCGCAGGCCGGACTGGGCGGGCTGAGGGGCGTACGGGGGCGGGGCGGCAGGTTCGTCCTCAGTCCGCCGTGCCCTCCGCGTACCGTGACGGCGGTGCGCCCACCGTCGCCGTGAAGTCCCGTGTCAGGTGGGCCTGGTCCGCGTAGCCCAGGTCCGCCGCCAGCGCCGCGAGGTCCAGTGCCGCCCCCGCGTCCGCCCGTGCCGCCGCCTCCTGGAGCCGGGCCCGCCGCAGCACCCACTTCGGGCTCGCCCCGACGTACTCCGCGAACAGCCGCTGCAGCCGCCGTACGGACATTCCCGCCCCCGCGGCCACCTGGTCCACCCGCAGCAGCCCCGGCTCCGCCGCGATCCGCGCCACCACGGCCGCCGCCTCCTCCGCGGCAGGATCCGGCGCCGCCGGCAGCAGCGGCCGCAGGAAGTCCTCCGCCACGGCGCACATCTCCGTCAGGCCCTCCGCCCGCAGCACCGCCCGGCTCACCTCCGCCGCGCCCGGCCCGAGCAGCTCCGCCGCCGGCACCCGCCGGTCGACCAGCTCCGCCACCGGACCCGCCGTCAGGGCCCGGAAGCCGCCCGGCCGGAACCGCACCCCGAGCACCTGCCCGCCGCCCGCCAGCCGGCGTACGAACAGGTCGCGCTGCACCCCGTACACCAGCGGCTCGGGCTCCTCGAAGACCAGGTGCAGGTTCGGGTGCGTGAGGACCTTCGTGTCGTACGTGGCCGCGCCCGGCAGTTGCCAGCGCACGTGCCAGAACCAGTCGACGAACGGCGCCAGCGCCGCGCCGGGCCGGCGGCGGTCGAGCGAGGCGAGCCGGGCGTGCTCGCCGGGGTGCAGGACGCCGCGTGCGTCGTCGAATCCGGAGCCGGGCATACGCGCAGCGTAGCTGTCGCGTTTGTTCAAGACCGGCCGCGGCGCTCGCCGTACGTTCGCCCGTATGAGCAGCGAGAACAGCCGGGACGCAAGCGAGAACGCCGATGTGTACGCGCTGATGAAGGAGTGCGCCGCCGAGGCCGCGCGGGTGGCCAGGGGCGTACGGCCGGAGCAGTTGGCGGGACCCACGCCCTGCCCGGACTGGGACGTGCGCGCCCTCGTCAACCACTGGGTCTGCTTCACCTCCCACGGCCTGGAGCACCGCGCCCGCCGCACTCAGCTCCCCGAGGAGCTGCCGAAGCGCGACTTCGCTGCGGAGCCCGGCTGGGCGGACGCGTACGCCGCGCAGCTCGACCGGGCCGTCGCCGCCTGGGCGGCGCCCGCGGCCTGGGAGGGGGACGTCGACCTGGGCTTCCTGGAGATGCCCGCGCCGGAGGTGGCGGCGGTGATCGTCAAGGAGCTGGCGGTGCACGGCTGGGACGTGGCGCGGGCGACCGGGCAGGAGTTCCGGGCATCGGAGGGGGTGGCGGCGCTGGCGCTGCGGGTCGCGGAGGACCACGGCGAGATGTACCGGCAGTACGACGGCTTCGCCGACGCCGTGCCCGTACCGCAGGACGCTCCGGCGTTCGACCGCGCGCTGGCCGCGACGGGCCGCGACCCGCGGCACCCGGCCGCCTGACCCCGGGCGCTACGCCAGCTCGAAGCCGGTCGTGGACGGGATGTGCGCCGGCACCGCCTCGTGGCGGTCGCCGACGTTCACCGTGCCGGCCGGCTCGGACATCATGGTCGCCGTGCCGGGCGCGGCCACGGGCCGGTGCTCCACACGCCGCGCGGCACGGTGGACACGGCACCCCTGGGCAGCGTGACCGTACGCTCGCCGCGGGCCTCCCGCAGGCCGATGCGCAGCTCGCTCTCGACGACGAGGAAGAACTCGTCGGTGTCCTCGTGCGACGCCGGGTCGAACCCCTTCGAAATGGGCATCGCCACCGAGCTGTTCGGGCTGCGCCGGCCCGAGCTGGACGTCGCGTGGTACGACTTCACGCTCTGCGCCCCCGTGCCCGGCGTGCGCATGCACGACGGCTTCTTCACCCTCTCCCGCCGGCTCGTCTTCGCCGCCCACCGCGACGGCGGGCAGCGGCAGTTCATCGAGCGCCCGGTGCCGGCGGTGCCGGACGCCTCGCTCGCCCCGGTGCTCGCCTGGGCGGCGGAGCGGCTCGACCGGCCGCTGGCCGTCGCCGACCTGGCCGGGTACGCCGCCGTCAGCCCGGCCACGCTGCACCGGCGCTTCGTCCGGGAGCTGGGCACCACGCCGCTGGCGTGGCTGACGGGGGAGCGGGTGGCGCTGGCGTGCCGGCTGATCGAGCGCGGGGAGCACCGGCTGGAGGTGGTGGCGCGGACGAGCGGGCTGGGCACGGCGGCGAACCTGCTGGCGCAGGTGCGGCGGCGTACGGGGCTGAGCCCGTCGGCGTACCGGGCCCGCTTCGGCCCGGCGGGCGCCGCGGGCCCCGGGGGCGGCTCCGGGCCCGCACCCGTACCCGTACCCGGGCCCGCGCCCGTACCGGAAAAAGGTTCTGGGCCCGCTCCCCGGCCCTGCTAGCCTCCTCCGCATGAAGCGCGCTGTGCAGACGACGACGCCGGACACCGTCCCGGCGCGCTGACCCACGACCCAGCCGAAGCCCCGGGGCGACCGCCCCGGGGCTTCGGCGTGCACCACCCCCGCGGGCGGCCACCGCCCCCCACCGACCCGCGAGGAGCCCCACCGTGAAAGACCACCGCCGCCTCGGCCGCGAACTCGGCCTCTTCGGCACCGACCCCCTCATCGGCGCCGGACTCCCGTACTGGCTGCCCGCCGGCGCCGCCGTGCGGCAGGCGCTGGAGGAGTACGTCGCCGACGTCGAGCAGCGCGCCGGCTACCAGCGCGTCTACTCACCCGTGCTCGGCAAGCGCGAGCTGTACGAGCTGTCAGGGCACTGGGAGCACTACCGCGACGACATGTTCCCGCCCATGCGCCTCGGCGGCGGCCCCGACGGCCGCCCGGACGGTGAGGAAGTCGTACTCCGCCCCAGCCTCTGCCCCCACCACGCCCTCATCTACCGCTCCCGCGAGCGCAGCTACCGCGAACTCCCGCTGCGCATCGCCGAGCTGGGCGGCATGTACCGCGCCGAGCTGTCCGGCGTCCTCGGCGGCCTCACCCGCGTACGCGCCATCCAGCTCAACGACGCGCACGTCTTCTGCACCCTGGAGCAGGTCGCCGGCGAGGCGCTGGCCGCGCTGCGGCTGATCCGCGAGGCGTACGCGGCGATGGGTCTCGCTGCCGCCCGCTACCGGCTCTCGCTGCCGGGCCCCGGCGCCAAGTACGTGCGCGACCCGGAGCTGTGGCGGCGGGCGGGGGCGCTGCTGGAGCAGGCGCTCGCCGCGGCCGGGATCGACTACGAGGCCGAGGAGGGCGAGGCGGCGTTCTACGGGCCGAAGATCGACGTACAGGTGCTGGACGCGGCAGGCCGCGAGGCGACCCTGTCCACCGTGCAGGTCGACTTCCACCAGCCGGCGCGCTTCGGCCTCGCGTACGTGGGCGCGGACGGCGGGCGGCACCGCCCGGTGATGGTGCACCGCTCGGTCGTCGGCAGTGCGGAGCGGGCGGTGGCGCAGCTCGTGGAGGTGCACCAGGGGGCGTTCCCGCCGTGGCTGGCGCCGGTGCAGGCGGTGGTGCTGCCGGTGGGCGAGGCGGAGGCGGCGCCGGCGGAGGCGCTGCTGCGGCGGTGCGTGGCGGCGGGGCTGCGGGCGGAGCTGGTGGGTCCCGAGCGGGGCACCCTGGGTGCGCGGGTACGGGGTGCGCGGCTGGCCCCGTACCAGGTGGTGGTCGGGGCCCGGGAGGCGGCGGGCGGGGCGGCGGCGCTGCGGCTGCGCGACGGGCGGCGGCCCGCGCCGCTGCCGGCGGCGGAGGCGGTGGCCCGGATGGCGGCGGCGGTGGCGGCGCGGCGCCCGGAGCTGTGGCCGGACGAGGGGGAGGCGGCTGTCTGATCAGAGCCCGTCGAGGTCGTGCCAGTGCTCCTGCCAGCGCCAGTCGATGGGCTGGTCGGCGCGCTGGTGGCGGATGTCGGTCGACAGCCGGTACGTGGCCGCGGTGTTGTCCAGCGACGCGTGCACCATGTGCGCGGAGTGGACGACCATGTCACCGGCCGCGTAGTCCGCGAGGAGCCAGCGCGCGTCGTACTCCTCCGCCAGCGCCGGCAGGTCCGCGGTGATCGAGGCGGCCGGGCGCTTCAGCGTGCCCGCCGCCTCGGCCGCGAGGACCCGTACGTGGCTCCGCTCCAGATACACGAGCCCGCCCAGCTCCACGGGGCAGTCGCCGAGCGGGATCCACGAGCTGAGCACCCGGTCCGTACCCTCGCGGAGATAGACGAGGTCGTAGTGCGCCTGCGTGGCCGTGCCGACTCCGGCCTCGCCGGGCCGGGTGTGGCGCAGGATCTTGCGCCGGTGGAGGAACGTCCCGCCGCCGAGGAACCACGCGTACCAGTCCCGCACCGCGGGCTGCGCGCAGAACTCCGCGTACTCGCGCCCCGGCACGACCCGCCCGAACAGCGCGGCCCGCTGCTCGCCGCGGGGCTGCTCGGGGTCGACGTGCGCGAAGTAGAAGCGCCGGAACTCCCGTACGCCGCCGGGGTCGAGCACCCCCCGCAGCCACAGGTACCCCTCCCGCCGCAGCCGCGTCCACAGCGCCTCGCGGTCACCCCGCTCGGCGTCCGGCACGGGCCGCAACTCGCCGAGGCGGCGCGGGGACTCGTCCAGGACGTAGCCGTTGGAGGTGACCATGGCCCCAGGATGACCGCGGGGGACCGTCCGAGACCAGAGGGCCTTGCCGACCGGCGCGCGCGCCGTCAGGTCGTGTGCGGGCGTACCCCTTGTCAGGAACGGTCGTCCACGACGTCCAGGTCGACGAACCTGGGTTCTGAGGTGCACAGCTCGCGGAGCCGCCCCGCGATGCGCTGCGTTTCCGGCAGGTCGTTGTTGACCATCGCCTGTTCATACGACGGGAATTCGACGATGTCCACGAAATGCCGGCTGCTTTCCCGGTCCCGTGCGTGGATTTCCCGCGACATCGTGCGTTTCCCCTCGGTGGCCGCCATCCATTCGTCCATGGCGCGGCCCAGTTCCTCGGGATTGTCCGACTCGTACTCGATGAGCTGCACGAACGTCATCGTCCTCAGCTTCCCTTCGCGTACTCCGTCGCCATGGCGCCGGCGAAGTCGTAGAGGATGACCTGTTCGTCACCCACGACCCAGGCGTCGTGGCCGGGCGGGCAGACGAAGACGTCGCCGGCCTGCACCTCGGATTCCTGGCCGCTGTCCATGAGGATGCGCATGCGGCCCTGAACGACGTAACCGTTGTGGTGCACCATACAGGTTTCGGTACCCGCCAGGGGTTTGACCGACTCCGACCAGCGCCAGCCGGGCTCGAAAGTCGCGACCGCGAAATCCAGGCCGGTCATGTGCACCGCTTCGAGGTGACCGCGCGGGAAGTCGCGTCGTTCGTCCGGCTTCTCGATGGTCTTCACTTCCAGCATTGCGATACCTCCCTCCTTGCCCTTCCAGTGTGCACTTCGCGCGTCGGGGGCGGCAAACAGAGGGAGGTATCGCGGGCGGGGCCTAGGTGCCGGAGTAGGAGTGCAGGCCGTCGACGAACATGTTGACGCCGTAGTAATTGAAGAGGAAGCAGAGGAACGCGACGATCGCCAGGTACGCGGCCTTGCGGCCCTTCCACCCGGCCGTGGCGCGGGCGTGCAGGTAGCAGGCGTACGCGACCCACGTGATGAACGACCAGACCTCCTTGGGGTCCCAGCCCCAGTAGCGGCCCCAGGCGCTCTCCGCCCAGATCGCGCCCGCCACGATGGTGAAGGTCCAGAACGGGAAGACCGCCGCGTTCACCCGGTACGCGAACTTGTCCAGCGACGACGCCGCCGGCATCCGGCTCAGCACCGAGCGCGCGAACGAACCGGGCTGCGGGCCCTTCGGGTCCGCGAGCTTCGCCTCGTAGCGCTCGCGGAAGAGGTAGAGGACCGTCGCGACCATACCGAGGTAGAACAGCGCCCCGCAGGCGATGGCGAGCGAG
The DNA here is from genome assembly GCF_002847285.1 of Streptomyces sp. CMB-StM0423. NCBI lineage: Bacteria > Bacillati > Actinomycetota > Actinomycetes > Kitasatosporales > Streptomycetaceae > Streptomyces > Streptomyces sp. CMB-StM0423. The sequence continues at coordinate 3,377,195 of NZ_CP025407.1, read as the reverse complement.
ACGTGGATCCACAGCCAGTACGAGTCGAGCGCCGGCACCAACTGGTCGCTGTCGGTGTAGAGCACCGACACGGCCAGGCCCAGGTCGAGCAGGACCGTGGTGACGAGCGGCAGGCCCATCCAGCGGATGTTCTTGCGGGCCGCCAGGAAGCCGAGGTACGCGGCCACCGCGACCATGGAGAAGGTCGTGGAGAACTCGTACATGTTGCCCCACGGCGCCCGCTGCACCGAGAGGGCGCGCGTCAGCACCCCGGCGGCGTGCAGCGCGAAGGCCAGCACCGTGAGGGAGACGGCGACGCGGCCGTAGACGTCGCCCTGCTCGTCGCCGCCCGCCGCGCCGGGACCGTCGGGCACGGCCGCGGCGCCGGAGGAACCGCGGGTGACGACCTTCGGGCGCTCCAGCACGGCGGTGCCGCCGCCGCGCTTCTTGACCGTGACGGTCACGGCGGGCGCCTCCGCGCCGGCCGCCTGCCGCGGGGTGAGCGCGGCGGCGGTCGTGGCCACGCGGCTACGGCTGCCGAAGACCCACTCCCCGACATGCGCGAAGAAGGCGAGGGCGTAGACGGCCATCGCCGAGTAGATGAGGACGTTGCTGATGTCCGCCAGGTTCTGGTCCGTCGCGGCAGCGATGTTCACGCGCGCGCTCCTTCATCGGGCTTGGCTTCGGGCCCTTCGGGCTCGTCGGGTTCGTCTGACTCGGTCTCTTCTGACGTCGTGGCTGCGGGCTCGGCTTCGGACTCTACGGACTTCGCACCCGCCGCCGCGGACCCACCCCCGGCCGCGCCGGACTTGTCCCCGGCGCCCCCGGACTTCTTCTCCCCGGCCGCCGCCTCGTCCGCCGTGGCATCGGGGCCGTCGGTTTCCCCGGCGTCGGCGTCGTCCGCGGTGGCCACCGCCGGTGCCCCGTCCGTCTGCAGCGCCACCGCCAGGTCCGCCAGCTCCTCCGGCAGCCGCGCGCTCTCGCTGCGCCCCAGCCCCGCCAGCTCCACGACCGTACGGCCGTCCGCCCCCGGCGCCGTACGCAGCCACACCCGCCGGCGCTGGATGAACAGCGACCCGGCGAGGCCGACGATCGCGAGGATGGACCCGCCCAGCGCCCAGTAGTTGCCGGGCTGCTGGGAGACCTGGAAGCTGGCCCAGCGCTCCAGCCGCTCGAACTTCAGCGACCCCGCCCCGTTCGGCAGCGTGAACGTGTCGCCGGGCCGCAGCGACTTCCGCAGCGGCTCGCCGTTCTTCTGCTTGAACTGCTTCAGCCGCTCGGTGTCGAGCTGGTACACGTTCTGCGGCACGCCGGCGTCCACGCCGAGGTCGCCGCGGTAGGCGTTGAGGAACAGCGCGGGATAGTCGGGCCCCGGGAACTGCGAGACCATCCCGTCCTTGCTGTAGCCGCCGAACGTCGGGGTGAAGAAGCCCTGGAAGGCGATCTGCGTCTTCTCGCCGTTCTCGTCCCGGTAGTCCGGGACCTTGATCGCGCCGGTGGAGGTGTGGTTGCCGTCCTGCGGCAGGAACGCGACCGGGCCGCTGAACGCCACGTCGCCCTGGCCGTCGCGGACCGTGACGACGGGCGCGTAGCCGTGGCCGATGAGGAAGATCTTGGTGTCGTCGATCTGTAGCGGGTGGTTGACCTCGACGCGGGCCTTGTGCTGCTCGCCCGCCGCACCCTTCCACCAGGTCAGATCGGCGTAGAACTCGCGCGCCGTGCCGCGCTGCGGCCCGTCCTTCTCGAACGTCGCCGTGAAGTCGTCCAGCGTGAAGCCGAACGAGTCCAGGTCGGCGCCGAACGCGGAGTCCTGGAAGTCGTCGTACTGCGTGAGGGTGTTGGCGAAGCCGTCGCCCTTGACGATCAGCTTGCCGCCCTCGACGCGCAGGAGGTTACCCACGGCGAAGGCGACGAGGAGGATGAAGAGCGCGATGTGGAACAGCAGGTTGCCGGCCTCGCGCAGATAGCCCTTCTCGGCGGAGATCGCGCCCTCGTCGCCGGCCGGCGCCACGGCGTAGCGGAACCGGCGCCGCCGCAGGATCCGCTCCGCGGCCGCGCGCACCTCGGCCCCTTCGGCCTCGGTCTCCCACGTCGTGTACGCGGGCAGCCGCGTGAGGTTCCGCGGGGCGCGCGGCGGGCGGGCGCGGAGCTGTCCGACGAACTGCCAGGAGCGCGGGATGATGCAGCCGGCCAGCGAGACGAAGAGCAGGATGTAGATCGCCGAGAACCACACCGAGCTGTAGACGTCGAAGAGCTGGAGCTTGTCGTAGAGCGGGCCCAGCGTCTCGTGCCGCTCGCGGAACTGGACCACCGCGATCTCGTCGACCGAGTTCTGCGGGATGAGCGAGCCGGGGATGGCGCCGAGCGAGAGCAGGAACAGCAGTATCAGCGCCACCCGCATCGAGGTGAGCTGCCGCCAGAACCAGCGCGCCCACGCCACGAGCTCGCGCCCGAACGAGCCGCCCTGCGGCACCGGGCTCTGCGGCGAGTCGTCGACCGGTGCCGTGGACAACTGGGACGCGGCGGCCGTCAGCTCGCGCTCGTCGGTCGTGGTCATGGCTCAGATCCCCACAGTGAAGTTCGACGTCCAGACCTGCATCTCGTTGATGATGCGGTCCCAGATGCCCGTGAGTAGCAGGATGCCGGTCACGACGAGCATGCCGCCGCCGATTCGCATGACCCACACATAGTGCTGCTTGACCCAGGCGAACGCCCCGAGCGCCCGCCGGAAGGCGATGGCGGCGACGATGAACGGCAGCCCCAGGCCCACGCAGTACGCGACCGTGAGCAGCGCGCCGCGGCCGGCGCTGGCCTCGTTCGTGGACAGGGCGAGCACCGAGATCAGCGTCGGGCCGATGCACGGCGTCCAGCCGATGCCGAAGACCATGCCGAGCATCGGCGCCCCGGCGAGACCCACCGCGGGCCGCTTGTGGATCCGGAACTCCCGCTGCGTGAACCCGCCGAGGGTGCGGCCCAGTATCCCCATGAACGTCAGCCCGAGCAGTATCGTCAGCGCGCCGACGACCTTGGAGATCGTCTCCCGGTGCTCCAGCAGGTTGTTGCCGACGCCGCCGAAGAACGCGCCCGTCGAGACGAAGACCGCGGTGAAGCCGAGGACGAAGAGCCCGGCGCCGGCGGCCATCCGGCCGCGGCGGGCGTTCTCCAGGTCGGTGCCGCTGACCCCGGTGACGTAGCTGAGATAGCCGGGCACGAGCGGCAGCACGCACGGGGAGAAGAAGGACACGAGGCCGCCGAGCACCGCGACCGGCAGGGCCAGCAGCAGGGCCCCGGTCAGCACGGTCTGGTTCGGCTCCATGGCTTACGTCACTTCTCCTCGATGACCGGTTCGAGCGCCTTGCGCAGCTCCTTCTCGGAGAGCGGCTTGAGGGCCCGTACGGCGATCTTCCCCTCGCGGTCGAGGATGAGCGTGGAGGGGATCGCCTGTGGCGAGAGGCTGTTCTCGGGGAACTTCAGGATCAGCTTGCCCGACGGGTCGTACAGGCTCGGGTACTCGATCTTGAAGGAGCGGTCGAACGCCTGGGCGTTGGCCACGTCGAGGTCGCGGGTGTTGATGCCGACGAACTGCACGCCGCGGTCGGCGGTGTCCTCGGAGACCTTGCGCAGGTTCGGCGCCTCGGCGCGGCAGGGGGCGCACCAGGAGCCCCACACGTTGAGGACGACGACCTTGCCCCGGTAGTCGGCGAGCGCGAGTTCCTCGCCGTCGGTGGTCTCGCCGGAGATGTCCGGCGCGGCGAGGCGCTCGCTCGCCTTCACCACGGTGAGCTGGCCGGTGCCGCTGACGAACTGGGTGTTGCCACCGGACGACGTCGCGTCCTCGCCGCACGCGGTCAGCGCCAGCGCGCCGGCGACGGCCGCGGCGGCGGCCGCGAGGGTCCGGCGGTGGAGCCTCCTCGCAGAAATCATGTGAAAAGTTTCGCATGGCCCGGAGAGGGATCTTCTCCACCCCCCTCTAGCGCCGCGCGGCGGGACGGAGGGGCTGCTCAGCGGGTCCGCGGGGGGCCGTCGGTCGTACGCCGCCGGGGCCGGGGCATGCGCGGCCGGGGGCCGCCGCTCCGCGTACGGGCCCGGGCGGGCCGCGCGGGCGCTACGCCCGCGGGGCGTTGGCCGCCGCGCCGCGGATGGCGCCCCGGCCGAACTTGCGCTGCGCCCCCGCGAGGAGGTGCGGCGGCACGAGGTCGCGGGCGGGCTCGCTGTAGCCGACGGAGACGATGTCGTCGCCGTCGAACGTGAACGACGTCAGCGACGCCAGCGTGCACTGCCGCGACCGTGGGTCGTGCCACAGCCGCCGGCCCTCGGCGAAGCTGCGCAGGATCCAGATGGGCAGTTGGTGGCTGACGCAGACGGCCTCGTGACCACGGGCGGCCTCGCGGGCGGACTGCAGCGCGCCCATCATCCGTACGACCTGGTCGATGTACGGCTCGCCCCAGGAGGGGCGGAAGGGGTTGGTGAAGTACTTCCAGTTCGCCGGCTTGCGCAGCGCGCCGTCGCCGACGCCGAACGCCTTGCCCTCGAAGACGTTGGCCGCCTCGATGAGCCGGTCGTCGCCGGCGACCTCCAGGCCGTGCGCCTTCGCGACGGGCGCGGCGGTCTCCTGCGCGCGCTCCAGCGGGGAGGCGACGACGTACCGCACGTCGCGCGCGGCGAGGTGCTCCGCCACGCGCTCGGCCATCCGCCGGCCCAGGTCGGAGAGGTGGTAGCCGGGGTTGCGGCCGTAGAGGACGCCGTCGGGGTTGTGGACCTCACCGTGGCGTACGACGTGCACGACGGTGAGATTCTCTTCATCTTTACCGCGCATGTCAGCCATTTTGGACGTCCTGCTCCCCGGCCGCCGACCCGCCCCCGGCTTCGGCACCCGCTTCGGCCGCCGCACGGGCCGCGACGGGCAGCGCCCGGGCGATCCGCTCCATCGCAACGTCGTCCAGGGCGGTGGAGACGAACCAGCACTCGAAGGCGGACGGCGGCAGGTACACGCCCTCGGCGAGCATGGCGTGGAAGAAGGCCGTGAACTGCTCCGTACGCTGTGCCTTCGCGCCCTCGTAGTCGATGACGGGGGAGCCGGAGTCGGTGAAGAAGACGGAGAACATGTTGCTCGCCGTCTGCACCCGGTGCGGCACGCCCTCCTTGGCCAGTGCCTCGGTGACGAGCCCACGGAGCTGCCGGGAGACGGCGTCCAGCGTGTCGTACGCCGCGTCGTCCAGGAGCCGGAGCTGCGCGAGCCCGGCGGCGGTGGCGACGGGGTTCCCGGAGAGCGTGCCCGCCTGGTACACCGGCCCGGCCGGCGCGAGCCGCCCCATGACGTCCGCCCGGCCGCCGAACGCGGCGGCCGGGAAGCCGCCGCCCATCACCTTGCCGAAGGTCATCAGGTCCGGGGTCACGCCGTCGACGCCGTACCAGCCGGCCCTGGAGGTGCGGAAGCCGGTCATCACCTCGTCGGACACGTACAGCGCGCCGTACTCGGCGCACAGGTCCTTCAGCCCCTGGTTGAAACCGGGCAGCGGCGGCACCGTGCCCATGTTCCCGGGGGACGCCTCGGTGATCACGCAGGCGATGTCCCCGGGGTGCTCTTCGAACGCCGCGCGGACGGCTGCCAAATCGTTATACGGCAGTACGAGGGTCTCGCCGGCCTGCGCGCCGGTGACCCCGGGGGTGTCCGGCAGCCCGAGCGTGGCGACCCCGGAGCCGGCCGCGGCGAGCAGCGCGTCGACGTGCCCGTGGTAGCAGCCGGCGAACTTCACGACCTTCGCCCGCCCGGTGAACCCGCGCGCCAGCCGGATCGCCGACATCGTCGCCTCGGTGCCGGAGGAGACGAGTCGTACCTGCTCAGCGGGGGTGACCCGGGACACGATCTCCTCTGCGAGCGCCACCTCGCCGGCGCCCGGGGTGCCGAACGACGTCCCGCGCGCGACGGCCTCCTGCACCGCGGCGGTCACCTCGGGGTGCGCATGGCCGAGGATCATCGGTCCCCACGAGCAGACGAGGTCGACGTACTCGCGACCGTCGGCGTCCGTCAGGTACGGACCCTGCCCCGACACCATGAACCGGGGCGTACCGCCCACGGCGCGGAACGCACGCACCGGAGAGTTCACGCCGCCGGGGGTCACGGCGGCCGCACGGTCGTAGAGCTTCTGCGAGACTGGAGCCTGGTACGGATAAGTCACGCAAGCCATGGTCTCAGAGTCGCAAGGCGACCCGCGTCGGGGTGTTTCGCGGGCCGGCTGCTGGGGATGTAGCTGAGACGATGATCGGGTTGCGCGGCGGGGGCAGTGCACATCTGAGAGCAGTCGGGTGGAGATATGCATCGCGGTGGCGAACTGGGCGAAGGGACCGATGACCGAGGGCCCCGGCGCGCCAGGTCGGGACGCCATCGCCGGGTGAACCACGGCGGCGAGGGCGTGAACAAGAACGACGGCCGGTCGGGCGGCGTGACGTACAAGTACTTCGGCGCGCCCGACGGCGCGACGGCGGCCCGCGTGCCGATCTCCATGCGCCCGGAGGAACTCGGCGGCGACGAACTCGGGCAGGGCGGGCTCTTCGCCAAGGTGAAGCCCGAGACGATGTCCGCGATGGTCCTCACGGGCATCGAGGGCATACCGCTGCACAAGGTCCCGCCCCTGGAACTCGTCGTCCTCCACCCCGACTACGCGGTGGTCCGCCTCCCCATGACGGTGGTCGACCCCCTCCGCGGCATCGGCGAGGAGGAGGTCGGCGCCGCCGCCTTCATCTGGTCCACGGTCCCCGACCGCGGCGGCCCCCGCGACGCCTTCGACGTCTACCGGATGCTCCACGAATGGCAGGAGTTCGCCGACAGGCTGCATGAGGCGGGCCACCAGCCGTACTGCCTGGTCTGGCCCTGACCTGCGATCTAGTGGGCTCACGGTCTCGGTTGCAGGAGCAGGCTTAGGGGTCTCACGAAGGCGGTGATCAGGCCGCCAGGGCACATTGAGGGCACATGCCGGAGTGATCTCCGGGGGATGTGCCCTCTGTCGTGTCCGGCCCGTCCTTGCCGGCGCCGGCACCCAGGACGGCGTCGATCGCCTGACGGGTCCGGCCTCGCTCTGCGGCATGAGGTGGGTGTACGTCCGCAGCGTGAAGCCGGGGTCGGAGTGCCCGAGGTACTCGGAGAGCGCCTTGATGCTCTCCCCGGCGTCGAGGAGCACCGAGGCGTACGTGTGCCGGAGGGCATGCATGCCGTCGTCGGGCGCGGCGGCCATGTACTTGGCCCCGCGCTCGCGGGGAGGGATGACCTCGGCGGCGACGAGCGCGCGCTTCCAGTCGCCCTGGTTGAAGACGCTCCGGTTGTAGGCGTTGCCCTTGGCGTCCGTGAAGATCAGCCGGTGCGTCTGCGGCTCACCGTCCGGCGTGGCCCAGGGCAGGGTGATGTCGGTTGCGGGGAACTTCTTCAGGTGCTGCTTCAGCACCTTGGCCAGTTCGTCAGGCAGCGGCACGGAGCGAATCCGATCGCCCTTCGGCAGAGCGAAGACCTTCTTGCTGCGTACCAGCCGTATCTGGCGTCTGACGTGGATGAGCTTGCGGGCGAAGTCGATGTCGCCTTCGGCGACGCCGAAGATCTCTCCCTGGCGGAGTCCGCAGCCGAAGCCCAGCGAGCCGCCGGCCGTGAAGCGGTCGGGGAGGCCGGAGATCACCGCCTGAACCCTGTCGAGTGTCCACGGCACCACCGGCTTCTTCGCGTGCTTCGGCAGCTTCACGGAACTGGACCGGCACGGGTTCCGAGCCAGGAGACCGTCCTCGACGGCCGCGTCCAGCATGCCCACCAGAACGTCGAGGACACAGCCCCTGATCACCAGCAGTCCCCACCTGGTGTCTCGGCGCTCGCATACCTGGCGGCTTCAGAGAAGGCCGTCAGAGACGGTGGGGTGGATGGGGGAACTGTGCATCCACGCTATGTCGAACTGCTGAAGTGCGATGGTGTACAAGAGGCTCGGTGCCCGGACATACAGGCAAGGCGTGTTTCTGCCGTGTGTGGAGCTGCTGTAAAAGGTCAGGAAGGCCGCTTGGTCCGTTGCGATCACACGGCAGGTGTTGGGCAGGTTGAACTCATGGAGTTCGACATTGCTCCGCAAGGACGTGACGTGGGCGAGGTAGTCCACGTTCGTCCGCACCTGATTCCTGAGCAGGTCAGGAGTGTATCCGGGGTCGAATCGCTCGATGTCATGCGAGCGTCGATCGAGCCAGGAGTCTCCCCGGGGCCGGGAGTCGGGCAGGAGGACTTGGACGGAGTCGGGTGACAGTTCCCCGGACCACACAGGGGAGAACGCCTCGCGAGTGAGCACGTTTCCGCGTCCCGACAACACCTTGATCCAGCGGGCGCGGCGGAGGTCGCGTGCGATGTCCTGTTCGGCGGACGACTGCCGGCGGTAGACGCGGCGGAGACCGGTGCCGGTGAACGAGGAGCAGGCGGCGATCAGCCACCACAGCGGGCGTGAGCCGCGGAGGAGGCCGAACCCGAGGGCGATCGCGCTGGCGATCAGTGAACTGCCTATCCCGAGGAGGAAGGGGGTCATCCGAACCATCTCCTGTGACTGCGTGGCATCACCCGTCAGGACTGCGGTGAGCAGATGAAGGGAAGGAGCTCCCGCAAGACGTGCGCGGCGTTCCGGGCCGCGAGTTCGTGATACTCGTGACCCTTCTTCTCATCGGCGTTGTCGGACACGCCTCTGATAACGATCCAGCCGGGGTTCTCCGCACCATGGACGGAGTGCTCCTGCCAGTACTGGCTGAGCCCTCCGGCTTCCATGTCCACGGCCAGGACCTTTTCGTGGTAGCCCTTGAGGTAGTGCCGGATCTCGCTGTCCCGGTCCGCGATGACGGCCTCTCCCGACCCGATCAGTCCCGGGTAGACGTCGAATTCCTCCGGGGCGCCCGATAGGAGTCGGCGGTGCAGGTGTGCCGGCATCCCGTTCTCCGCGAAGAAGGCGTTGGCGGCGTGGACGACCGGGGCAGGTGCCTGGCGGTGTTCCCCGCGGCGCCGGATGTCACCGTGTGGGTTGATCTTGCGGTTCTCGTAGTAGACGACGTCGGTGGAGACGATGACGTTGCCGATGCGGGCACGCTCGGTGTCGATGCCGCCGCCCACGCCGACCATGGCCCACAGCCGCGGCGCGTAGTGGCGGTGCAGGTTCTCCAGGGCCGCCATCGCCGACCGCTGGCCCTGGCTCTGACTCTGGGTGGCCACCACACGGACGGTCGAATCCGGAGTGGTGAGGCTGCCCCGGTAGAAGTAGAGGCCACCGGGATTTTTGTGCCGGCGTAGGTCCAACTCCTCTACCACCGCGCGTAATTCATCGCTCAGGATGGTGACCACGCCGATGTCCCACGTGGAGGTGGGATCGGAGCTGCTCCCGTCGCCGCCGGAGGCGTCGCCGACGTGAGATGGTGTGGCTCCCCCGAGAACCTTGGCATGTTCTCCGATGGCGTTGTTGCTGAAATTATTGTTGCTCCCGTTACTGATGATCCCTCGGTTGCCGGTCATTGCTTTCCTCCTTCGCCGGAGTCGCCGGAGCCCGCGGGCTGATTCCCCGCGGCGCCGACGTGGGCGCCGTCACCCACCGCATTGTTGTTGAAGCTGTTATTGTCGCCGAAGTTGAAAATCCCGCTGTTGATGATCTTCAGGGCGCGATTCGTGAACTCGGATATGTCCACGTCCTTGGTGGACAGGAAGTCACTGGCAGCCCGGAGCAACCTCAGCTCGATTGTCTTCATCTGGCCCAGAATGTCGCTCTTTTCTAGCTGTACCTTGGACCACGCCTGACTCGCCTTCTCCCTGATACTCACCCGGCTCCCCGTCAAGATGTTGCGCCTCGGCTCACTGGTGAGGTCGCGGGGGAGTACGGCGGCCTTTCCCAGCGCACGGAGGTGACGGACGACCCGCCACGACTTCTGAATCTCCTGCGGCAGCGTGCCCAGTTCGCAGAACGCGGACGAGATCACGGCCATGGCACCTTGCTGACCGAATTCCTCGGTCCGCTGGAAGGAGCGCGGCGTGTGGGCGAGAACGCAGGCCGCCATGAAGATACTCAACGTCCTTCCCTGGACGCTGACGCGCAGCAGGACGGTCGCAACGAACTCCGAACCCGCCATGGGAGCTGTGACTTCGAGGAAGTGGTGCCGTCTGGCTCCCGGGGTGTTGATGACGGCTCGCAGCTCGCCGTCGTCCAGGGGCAGCGCGAGGGACGGATCGGCCGCCACGTCGGTCTCGGCCACGTAGACGCGGTCACGGACCTGGATGGGGAGCCGGACATCCTGGCTGTCGGTGTCGAGCAGCCGCATCGCCTCGCGCAGGTGGTCTACCAGTTCGTGCGTCTGGAAGGGCGGTTCGCGGTGTTCGAGGTCATGGAGCTGCGCACCGTCGTCCTCGCTCGGGCGCAACAGCTGGATGTTCATCGGCGGGTTCCACTGATAGACGAGTTCACCGGCCCCGACGAAGGGTGATCTGTCCCCGAAGAGCGTGAAGAAGGTGAGACCCTCCTCCTCATCGTCGTCGTCCTCGCTGTGGCGGGGCCGGCGGTAGACCGCGCAGGCGTGCCGCTGCTGAAGGTCCGCAGCCCTCTGCCGGCCGGACAGGCGTGCGGGCCGGAGATTCCGCGCCCTCTGGATGCGGCTGAGCGTCAGCTGTCGCGTGGCGCCGACCCCGAGGTACAGGACCGCCATGCCCGTGGCGACGGCCATGGCCGCCAGCGCTTGGCCCGGATGGGAGACCGCGACTACCACCCCGGTCGCGGTCACCGAGAGCGCGACGACACGGATACGCCGGACCACGGGCGGCTTTTCGGCCTTCCACCAAGGAAAGACCAGCCTGAGGAGGTCCCTTTCGAAGATCACGAGTTCCCAGTCGCGGCGTTTCGATGTCCTCTTCGGCTGCTGCTTCCGATCGGCTTCCCGCAGCATCCTCGTGACGCGCAGCAGCCAGAGCAGGGCGAGGCCGCACCCGAGGAGGACGGCGCACGGCAGGGCACCGGCCAGGGCCGGGACGGCTACCGCTCCCACCAAAGCCAGGCGCAGGACGGTGGACAGCGCCGCGGCTCGCCATGCGTGGCGCATGACGGGGACGATGTCGAACCCGTAGGAGGGGGCGACCCTCCGGTACGGGGCAGTACACACCTCGTCGATCACTAGATCGCGGAAGCGTTCGTCGACGTAGACGCCCGCGCATAAGTGGCGCGTGGCCGCGGTGGGTTCATCGGCCGTTTCCTTGGGCGGCAGTGCATGTGCGCTGATCATGCTGTGCCCCTACCTCGCGGGGTTAAGGTCCATGAGACTATAAATGCCCAGGCATCTTTAAGTCAATATGACCTTTAGGGGTTCCGATGAACGACCAGTTGAAGGGCGCCGCCGAGGTGGAGCCGTCGTGGGTCACCGTGGACCTGGCGATCTTCACCGTCAGGAGCGAGCGGTTGATGGTGCTCCTGATCGATCGCGGGCGGCAGCCGTACCTCGGCCGGGCCGCGCTTCCCGGCGGCTACGTCCGTAAGAACGAGACTCTGCGCGCCGGGGCCCTGCGCGAGCTACGGGAGGAGGCCGGGATCGACGGCAGCCGGCTTCACCTGGAGCAGCTCGGCGCGTACGGGGATCCGCCACGTGACCCGAGAGGGCGCGTCGTCACCGTCGCCTACCTCGCCCTGGGGCCGAACCTTCCCGTGCCCGTGGGCGGCACCGACGCCGAACGCGCCTACTGGGCCCCAGTATCGGACATTACAAGCGCCACCGTCCGATTGGCGTTCGACCACTCCGACATCATCGCGGAAGCCCTGGAGGAGGTCCGCAGGAAGCTGGAGTACACCGCCATCGCGACAGCCTTCTGCGGGGAGTCGTTCGCATTGAGCGAGCTGCGCAGGATCTACGAGGTGATCTGGGGGCAGCCCCTCGACCCGAGCAACTTTCGCCGCAAAGTGCTCAACACCAAGGGCTTCGTCCGAGCCACCGGGGAACAGCGACTACCATCCACCGGCCGCCCAGCCGCCCTCTACCGCCGGGGGGAAGCGTGGCTGCTCAGCCCGCCTTTGCTGCGAAGCAACGGACAGGGCACATAGCCCGCCCACGGCTGGCTTTCTCCCGCCCCTTCCCTCGCCTCCTGCACGCAGCACCTGCAGACCTGGAAGGGCGAGTGGCTGCTCACAACTCCGCGATCGCGACCGTCCGCTTCAACCTCGGCAGCAAGTACATCAGTGACGCCATCGCCAACCGCCCTTGAGGGCCCAGCCCGTGCACGGAGGCAGTGACTAGCTGCAGTTTCAGTTGCATTCAACGCCGTTCAGCACGGTTCGACCGAAGGACGGCCGCCTCGTCCACCGTAGGTCAGGACCGCTGACGGAGCCCCCTAAACCCCCGGGCGAGCAGTTGGAAAGCGGGTTGAGGTGAGGTCGCTCGGCAAAGTTCCCCGCTCGGCTCTGTCTCGTCGAGGGCACATCCAGGGCACATGGGGGCCGAAATTGCCGGTGACCAGCCTCAACTGCTGAAGGTAGTTTTCGCTGGTCACCGGCAATATCGGTGCATCGTCGCAGGTCAGCGATCCGCTGTGATCACTGGCTCCACGAATGGCAGGAGTTCGCCGACAGGCTGCATGAGGCGGGCCACCAGCCGTACTGCCTGGTCTGGCCCTGACCTGCGGATTTATGGCCTCGTGAACCCGAGCGACCGAGGCAGCTTGGAGGCCGGGCGGACGCTCTACGCACCACGCATCGACGCCGGGAACCACGAAGGCGACGTCGACGACGTAGGCATGGCGGTGGCCGGCCTGACGCATGTCGTGCGCACAGCCGAGGATTCAGGCGTCGACCCGTCCGTCCCGGCCGCGGTCCTCGAACTCTTCGGCCGCGCAGTCGCCGCCGACCGCGAACGCGGCAGCCTGACCAGTCTCATCGAGCTGTGGTGGTTTTCCGCGGTGGCCGGTGCTGTCGTCCAGGAGGCGAAACCAGCGGCGGGCGAAACTGGCGGCGCTGCGGTTGTGGCCGGCCTCCATCAGACGCAGGATCAGCACCGCGGGGTCGATCCAGGGTGGCGCGGTTCAGGGGGCTTGTGCAGGTGAGGTAACTGTTGACGAGTCGGGACGTATTCGAGTCGGGGCAGCCCGTGCCGGATCGGTATTGCTCAACTGCATTCGGCGAAGCCTGTACTGCTTGCCGGGGGCACGCATCGCAGGGGTCCCCAGGAGTTGCGACGGCACCCGAGCCGGCGGAGGCAAGCCAGGCCACATGGCGTCCGAAAGCGCCACCGGCCGGCGGAGAGCAGTGAAGGGCTGTTTCTGCTGGCAGCAACTGCGTCGTCCGGCCCTGCGGCGACCTGCCGCCAGGGCGTCATCCCGCGAGCCGAGTCGGTGCTGCGGGCGTCACCGAGCGGCAGGGGTTCCGAGCGCGTGTTCCGCCGGGCCTCCATCAGCGTGGCGGCCGGGCTGAGCTGTGGCGCTATGCGGCCGCCCTGCGTGGCGTCGTCTTCTTCGGGAAGCGGGTGCGCGAGGACGCGCGCTGGGGCTGGGCGGTGTTGCCGCGCCGGCCGCTGCGTCCTTTGGCGTTCTGGCGCTTGACGGGCGTCACGGCGGCTGCGGAGTCTGCGGTGAGGGTGACGGGGACGCCGGACGGGGCGCGGGCGCCGGTGATGCGGGCGAGTTCCGTGCTGCCGGGCCGGATGCTCGTGATGTGTGCGGTGATGCCGGCGGTGGCGGTCAGGCTGGTCATCTCGCGGCGCTGGTCGGGCAGGACGAGGGTCACCACCCTGCCGGACTCGCCGGCGCGAGCCGTGCGGCCGCTGCGGTGGAGGTAGTCCTTGTGGTCGGCGGGCGGGTCGACGTTGACGACCAGGTCGAGGTCGTCGATGTGGATGCCGCGGGCGGCGACGTTGGTGGCGACCAGTGCGGTGATGTCTCCGCGCTTGAACCGTTCGAGGGTGCGGGTGCGCTGGGACTGGGACTTGCCGCCGTGCAGCGCGGCGGCCCTTATCCCGTTGGCCAGCAGGTGCCGGGTCAGCCGGTCGGCGCCGCGCTTGGTGTGCAGGAACAGCAGCACACGGCCGTCGCGTGCGGCGATGTGGGTGGCGGCCGTCCGCTTGTCGCCGTCCGTGACGTGCAGTACGTGGTGCTCCATCGTCGTCACGGTGGCGGCCGACGGGTCGACCGAGTGGACGACCGGGTCGGTGAGGAAGCCCCGTACCAGCCGGTCGACGTTATGGTCCAGCGTTGCCGAGAACAGCATCCGCTGGCCGTCTGCCCGCACCTGCCGCAGCAGGGCGGTGACTTGGGGCAGGAAGCCCATGTCGGCCATCTGGTCGGCTTCGTCCAGCACGGTGATGCGTACCTGGTCCAGGTGGCAGTCGCGGCGGTCGATCAGATCCCGCAGCCGTCCCGGGGTGGCCACGACCACTTCGGCGCCGTCGCGCAGCGCGGTGGCCTGCCGTGCCAGGGACGTGCCGCCGACCACCGTGGCGAGGCGCAGATGCGCTGCCCGGGCGTAGGGGGTGAGGGCCTCCGTGACCTGCTGGGCCAGTTCGCGGGTGGGCACGAGGACGAGCGCGAGCGGGTGGCGAGGGCCGGCACTCCGGCCGGCGGTACGGGCCAGCAGGGCCAGGCCGAACGCCAGGGTCTTGCCCGAGCCGGTGCGGCCGCGGCCGAGGACGTCCCGGCCGGCCAGGGAGTCGGGGAGGGTGGCCGCCTGGATGGGGAACGGCACGCTCACACCCTGGTGATGCAGCGTCGTCAGCAGAACGGGCGGCATGTCCAGGTCGGCGAACGACGCGGCCGGGGGCAGCGCAGGTGTGCTGTTCGCCGGCAGCGCGAACTCGCCCTGCGCGGCGGCGGGTTTCCGTCGCCCCGGTCGGCGGGGGTTCTGACCACGCGAACGGCGGCGGGCCGGGTTGTCGGGGGTTTGGCGTGTGTTGCGGTGCATGGGAGCTCCTCGTCACGGCGCGTGTCGAGGAGCTCCCGGCGGAGACGAGCCGCACGGGAGCCGCAGGAACGGGCCGGGGAATGGGCGAACGGCGGCGCGGTGCGCTCCGGACGCGGGGCACGGGCCCGCGCGGTACAGCCCCGCCGGCCCGTGCTTGTGACTTGCGCCACGTCCTCGGATCAGGGTTCAGATGAGGGTGATGTTCTCCGCCTGCAGGCCCTTCTGCCCCTGGGTGGCGTCGAACTCCACCCGCTGGCCCTCGGCCAGCTCACGGAAGCCCTGGGCGTTGATGTTGGAGTGATGGGCGAAGACGTCGGCGCCGCCGTCGTCCTGGGTGATGAAGCCGAAGCCCTTTTCACTGTTGAACCACTTCACGGTGCCGGTGGCCATGTCTTTTTCTCCTTTGGTGGCTGTGCCGGAGATCCGCACGATGCGTGATCCAGCGTCGCCGCGATGATTACCAGGTCCGGAAAGCACCGAAAAAACAGAAATGCGCCTGAGGTCAAAGCCAGCAGGCGCACACAAAGTACATGGGAACCACAACTGCAACTTTTCCCAGCGTAGCACGGGCGACCCGCGACCCTGGTTCTGCAGGCCGCAGCAGGCCGGACCTCCGGTGATCCCGCACTGTGCCTCGATGGAGCTCCTGGGACAGGCCGCGGCCCGATTTCGGCGTCCCGTGACCTCCCGCTCTTTGACATCGGCGCGAAAAATACGTCCAATGGGGCGCAAGCGCCTCCGGCCTCGATCGGCTGCGCACAATCGAATCCTGGCAGCGGGTGCTTCGCATCGAGTACGCGATGTGATCCGCGCGATAGTCGCAAAAGCCGGTGTGGACCTGGTCGTTTACCGCGGCATCCACTCCACGAAGTTCCCGGGAAGTCAGGACGGGGCGTGGCACGGGGACGACCGCGGCAAGGCCGCCCTGCCCCCGGGCCGCCATTCACCTCCGCCGACCTGGCCCGCCGCCTGCCCACGCTTCCCCTGGCCGTCGGGAACCGCAGCCCGATGGCACGGGGCAGGGTCCGCACACACATCACCCCGTGAACGCGGGTGCGACAACGGCCGGGAGGAGATCCCCGATGTCCTCCCGGCCCGCCTCACCGCCGTTCCCCGGGACGACCGGCGGGAGACCACGTACGCAACGCCGAAGAAGGGACCCACCACCATGACCGCATCCTCAGCTCCCTCAGCCCGTGCCCGGCCGCCGGACGAGTCCGGCAGTGACTTCTCCCGGCTGGCGAAGAAGATCTCCGACGCCGGGCTGATGGCCCGCCGCCCCGGCTACTACACGGTCCGCATCACGACCGTGGCCGCGTGCTACGCCGCAGCCTGGACCGTCTTCGGGTTCGTCGGTGCCAGTTGGTGGACGCTGGCGGTCGCCGCCGCACTCGCCCTGGTCTTCGGCCAGGTCGCCCTGGTCGCCCACGACGTGGCGCACCGCCAGGTGTTCCGGCTGCGCCGGGCCAGCAGCGCGTCCGGCCGGGTCGCCGGAGCCGCCATCGGCATGGGCTACGAATGGTGGCAGGACAAGCACACCCGCCACCACGCCAACCCCAACCACGAAGAGCGCGACCCCGACCTCGCCCCCGACATCCTGGTCTGGACGCCCGGCCAGGCCCGCGCCGCCCGGGGACTGCCCCGCCTGCTCGGCCGCTGGCAGGCCGCGCTGTTCTTCCCGCTCCTCACCCTTGAGGGCATCAACCTGCACGTCGCCGGCGTCCGTGCGCTGGCGGGCCGCCAGGTCAAGCACCGAACGCTGGAAGGCACCCTGCTGTTCGGGCACATCGCGGGGTATCTGGCGGTGCTGTTCCTGGTCCTGCCGCCGGGCATGGCGCTCGCCTTCCTCGCCGTCCACCAGGGCCTGTTCGGCCTCTACCTCGGTTCCATCTTCGCCCCCAACCACAAGGGCATGCCGACACTGTCCGGCCGTGATCTCCCGGACTTCCTGCGCCGCCAGGTGCTCACCTCGCGCAACGTGCGCGGCGGCCGGTTCCTCGACCTGGCGCTGGGCGGGCTGAACTACCAGATCGAGCACCACCTCTTCCCGAGCATGCCCAGCCCGCATCTGTCGAAGGCCCAGGTCATCGTCCGGCGTCACTGCCAGGAGCTGGGTGTGTCCTACGCGGAGACGGGGCTGTTCACCTCGTACAGGCAGGCCCTTCTCAGCCTCCACGAGGCCGGCGCCCCGCTGCGCGGCACTGCCCGGGCATCGTGACGTTCCGCTGTGGTCGGCCGCCGGGGATGACCACGGCGACCGGCAACGGCCACGCGGCGCCCGCACCGACCGCACGGCCGCGGTCGCTCCCCGTACCGGGCTTCGCGGAGGTCCGCACGCACAGAGAGGGCACACGCCGGAGTGATCTCCGGCGGGCGTGCCCTCTGTCGCATCCGCCTCGTCCTCGCCGGCGCCCACGACGGCGTCGATCGCTCGCCGGCGCCGGGCCCGACCCGGGTCGGGCCCGGTGGGAACGGTGATGACCTCGTCGCTGCCGCCCGTGCGGAGACGGCGTGCGGACTGCGCCGACCCGGGACTCCTGCCCGGTCGCTCCGGCCTCTCGGCCGTCCGCCTTGGCGGCGCACGATGCTTCTTTCAGCGGGCCGAAACCGACTTGTCTCCTGGGCCGGTCGACTAGGTTGTGGCGCACATTCGACACATGGGGAGGGCCATGGCCGACGAGCCGGCGCGCGTTGCCGAGGAGACGTTATCCAGGGTCGACTTCACCCTGCCGCACTCGGCCCGGGTCTGGAATTACCTGCTGGGCGGAAAGGACAACTACGCCCCCGACCGCGAGGTCGGCGAGCAGATCCTGGCGGCGTTTCCGAGCATTGCCCACATCGCCCGTCAGCAGCGGTCCTTCCTCGCCCGCGCGGTCCGCTTCCTGGTCAGGGAGGCAGGCGTACGCCAGTTCCTGGACATCGGCACCGGTCTGCCGACCGCGGACAACACCCATGAAGTGGCTCAGGCTGCCGCGCCGCAGTGCAGGATCGTCTACGTCGACAACGACCCTCTGGTGCTGGTGCACGCCCGTGCGTTGCTGACCAGCACGACCGAGGGGGCGTGCGCCTACCTCGACGCCGACGTGCGCGATCCCGGAGCGATCCTGCAAGCCGCGTCCGACACGCTGGACTTCGACCAGCCGATCGGTCTGATGATGCTGGGCATCCTCGGTCAGCTCCCCGACGACGATGACGCTCAGAGCATCGCGGGCCGGCTCCTGGACGGACTGCCGTCGGGCAGCTATCTGGCGCTCAGCGACGGTACCGACACCGACGAGGCGCTGAACGCGGCCATCGCCGCCTACAACGCGGGCTCGGCCAGTTCCTACCACCTGCGAAGCCCAGAACGTATCGCCGCATTCTTCGACGGGCTGGAACTGATCGAGCCCGGCGTCGTCATGACATCGGAGTGGCGGCCGGCACCTGGCGCTATCGGTACCCCCGTCGAGGTGGACGCGGTCTGCGGGATCGGCAGAAAGCCCTGACGCAAGGCGGCCGGGCACACCTGTCCTCCGTGAGTCCGGACTGCTCGGCAACTCCCTGAGGCGGGGCGGCGGGACGCATCTCAGCCGCCCACCAGGCGGAGGGAGTAAAGGCGGGTGATCTGCCGGGCTGAGGCGTTGTCATCCGATACCAGCACGAGGGTGCGGTGGCCGGTCAGGGTCATGCCTTCCACGTTGTCCAGCAGCGGGTTGGGCTGCGGCTGCGGCGATGTGGCCCCGGACGGCGGGCAGTCGGCCAGGTCCACCAGGAGCCGCTTGGTGAGGAAGACCCCGGCGCCGGCCCCGGTGAGCGACGGGAGGCCGGTGACGTCCGGCGCGCCGTGGAGCGAAACCCGGTAGATGCGGACGGTGTTGCCGACTCCTTCCGTGTAGCCGCGTTCCAGGGCCAGCAGGTGGTGACGGTCCAGCGCGGCCAGCTCGGCCAGGCCGAGACCGGGGTCGGCCCGGTAGGCGTACTGGGCCTGGGGGGCGAAGGCGCCGCCCGGCGTCCCGTCGTAGCGCAGGATGCGCAGCAGGCCGCGGTCCGCCTCGTCGTGGCCGTCGGCGTCGAGCGGGCCTTCCAGGCCGGCGTACAGGGTGCGGCCGTCCGGCGCCGCGGTCAGGGACTCGAAGGTCTGGTTGGCCGGGGCCTGCCCGGCCGGGGCGACCCGGAAGCGCGGCGGCACCGGCAGTTCGGCCGTCTGCCGGCCGTCGGACAGGCGGAACCGGCGGATGGACGGCTCGCGTTCCGAGGAGGCGAGCACCGTGCCCGCGGGTTCGGCGACCAGGCCCTCCCCGTCGAAGTCGGTCCCGGTGTACGGAGCACCGTCCGGGCGGCGCAGGACGGTGACGTCGCGTACCGCCGCCCCGACGTGCCCCGGAGCGCTGCGCACGGCCAGGTGGTAGAGCCTTGCCTCGTCGGCGTCGGTGTTGTCGGTCAGCGCCAGGACCGGCGAGCCCGCCCGGGCGCTCAGCGCGGAGAGCCCTGCGACCCGGGTTCCTTCGAAGGCGGTCTTGTCGAGGGCGTCGGAGAAGCCGGTCAGCGTCGTACCCGGCGAGCAGGCGGCAGGCCGGCCCGTCGGCGACGCGGCGGGCTCTGCGGGGGCTGCCGGGGCGGCCGGCGACGACACCGTCAGCAGCAGCGCGGGAAGCCCGGCCCGCCACCATCCGTTCATCAGGTCCTCCGGGAGTGTCGGGACGTCAGGACAGGTCCACGCTCAGTTTGTAGAACCTGGTCGTCTGGTTCTTCGTGTTGGCGTTGTTGTCGCTGACCAGGTAGAGGGCGCGGCGGCCGTCCGGCAGATGCTCGCCCAGGGCCATGCCCTCGATGTTGTCCAGCAGGGGATTGAGCTGAGGCTGCTTGTGAGGTGCGCCGGCGGTGGGGCAGTTCACCAGATTGGCCAGCGGCTTCTTCTCCACCCAGGAGTCCTCGGTGATGCCGGAGAGCGACTTCGTCCCGCTGATGTCCGGCTTCTTCGCCAGCGACAGCAGGAACAGGTGCACCGAATTGCCCTCCGGCATGTAGCCGCGTTCCAGGGCGAGCAGCCGGTCGCCGCTCAGGGCGATCAGCTCGGTGAGGAAGAGCCCGTATTCGGTCTGGTACGCGTACTGCCGGGGCTTCTTGCCGAACTCTCCGCCCGGAGAACGGGTGTAGCGCAGGATCCGTACCTGGCTGCGGCCCGCCGACTCGCCGTCGATGTGCAGGGGGCCCTCCATACCCGCGTACAACTGGGTGCGGTCCTCGCTCAGGCTCAGGGATTCCAGCCGCCGTGCGGGGCTGGAGTCCTCGAAGCCCTCCGGCAGGGCGATCTCTCCGTTCTGCATCCCGTCGCCGAGTCGGTACGACCGGATCGACGGCCCCGCCTCCGAGCTGATCAGGACGTTCTTCCCGTCCACCGCCATCCCCTCGCCGTCGATGTCGGCGGCGGAGAGCTTGTCGTCCCGGGGGTGCAGGATCGTGGCGTCTCCGACCGCGGGGACGAGCCGCGCGTCGTCGAGGGTGAGGGAGTGGAGGCGGGGAGGGCGGTTGTCCCCCAGCGCCAGGATAGTGCGGTCCCCGGTGACGGCGAGGGCCGAAAGCCCCTGCACCGGCGTGGGTTCCGCGACGGTGTCCAGGGCGTCGGAGTAGCCCAGCAGACCGACCTGTTCCGAGCAGGGGCCGGTCGTGCCGGTGCCGGAGGAGCCCTTCCAGACCCCCACGCCGGTGATCACGGCGAGGGCGACCGCCACGGCCGTGAGGGCCCTGGAGTACCGGCGCGGCCAGGAGAGGTGCGCGGTGCCCGGCTTGGCCCGGAGGTTCCGGACGAAGGGCCGGCTGCCGACCGAGTGCGGGTCCAAGGTGTGGGGCTCGGGGCCGCCTTGGCCGGGAACGATCCGGCGCAGTTCGGCGGCGATGTCGTTCGGCGTCAGGAAGTCCTGGTGGTTGCCGATGCCGGCCCGGACCGTTTCGACCAGGGCCTGGGTGAATGCGGTGAGACCGGTGCCGGTGGTGCCGACCGCGTCGCCGCCGGGGGGCGAGGCCGCCAGTACGTAGATGTCGCGCAACTCGGCGGCTTCGACCTCCCTTCGTACGGCATCGAAGGCGACACTCCCCTGGCAGCAGTCCAGGATGACGATCGTCCGGGACGGCGGGTCGGGGGCGGCGCCGAGCCGGCGGAGCAGGTCGGTGAACGGGACCGCGGTGCCCGGGACGTCGTCCTCGCGGCTGTCGGGCAGGGCCAGATGGAGCGCGCCGTCGTGGGTCAGGCCGTGGCCCGCCCAGTAGACGACCAGGCAGTCCGACGCCTGCCGCGCGGCGTGGGCCACCGGGTCCAGGAGCTGCTCGCGGTTCTGCGGCCGGACGAGCCGGCACCGACCGGTCGGCAGGCCCCAGATCCGGGAGTCGCCCAGTACGTCCCGCAGCTCCAGGCAGCCGCGGTCCACGGCCGGCAGGGGCCGGAGGCCGCTCTCGGGGACGTGGTCGGCGACACCGATCAGCACGGCGTACGAGAGGTGGGGCAGCGGCAGCCGGGGGCGCAGGGCCGCGTCGGTCGTCTGGGGGTTGGCGAGGGCCTGCGGGGAGAGCCGTACGGTGTGCTCGTCCTGCCGCACCTCCAGGGTCGAACTCACCGGCCGCGAGGCCCGCCAGGCGGACAGCGCCAGGACCAGGTTGGCGAGGTCGAAGGAGCTTCCGGTGACGAACTCGATGGCCTCCAGGGTGAGTCCCATGGAGGGGGTCAGCGGGATGGCCGGGTCGTCCTCCAGATGTCTGCGTAAGGAGCGCAGCTCCTCCTCGCCCTCCGGCCCGCCCTGTGCCGTGATCGTGATGTGCATGGGATCTCCCTGCCGGCCGGCGGTCGTTCACTCCCTGACCGGTACCGTAGCGCCGCTGGGTGACAGGGTGTACTGGACCGGTCACACAGATGGCGGTGGGCGGGGGAGGCCGACCCGATCAGGCGAGGTGTCCGTCACCCGTGCGGGACCCCGGACGCCGGCGGTGGTGGCGGGCCCGGCCGGAAGGGCGGAGGGCTGGCGCTGAAGGGGGTGAACTCAGACACCGAGCGCGGAGTTCTGGCGGCCGGAGTACGTACGCCGCGAGATCCTGCGCCGAGCAGATCCGCCGCCTCCACCGGCACGGCAGGCCCGTCGTCATCACCGAGTTCGGCTGCTGCGCCTACCGGGGCGCCGACGACAAGGGCGGCATGGGCTTCGACGCCATCGACCTCGAAACCGGCCGGATCGTGGGCGACCCGGTCCGCGACGAGCAGGTCCAGGCGGACTACGTGGACGAACTGCTCGGCATCTACGAGACCGAGGGCGTCCACGGCGCCTTCGTCTACGCGCCCGGGGCGGACCGCCGCACCGGCTGCCGCGCCCACCGCGCCGAGAACTCCGACGGCCTGATCAAGACGGCGCCGCCGACGGGCGAGTACCGGAAGGGGTGCCGCTGATCGGCCGGGCCCCCTCCCCGGCGGGCGGTGATAGGACGGTTCACGGCTGGACGAGGCGTGCGGAGAGGGGAGTGGGTCGCGGTGGCGGAGAACATCGACGAGGTCGTGGACGGACTGGCGGGGATCGTACGGGACGCCCGGCGGGACGGTGACCGGGCAGGGTACTTCGCGGCGCTGTACCGGCAGGTGACGGTCGAGGTCCGCGGGGCCATCCACGAGGGGCGGTTCGACGACGGGGCCCGGATGGACCGCTTCGACACGTTCTTCGGCAACCGCTACTTCGAGGCGTACGACGCCTGGCGCCGCGACCGCGGCGGACCGCGCTGCTGGCGCGAGACGTTCGGGCTGCTGGACGACGACCGCACGGTCATCGTCCAGCACCTGATCCTCGGGGTGAACGCGCACATCAACCTCGACCTCGCGGTCGCGGCCGCGCGGACCTCCCCGGGCGAGGACATCCGGTCGCTCCGGCGCGACTTCCTCCTGATCAACGACATCCTCGCGAGCGTGGTCCTGGCCGTGGAGGACTCGGTCGGCGCGCTGTCGCCGCTGCTGTCGCTGCTGGACACGATCGGCGCGCGTACGGACGAGCAGATCCTCGACTTCAGCGTCCGCCGGTCCCGCGAGGAGGCGTGGCACAACGCTGTCCTCCTCGCCGGCCAGAACGAGGAGCAGCGCGCCGCCACGATCGACCGCCTCGACGTCCGCGCCGCCGTGCTGGCCCGCCTGATCGCCCGCCCGGGCGGCCTCGTCCAGCCGGCCCTGCAACTGATCCGCAGCACGGAGAGCGACGACGTACCGGCGAACATCGCCCACCTGGACCGGGCCATGGAGCGGCCGGCAACGGCACCGGCGGAGACGGCGCGTTGACCGCGGCGTCCGGGCCCGGGGGTCAGACCTTGCGGGCCAGGGCGCCGAACTGCGGTACCTCCGGGAGCCCGGCGGTGCCGGCGGTGCCGGCGGTGCCGCCCGGGGACGGGCGCCAGTGGGTGCAGGAGACCAGGCCGGGGGACAGGGGGTCCAGGTCGTCGAGGAAGCTCGCGACCTCGGTCCGGTTGCGGGCGGTGATCGGCGGGGTGGCGTTCTCGTTCCAGAAGCGCATCGCCGCCGCGTTGCCCTCGCCGCCCAGTTCCACCGTGGGGTGGGTGAGTACGAGGTAGCTGCCGGGCGGTACGGCCCCCATCAGCCGGCGTACGACCCGGCGCGCCTCGCCGGTGTCCAGGACGAAGTTGAGGATGCCCAGCATCATGACCGCCATCGGCTGCCCGAAGTCCAGGGTGCGCTCGGCGCCGAGCAGGATCGCCTCGGGGTCGTGGGCGTCGGCGGCGACGTACGCGGTGGCGCCTTCGCGGCTGCCGGTGAGCAGGGCGCGGGCGTGGGTGAGGACGAGGGGGTCGTTGTCGACGTAGACGATCCGGGCCGCCGGCGCCATCCGCTGGGCCACCTCGTGGGTGTTCTCCGCGGTCGGCAGCCCGGTGCCGACGTCGAGGAACTGCCGTATCCCCGCCTCGCCCGCGAGGTACCGCACCGCGCGCCCCAGGAACTCCCGGTCGGCGCGGGCCACGTCGCGTATCACCGGGAACAGGCCCGCCACGTGATCGCCCACCTGCCGGTCCACGGCGTAGTTGTCCCTGCCGCCGAGCCAGTGGTTCCACACCCGCGCGTTGTGCGCCACGGAGGCGTCCACCGGCCCGACCGACTTCCGACCCGCGCCCATCATCCGCCCTTCGCCGCCCGAACCTGCCGCCCCATTGTGCGCGGCGCGGACCCGGGCGCCATGCCGGGGCGCGTCAGCGGTCCGGGGCGGGGGCGGGGAAGGGGAGGGGGCAGCGGGGGGAGGAGGCGCAGGCGGCGAGGTCGTCGCAGCCCGCTTCGACGGCGGCGGCGAGTGCCGTACGGACCGTGGTCAGGTCGGCGATCCTCGCGTCGACCTCCGCGAGCTTCGCCGCCGCCCGGTCCCCGAGCCCGGCGGCGGTCCCGCCGCGGCGGCGGCGCCCGGCGGCCAGCAGGTCGGCGACCTCGGCCAGCGTGAACCCGAGCCGCTGGGCCGCCTTGATCACGCGGAGCGCGGTCACCGCGTCCTCGCCGTACAGCCGGTGGCCGCCGTTGCTGCGCGCGGGCGCGGGGAGCAGGCCGCGGCGCTCGTAGTAGCGCAGCGTCTGTACGTGCACGCCGGCCGCGGCGGCGACCTGCCCGCTGCGCAGGGTCCCGCTCACCGCGCCGCTGCCGCGGCGATCCGCGCGGCGAGGGCGTCGAGGACGGCCGCGTGCGCCGGGTCCACGTCGATGTCCAGCCACAGCCGGCCGGCCGTACGGTCCTGGTGGCGGCCGGTGGCGCGGCGGGTGTCGGTGCCGGTCGTGAAGGTGAAGAACGAGCAGCAGCCGCTCTCCCGCGCCGCCAACTCCCGTACCCGCTCCCCGACTCCGGGACCGTCCGCCAGCACCAGCCGCAGCCGCAGCGGCCCCGGCCGGGACAGCGAGACCGGCCCGGCCGCGAACAGCGCGTCCCACTCGGCCACCCGCAGGGGCCGCTCCGCGGTGGGCAGCGTGCAGGACCGCGGCACCCACGCAAGGTCACTCATGGCGCTCACTCCCGTCGTCGCGTCCCCGCGGGCGGGGACGCTCCCGACGGTAAACCTGTACCCGGGTACCGGTTGCAAGCGCGGACGACCGATGAGTCCGCGGCACGCGGTCCGTCTGCAGAGGTAAGGAAACCGATCCGAGGAGGACACCCGATGCTCGCCGCCCCCGTCACCGTCGCCCTGCCGACCGCGGACCGCCGCGAGGCCCACCGCTTCTACCGCGAAGGACTGGGTCTCGAAGCCATCGGCGAACTCGCCGAGGACGGGGTGCCGGAGCCGCTGCAGTTCGCCGTGACCGACGGCCTGCGCATCATGCTCGTCCCGACCGGCGGCTTCGGCTGGATCACCGGCGACCACGAGGTCGCCCCCCGCGGCCACAGCGAGTGCGTCCTCAGCGTCTCCGCCGGCACCGAGGCCGACGTGGACGCCCTGGTCGGCCGCGCCCGCACGGCGGGCGCGCAGATCGTCGCGGAGCCGGCCAAGCAGCCCTGGGGCTACACCGGCACCTTCGCCGACCCGGATGGCCACCTGTGGATGATCACCACCGGGAGCTGGGACTGACGCCGGCTCGCCCTTCGGGCGCGGGGGAGGCGGGGATCACTTCTTGCGCGGGTCGCCGTCCCGCTTGGCGTCGCCTTCGCCCTCGTCGTCCCCGTCATCCCCGTCGTCCGCTTCGTCGCTCTTGCCCTCGTCGCCCTTCGCGTTCTCGTCGCCGAGCTTCTTCAGGAACTCCGGGTTGTCGTCCGGCGCCACCCACGTCGAGCGCCGCCCCCGGCCGGTGCCGCCGCCCCCGCCCGAGCCGCCGGCCGGCGGGCGGCGGCGATTGCGGCCGGCTATCAGCCAGCCGATCGAACCCAGCAGCGGGAACAGGACGATGAGGATGATCCAGGCGATCTTGGGGAGGTGCTTGGCGTCTTCCTTCCTCGTGGTCGCGCAGTCGAGCAGCGCGTAGATCACCACGCCGAGGAGGACGAACAACGGCAGGTAGCGGAGCACGCGGCAAACCCCCTGAATGTCGCGGGGCTACGGCCTCGGCCCCCGCTGCGTCTCCGCGTCAGGTTAACGTCTCAGCGCCGGTCCTCGTCGGGTCCCTGGCGTCCTTCCGGACCTTCCTCGTCCCGCTCGCGGCCGCGCTCGTCCTCCGGCTCCTGCCGCGGCTCCTCGCGAGGCTCCCCGCGGGGCTCGTCCTTCCGCCGGTCCTCGCCCAGCGAGCGGAGGAAGTCCGGATTGTCGTCGGGCGCCACCCAGCCGCCCCGCCCCGGCCGGCGCCCGCCGCCGCCCGCGCCCTCGCCGGCGATCACCGGGCGGCCCCGCGGCCGGCCGCCGATGAACCACGCCAGCGGGCCGAAGAGCACCGAGCCGAAGAGCACGATGATCGCCACCCAGACCAGCTTGGGCAGGTTCCGTACGTCCTTCTCCGGGGTGTTCAGACAGTCGATGAACGCATAGATCCACACCGCCAGGACCAGGAGAAACGGCAGATACCTGAGCATGTGGGGCCCTTCGACGTGCGGTGCAGCGGCGGTGCGGCGGTCCCCCGCGCCGGGTTCGGTGCGGCTCCCGTACGGATCCCGCGGTCCGTCCAGGGTAATCCGTGCCGGGGACACCCCCGCGACCCCGCCCGCGCCCCGCCCCGTACCCCCTTCGCGGATCGCGCCCGGCGCCTGGCGGATACTGGGGCGCATGGCTTACGACGATCTCCGCTCGCTGCTGCGGGCTCTGGAGCGCGACGGCGACCTCAAGCGCATCAAGGCCGAGGTCGATCCGTACCTCGAAGTCGGCGAGATCACCGACCGCGTGAACAAGGGCGGCGGACCCGCGCTGCTCTTCGAGAACGTCAAGGGCTCCGCCATGCCGCTGGCGATGAACGTCTACGGCACCGACCGCCGGCTCCTCAAAGCCCTCGGCCTCGGCTCGTACGCGGAGATCGGCGAGCGCATCGGCGGGCTGCTCAAGCCCGAACTGCCGCAGGGCTTCACGGGCGTACGCGAGGCGTTCGGCAAGCTCGGCACCATGGCGCACGTACCGCCGCGGAAGGCGAAGGACGGGCCGGTCCAGGAGGTCGTGCTCACCGGCGACGACGTCGACCTCGACACGATCCCCGCGCTCTTCACCTGGCCCCAGGACGGCGGGTCCTTCTACAACCTGGGCCTCACCCACACCAAGGACCCCGAGACCGGCGTGCGCAACCTCGGCCTCTACCGCCTCCAGCGCCACGACCGCCGCACCATCGGCATGCACTGGCAGATCCACAAGGACAGCCGCAACCACTACCAGGTCGCCGCCCGCCGCGGCGAGAAGCTGCCGGTGGCCATCGCCTTCGGCTGCCCGCCTGCCGTGACGTACGCGGCGACCGCGCCGCTGCCCGGCGACATGGACGAGTACATGCTCGCCGGCTTCATCGGCGGCAAGCGCGTCGAGATGGTCGACTGCAAGACCGTGCCGCTCCAGGTCCCCGCGCACGCCGAGGTGGTGCTCGAAGGCTGGCTGGAGCCCGGCAAGGAGCTGCCGGAGGGCCCGTTCGGCGACCACACCGGCTTCTACACCCCGCAGGAGCCGTTCCCCGCGCTGACCATCGACGCGGTCACGATGCGCCGCCGCCCGCTGCTGCAGTCCATCGTCGTCGGCCGCCCGCCGACCGAGGACGGGCCGCTGGGCCGGGCCACCGAGCGGTTCTTCCTGCCGCTGCTGAAGGTGATCGTGCCGGACATCGTGGACTACCACCTGCCGGAGGCGGGCGGCTTCCACAACTGCGCGATCGTCTCGATCGACAAGAAGTACCCGAAGCACGCGCAGAAGGTCATGTCCGCGATCTGGGGCGCGCACATGATGTCGCTGACCAAGCTGATCATCGTGGTCGACGCCGACTGCGACGTGCACGACCTCCAGGAGGTCGCCTGGCGGGCGCTGGGCAACACCGACTACTCCCGCGACCTGTCCGTCGTCGAGGGCCCGGTCGACCACCTCGACCACGCCTCGTACCAGCAGTTCTGGGGCGGCAAGGCGGGCATCGACGCCACCGCGAAGCTGCCCGAGGAGGGCTACACGCGCGGCTGGCCGGAGATGGTCGTCTCCGATCCGGACACGGCGGCGAAGGTCGACGCCCGGTGGCGGGAGTACGGCCTGTGACGGCCGCGGGGAGCGTCGTCGGCCCGGGCCCCGCCCGGTCGGGCAGCGGCGTACGGGCCTTTCTGCGGCTGGTGATGATCGAGCACTCGATCTTCGCGCTGCCGTTCGCGTACATCGCCGCGCTGACGGCCATGCTGGTCGACGGCGACGGGGCGATCGAGTGGGGGACACTGCTGCTCGTCACGGTCGCGATGGTGGCGCTGCGGACGTTCGCGATGGCCGCGAACCGGATCATCGACCGCGAGATCGACGGCCGCAACCCGCGCACCGCCCACCGCGAACTGGTCACCGGCGCGGTCTCCGTACGCTCGGCGTGGACGGGCGCGCTGATCGCGCTGGCGATCTTCTTGGGCGCCGCGGCACTGCTGAACCCGCTGTGCCTGGTGCTGGCGCCGGTCGCGGCGGTGCCGATGGTGGTCTATCCGTACGGCAAGCGATTCACGACGTACCCGCACGCGATCCTCGGCCTCGCCCAGGCGATCGGCCCGATCGGCGCGTGGCTGGCGGTCACGGGGGAGTGGTCGTGGCCCGCGGTGCTGCTGGGGCTCGCGGTGGGCGTGTGGATCGGCGGCTTCGACCTGATCTACGCCTGCCAGGACGTCGACACCGACCGCGCCCAGGGCATCCGCTCGGTCCCGGCCCGCTTCGGCATCGCGGGCGCGCTGTACGGGGCGCGGGTGGCGCACGTCGTGACGATGGCGCTGTTCGTCTGGTACGCCCTGGCGACGGACGCGGGCGCGCTGTTCTGGGTCGGCCTGGCGGTGGTGGCGGGCGTGTTCGCGTACGAGCACAGCATCGTCCGCCCGGACGACCTGAGCCGCCTGAACCGCGCGTTCTTCACCCTCAACGGCGTGATCGGCATCATCCTCTTCTGCTGCGCCGCAGCAGACCTCTTCGTCCGCGACCTGAGCCTCTGACCCGCCGGGGTCATGCCGCCCAACGGCCGGCGTGGAGTACCAGCACGGTGACCATGCCGTCGTCGATCCGGTAGATCGCCCGGTAGCGGCCGACCCGCAGGCGGCGCTTGCCGGTGCCCCACGGAGCCGAGTTCTTCGGGCGCTGCTCCGTGGCGAGCGCGTCGATGCCGTCGATGAGCGCGCGCAGCCCGGCGGGGTCGCCATCGAGGAAAACGGCGGCCGCGTTCACGGCATCGGTCTCCCAGAGGGCTTGGTGAACGGGAGCGCGACCGCCCGCGGGTACGACCACAGCACACCGTTCTTGGCCCGCCTGCAGCCGACGATCGCGAAGGCGAAGGACGTCGCCAGGTGCACCCCCCACGCCGCCATCGGCACCGCCGGCACCCACTCCGGCCAGCCCTGTTCCTCAGCCAGGTAAATGCTCCCGCCCGTCAGCGCGCCGAAGACGACGACCGCGACGATCTGGGTGATGCCCCAGTTCAGGCCCTCGGTGCCGTGGTGGCGGACGAACGGGTCCCCGGACTTGCCGCGGATGTTCAGCGGCCCGATCCAGGCGATCAGGAAGCCGATGCAGCAGGCGCCGGTACCGGCGATGAAGATGAGCAGCGCGGACAGGTGCGCCCACATCGCCGAGTCGGGCGGCGGCTTGCCGGGCGGGCCGTGCGGGTAGAGCTGCGGCGGGTACGGGACGGCGGGGCCCGGGTGTGGGTAGTGGGCGGGGGCGCCCTGTGGTGCGTACGGCGTCGGGGCACCCGGCGGTGCGTACGGCGGCAAAAGCGGTGGCTGCTGTCCGGCCGGGTCTCCGGGCGGCTGTGCGGCCGCCCGGTCGTCGCTGGGGTCCTGCTCGGGCATACGTCCCATCCCCCGGGTGATCGTCCGTTCCGCTTCGGACACAGACCCTAGCCCGCCCGAAGCGCGCCCCTTCTGCGGTCGCTGAAGTAGAAGGCCGCCAGGACGCCGCCCAGGAGGCCGAAGAGGTGGGCCTGCCAGGAGATCGACTGCTCCAGGACCTGGTCCGTCGGCAGCGCGCCCCACACCATCGAGCCGTAGACCAGGGCGACCACGATGCCGATCAGCACGTCGGACATCCGCCGGTCGACGAAGCCGCGCACCGCCACGTAGCCGAAGAGGCCGAAGACGACCCCGGACGCGCCCGCCGTGGCCGTGCCCGCGGGCGAGACCAGCCACACCCCGAGCCCGCTCACCAGCATGATCACCGCGACCACGCCCACGAACCGCCCGATCCCCCGCATCGCCGCTATGAAGCCCAGCACCAGCAGCGGCCCCGTGTTCGCCGACAGGTGGTCCCAGCCGAAGTGCATGAACGACGCCGGGATCACGTCACGCAGCTCGCCGAAGTCCCGCGGCGTGATCGCGTACGTGTCCAGCTTGTTGCCGCCGGCCTGGTCGACCGCCTCCAGCACCCACAGCAGCGCCACCCACGCGAGCATCACCAGCGCGGCGCGCTTCACGTATATTCGCCCGCGCGGCGGCCGAGCCGCCCGTGCGGGCCGCGCGGCGGGGGTGCCGCGCCCGTAAGGTTCGTACATCACCCGAGCCCCCTTCGGACCAGTGTGTCCTCCCTGAGGGAAACGCAGGCGGCCTGCGCCGCGGTTCCCGGTGCCGGATAGGCTCGCCGGGTGGAGCCGCCGCACCAGACGCCGTACGAGGACCCGGACGGGCCGCCGTCCGAGGTGCCGCACGCCGAGCCGCACGCCGGGCAGCCGGGCCGCGACCGGCGCCGGCCCTGGGTCGTCGGCGTCTCCGGCGCCTCCGGCACCCCGTACGCCGCCGCCGTGCTGCGCGCGCTGCTGCAGGCCGGGGAGGCCGTCGACCTCGTCGTCAGCAGGGCCGCGCGGCTGACGCTGCTGGACGAGACGGGCGGCCCGTTCCGCGACGCGCACTGGCGCGACGACCTGCGGCGCTGGCTCGCCGTCGGCGCCGACGGCAGCCCGGACGCCTTCGACCCGGCGATGGACCTGTCCGGCGTACGGCACTGGGCGGCCGGCGATCTGGCGGCCGGCCCCTCCTCCGGTTCGTACGCCGCGAAGGGCATGATCGTCGTCCCGGCGTCGACCGCCGCGGTGGCCGGCATCGCGCTCGGGCTCTCCAAGGACCTCCTCCAGCGCGCGGCGAGCGTGACGCTGAAGGAGGGCCGGCCGCTCGTCGTCGTCGTACGGGAGACGCCGCTGCCCGGGCCGACGCTGCGGCAGATGGTCGCCCTGGACGAGGCGGGCGCCGTGGTCCTCCCGGCCGCACCCGCCTTCTACGCCGGGGCCACCGGCATCCAGGACCTCGTGGACTTCGTCGCCGGCCGCGCCCTCGACGCCGCGGGCGTGGCGCACAAGCTCTATCGCAGATGGGAAGGGGAGCTGGGGCGCTCCCGCTGACACAGCACGCAGCAGACCGCACGCAGCACACGCACGCAGCAGAAAGCCGGCAGCCGGCACAGCAGCACGGAAGGCTTGAGATCGCACATGGACGCCGTCGACAGGCAGCTCATCCAGGCCCTGCGGGAGAACGGCCGGGCCTCGTACGCCGAGCTGGGCCGGCTCGTGGGGCTCTCCGGACCCAGCGTCACGGACCGGATCAACCGCCTGGAGGCCGCCGGGGTGATCACCGGCTACCGCGCCACCGTCGACGCCGCCCTGCTGGGCCGGGGCGTCACCGCGCTCGTCGGGATCTCGCTCTCCGAGGCGGTGGACCACGACGACGTCGCGGACCGGCTGCGCGACCTGCCGGAGATCGAGGACTGCTTCTTCATCGCCGGGGCGGACTCCTTCATGCTCAAGGTGCGGGCGCCGGACGTGGACGGGCTGGGGAAGACGGTCCGGCGGATGTCGCGGATCACGGGCGTCTCGCACACGGCGACGACAGTGGTGCTGTCCACGATGTGGGAGAGCAGGGTGGGCGAGATCGCGGAGGAGTAGGCCGCGTAGGCTCGGATACGCGCAGATGCGCAGGAACGTGACTTACGGGCTGGGAGGCGGCGCGTGGACGCAGGGCTCAGGCGCGAGCTGGCGGAGAAGGCGCGCGCGGGCGCACGGCTGAGCCGGGCGGACGGTGTCGCGCTGTACGGGAGCGGTGACCTGGCCTGGCTGGGCGGGCTCGCGCACGAGGCGCGGATGCGGCGGCACGGGGAGCGCGGCTACTTCGCGGCGGCCTCGGACCCCGCGGAGCCGGTGGCGGAGGTCCCGTACGGGGAGGAGGACCCCGCGCAGACCGTCGACGCGCTCCTGGCGCTCCGCGAACGGCAGGACGCCGGCGCCGGCCTGCTGGCCGTCGTGCCGCTGGCGGCGGGGCGGGTCACGGGCGCGGTGGCGCTGAAGACGTTCGCGTTGGCGCGGCTGCTGCTGGACAACGTGCCGCACGTGCGGGCCGCGTGGACCGCGTACGGCACGCAGACGGCGCAGCTCGCGCTCCAGCACGGCGCCGACGACTTCGCCCCGGCCCCGGGTGCGGCCGAGACCCTCCCGGCCGCGGAACTCGTCGGGCTGATCCAGGACGCGGGCCTGCACCCGGTCGAGCGCGACGCGCGCTACGCCGCCGTCCGCGAGCACGCAGGACCGGACCCGGAGCGGCGCGAGGCGCCGCAGCCGATGCGCTTCTGAGGCCGTCATGACCCTGCACTACGAGCTGGACCCGGCGGTCACCCCTGCCCTGCGTGACGGCATATGCACGCTCTGGGCCGACGTCAGCAACGCGGGCGGCGCGGTGGGCTTCGTACCGCCGGTGACGCCCGCGGACATCCGCCCGGAGCTGGTCAGGCACCTCGCGGCCATGGCGGAGGGCCGCACCCACCTGATCGCCGCCCTCGACGGGGCCGGCCGCCCCGCTGCCACCGCCTTTCTGACGCTCAACACCCACCGCCTGATGCGGCATTGGTGCTGGCTGTACACCGTGATGGTCCACCCCGACCGGCAGGGCACGGGCGAGGGCCGCCGCCTCATGGCCGCCGCGGCGGACGCGGCACGCGGCCTGCCGGGGATGCGGGGGATCCGGCTGACGTGCCGGGGCGGGACGGGGGTCGACACGTTCTACGCGTCCTGCGGCTACAAGGAGGTCGGCCGCGTACCCGACGCGATACGGGTCGCGGACGACGACTACCGCGACGACATCACGATGTGGCTGCCGCTGCATACTTGAGTACGACCCGCACGCGCACGCCGCGCATGCGCGCGCAGCACCACCCCGCACGGAGCACCACCGCACGCAGCACCACCCTGACCGACGGAGCAGAGAGCAGAGAGAAGTTGTCAGCCGTGACCCCCAAACCGAACCCCGCCGTCCGCTACACCGCCATGCGCCTCGGCGTCTTCGCCGCGTCGTTCGTGATCCTGGCCGTCATGGTCCGGGTCGGCGCGCTCCCGGCGGGCCTGGGCGACTCGAACTACCTGTGGGTCATGCTGCTGTCGATCGTCGTCTCCGCGCCGCTGAGCTTCATCCTGCTGCGCCGGCAGCGGGACGAGATGTCGGAGCAGATCGTGGGCCGGGTGCAGAAGTCGAAGGAGCGGCTGGCGGCGAACCGCAGCCGCGAGGACGAGGCGGACGACGAGGCGCGCGGCACCGCGTAGGGGCGCGGCGCGGGAGGACCGCGCAGGGGGACGTGAGGGGCGTCACCGTCACCCCCAAAGCCGCACTATGGGAATGTCAAAGCAGGAGTGTTAGTCTTCTCGTCATGACGACGACGGTGCCTGCGCTACGCATGCCTACGAGCCCTCTGCTCGTGGCGCGCCTGCACGTCGATCTCTGCCGCTGCCTGTCCGCGGCATGTCAGAGCCGCTAGTCCCCGCGCTCTGACCCGGTCACGCACCACATTCCCCAAGTAGCAGACGCGCGCCCGTCGTCCCGGTCCCGGCACCACCGTGCCCGGACGAGGCGGCCCGGTGCGCCCAGTCACGGAGACGCCCGTGTCCACATCCACCCCCGCCCCCACCGCGCAGCCGCGCAGCGGCTTCCGGATACCCAAGGTGCCCTTCTGGGCCCAGATCCTCGCCGGCCTCGTCCTCGGCGTGCTCCTCGGCTGGGCCGCCCGTACCGGCGACGTCGCCTGGCTGAAGGACACCCTGGACCAGATCGGCACCATCTTCGTCCAACTGCTCAAGCTGGCGGTCGCCCCGCTGGTGTTCTTCGCCATCCTGGTGTCGATCACCAACCTGCGGAACGTCAACAACGCCGCCCGCCTCGCGACCCGTACCCTGCTGTGGTTCTTCGCCACCTCGCTGATCGCGGTCGCCATCGGCCTGGCCATCGGCCTGCTCACCAACCCCGGCTCCGGCACCGACCTGTCCCCGAAGGACGGCGCGGCCCCCGAGGACAGCGGCTCGTGGATCGACTTCCTCACCGGGATCATCCCGACGGACGTCATCACGCCCTTCACCGAACTGAACGTGCTGCAGATCGTCTTCATGGCCGCGGCCCTCGGCGTCGCCGCCCTGAAGCTCGGCGAGAAGGCCCAGCCGATCATCGCGTTCAGCGAAACGATTCTGGAGCTGCTGCAGAAGGCGCTGTGGTGGGTCATCCGCCTCGCCCCCCTCGGCACCGTGGGCCTCATCGGCTTCGCGATCGCCGACTACGGCTGGAACCTGATCAGCAAGTACGCGACTTTCACCGCCGACGTCTACATCGGCTGCGCCCTGGTCCTCTTCGGCGTCTACCCGCTCCTGCTGGCCACGGTCGCCAAGGTCAACCCCCTGCAGTTCTTCCGCGGCGCCTGGCCGGCGATCCAGCTCGCCTTCGTCTCCCGCTCCTCGGTCGGCACGATGCCGGTCACCAAGAAGGTTACCGAACGCCTCGGCGTCCCCAAGGAGTACACCTCCTTCGCGGTCCCCTTCGGCGCGACGACGAAGATGGACGGCTGCGCCGCGATCTACCCGGCCCTGGCGGCCATCTTCATCGCCGAGATCTTCGACGTCAGCCTGGGCATCCAGGACTACATCCTGATCGCCTTCGTCTCGGTCATCGGCTCCGCCGCCACCGCGGGCCTCACGGGCGCCACCATCATGACCACCCTGACCCTCTCCACCCTGGGCCTCCCCCTGGAGGGCGTGGGCCTGCTGCTGGCGATCGACCCGATCCTGGACATGGTCCGCACGGCGACGAACGTTGCTGGACAATCAGTATGCACGTTGATAGTCGCCGCGCAGGAGGGAATCCTCGACCGCGACAAGTACAACTCGGCAACGAGCTTCGACATCAACGACGTTGACATCGACTCGCTGGACTCGCTCGACTCCGACGACCGGAAGGTGCCGGTCACAGCCGCCGTCTGACGCTCCGCTCGCCGGCACGTGGTGCCCGTACTCCCCGCATGGCTGGGGGTGCGGGCACCACGTATGTGCGGCCTCGTCAGGGATGCCTCCGGGTGGGTACGGTCTGAGTCGTGTCCGGCGCGCGTCGGGTTGGTCACCCGCAGTGCGTGCGTCGGTGGATCGCGCACGACTAGGGGAGCTGGTTCCGGCATGGCGTCTGACGCTGCTCGGTCATCGGAAGAGGGGTTCACGTCGGAACGGGCGGCGCGGGTGATGGCCGCCGCGTGCCGGTCCGCCGGGCTGAGCGACACGGGCGCGGAGTTGATCCGCTTCGGCGAGAACGCCTTGTTCCGTCTGGCCTCGACCCCGGTCGTCGTCAGGATCGCCCGCGGCCCGGAGTGGCTGTCGACGGCGCGCAAGGAGGTGGGGGTGTCGCGCTGGCTGGAGGGCGAGGGGTTCCCGGCTGCCCGGGTGCTCGAAGACGTGGACCAGCCGCTCTCGATCGACGGCCACCCGGTCACCTTCTGGCACCTGATCGAAGAGGGCGACCGCAAGGCAACCTACGGCGAACTGGGCGCGGCCCTACGCGGCATCCACTCCCTGACGCTCCCCGCCGGCCTGGAGCTGCCGCCCTTCGAGCCCTTCGACAAGTGGGAGCTGCGCCTTGAGATGGCGCCGATCCCGGAAGACGACAAGGCGTTCCTGCGGAAGAGGCAGCGGGAGCTACAGGACAAGTACGCGGAGCTGACCTTCGAGACACCCAAGGGCCCGGTCCACGGGGACGCCCACGTCCAGAACCTCATGGTGAACAAGCAAGGCGAAGTGATCGTCATAGACTTTGAGGGCTTCTGCTTCGATCACCCGGAGTGGGACCTGATGGTCACGGCGGTAGAACACCACAGCATCGGCTGGCAAACGGACGACCAGTACGCAGACTTCGTGTCCGCGTACGGCCGAGATCTTTACGAGTGGCACGGCTACCCGACACTACGCGGAATCCAAGAGTTCGGCATGACGACATGGCTCATGCAGAACGTCAAGGAGAGCGCTAGCGTGGCGGACGAATATAGGCGTCGAGTCTCATCGCTACGTGATGATGATGCTCCGCGATATTGGCGTCCTTGGTAAAAACCTATCTCGCTGACAAGTGAGTGAAGTAGAAGGTGATCCTTTATGGACCCAGGTCTCGCGGCCGTTCTAGGTGCTGTGGTCGGTGCTTTAGGCACAGGTGGTGCTGGCATAATTGCGGCGATTTTCTCTCGATCTCAGGCGCATGAGCAGTTGCGTGCTGAGCATGCGAGAGCGGCAAGGGAGCCGCGCAAGGTCGCCTATGCTTCATACATCGAAGATCATTGGAAGCAGTATGGGCGATTATGCGATGCGAGGAAATACCTAGCAGTTTGGAGGGATGAAGGGGACGAGGGCGAATCTCATTGGCGGCAACGGGCAGGTGAAGCATATGATGCCTATATAGGCGATAGTCGCAATTATCGACACGCGCAGGCGCAAGTGTACATGGAGGGTCCTCCGTCAGTTATAAGCGCGACTGTGGATCTAAGCGGTAAGCTGGTGGAATTCGCCGATGTGGTCTATTCCTTAGCATTTGAGGATACTCCACAGTTCAGTTGGGAGGATCTCGATGAAGCGCGGAATGCTTCATACTCCGCCTATTTAGATTTCCTGTACTGTTCGTCGGATGCGCTAGCAGAGGACGGAATCTAACCGTCAGGCTTTTCGGTGAACTGGAGAGGCGCCAGACTTAGTTACTCGGCGTCCAACCTGGAGAGAGCGGTGCGAACCCTCTCATTGAACTCCGCGACAGTGCGGTTGTTGGTATGGGTGTTGACGTCGCGCTGGAAGTCGTTGATGTAGCGCTGGAAGCGGGCTGATTGGAGAGAGTCGCCTGCGTCTACGGCCAGGCTCGCGGTTGCGACGGCTGCCTCAAGTTCGCCGTTGATGAGTTGGCTCTTGGCCAGGACCATGCGGCAGAAGCCGAGGGTGCGGGCGTACTTGGGGTCAGTGTCGTCTACGGCGCGTTGGGCGTGTTCGATGGCTTCGCGGCGTTGCTTGAGGTCGCGGAAGCAGTGGCAGAACTCGCCCATCAACTCGGCGGAGTCGAAGTAGCCCAGCCACTCGGGGTCTTCGGCGGTGTCGGCTCGTTCGAAGTAGCGCTCCGCTTCGTTCATCGCGCGGCCGGCTCCGATGGCATCTCCGGCGTTGGAGCAGGCGCGGGCTTCCATGGCGGCGAACAGGGCCATGGCGCGGGGAGTGGACTTGCCTCTTCCGCCCTCGACGGCGGCGCGGCCTAACTGGATGGCCTGGGCGTGGTTGCCGAGGTAGTTCGCTTGGTGGCTGAGGTTGGACAGGATGCGGGCGCCGAACATGCGGTCGGCGGTTACCTGGGTGAGGCGGAGGGTGCCGGTCAGGTAGCGGTGCGAGAGGCGGTGGTTGCCGGTGTCGTAGGCGGTCCAGGCGAGGAGTTGGGAGATCTCTGCGGCGGCGCTGAAGAGCGCGGTGCCTACCTTCTCGCTGTAGCTGGCGCTGAGTAGGGGGAGGACTTCGTGGCGGAAGTAGTGGCGTAACGCCTTGTGGCCGTGGCCGCCGCCGTAGAGGAAGTCCAGTTGCATGAACATGTCCGCGGCGGTGCGGACGGCGCGTACGTCGCGCATGCCGACGCGCTGGGATGCCGGGCGGTCCGGCTGGAGACCGTCAGGGCGGGAGACCATCCACGACAGGACGGCTGCACTGGTATCGGAATCGGGCACGATGAGCTTGCTGGGGGAGTCGGCCCGTTCCTCGGTGGTCTCTTCGAGCATCGCCAGTGCGTCGGCGAATGTCTCGGGGTAGCCCGATGTCGGCGGTGCTGCTGCTTCGTACGGGTCCGGGAAGCCGAGATCCCTGGGGGTGAGCCGCCGTCGGAGCTTGTTACTCAGGACGTGTGCCATGGTGGCCGCCGTCTTCGGCTGGATACCGGCGCCATCGCGCCAGCGCTGCACGGCGATGTGTGTCGTGCCGAGGTTGTCCCCGCGCTGCGCTGCGTGGTCTCGCATGCGCTTGGCCAGGCCCTTGTTCGAGACGCTGGCCTCGTTCATGACGGCGATCAACTGCGCGTTCGGCTCTCGGTTCATGCTCCCCTGCCCTAACCCGAGAATGACGGCAAGTCGTGATGTTGTCACAGATCGTAGGGCGGTGGGGGTTCATCGGTGAACCCCCTCTCTGGTCCCGGTGTTCACGTGAACCCCCGGTGAACGCTCCCGAATTGACTGCCGGGGCCGTTCACTGGGCGGTGTTCGAGGAACTGAGAAGATCGCGGATAACCGGAGGACGCCATGGAGCGCGGGCCGATTGGTCGGATCGATGAGGTTCCATCGGCGGCTGCCGAGCGTGCTGCGGCCTTTGCCCCGCCGGTGGAGCAGTTCCGGGGGCTCACCCTGCACGCCGAGGCATCCGATTCGCTGCGCGCGGCGCGGAAGCTGGTCACGTCGGCGCTGGACGACTGGGGTCTGTCCTGGCTTGCTGATGACGCGGAGCTGGTGATCGGGGAGCTGGTCGGGAACGTCGTCAATCACGCTGTTCCCGACGCGCGTCGTGCGCGGCCCGGCGGCTCCCGGCGTATCGACGTCACGCTGCGGAAGTGGCCCTCGGTGCTGCTCGTCGGGGTGGCTGACGAAGACTCCGAGCCGCCGTGTGTTCCGGGTGGTGAGCTGTTCTCGCCGGAGTTGGCGGGTGACTTCGTGGAGGTCTTGTTGCCGACTCACGGCCGTGGCCTGTCGATCGTCCAGCAGTTGTCGGACGCGCTGTGGTGGGTGCCGGAGGCTGAGGGCGGTAAGACCGTGTGCTGCCGGTTCGACCTCGACGGCAAGCCCCGCGGCAACGCGCTGTAGTCGCCGGTCCGTCGTCCATGGACGCCCTTCCCAGCGATCGGGAGGAGGACGGCGGACCGGTCTGGCCGGGGACTGACCCTCTCCGGCCAGGGGTGCGGCTCTCAGGCGTCCGCTGGCTCCCAACGCGGAAACGGGGCCGCACCCCACCAACTTCAGACCGAGACCGGGCCACCCAACAGCCCTAGGAAGCGAAGGGTGGCCCGGCTGGGGACGCGACGGTCCCCGGTGCCAGATGGTACCGGGGCCGTCGCTCTGCGTTTTTGCCCTGGGCCAAGGAAGTTGACGATCCGTTACATAGATCGGGACAGAGGTGGATCACGTGTCCGGAGCTGGTGAGGACAGGCTGAACGACGGGTTGGACGTCTTCGCGCTCGATGCCGGCCTGTGGAACTCCAGCGTCGATTACGTGGCGGGCTGGCGTGAGGCGGCACGGGCCGCGGACCGGCTGAACCGGGCGTTGCTGGCTGCCGGGGTGGAACTGTCCCGGGTGCGTGCCGTGGCCGACGCCAACCAGGACGGCCGCGGTGTGGTGCGCCTGGCAGGGTGGCCGGCCGCTGTGGAACAGCTCGCCGTGCTCCTGGAGGACGCGGCCGGTGACGTGGGCGGTGCGTCGTGATGCGGTCCGGTGGTCGGGTGTCCCGTAGCTGTGTGCGTCGTCGGCTGGAGAGGGTTTGGGCGGTAGCTGCCATGGGGCGAGAGAGCAGGGGGCCTTACGCTGGCCGGGCGAATCGGGCAGGTACCTGGCCTGCCCGTTGTTGTGCCCGATTGGCCCCCTGCTCTTCGAGGCTCGCCCCATGGGAGCTGCCTAAAGCCTCGGAAGCTGACGACCCCCAGCCCTGCGTACTCCGGCCGAAGCCAGCCGGTCAACTTCCCGCGTCCTGGTGTGTGCTGTGGTGTGGGGCGCTGGCCGTCCGGCCGGGACCGGCGGGCACGCCGCACGCCCGGCCGGGGCGGCACGGGCGCCCGGCGCGCCGCAGGCGCGCCCTTGAGGAAGTAGAGAAAGTTTCGACCGATCCTCGGCCCTCATGCGCGGCTGGCGCGGGCGGCCTGTTTGTCGGCGGTGATCCGGTAGGCGAGTTGGGCGCGGTCCGCTCCGGTGCGGAGTTCTTCGAGGAGCAGGGGCCGGTCGTCGGTGCCGTGCGTGACGCGGGCGAGGTGCATGACCGGTGTGGCGTCGGGGAGTTGCAGGGCGGTCCGCTCGTCGGGCAGCGGCATGCGGGCGCGTACCGTCTCGGACCACCACAGCGTGTGTCCGGCCTCGGTGAGCAGTGCGTAGATCGCGTCCGGCTCGCGGTCCGGCGCCTCGGCGAGCGTGTCGACCCTCTCGGCGACTTCGAACGGGATGGTCGTGCGGTGCAGGGCGCGGGTGCCGGTGGCCGGGTCGGTGAGCAGGCGGTCGCAGACGAAGATCGCTTCTTCCGCGTCCAGTCCGAGGAGTGCGCCGGTGGCCTGGGTGGTGTGGGAGCGGTAGACGGCGGGCGCTTCGGTGGTGGTCCACTCGATGCCGTCCGCCGAGGTGAACTGTCCGCCGCGGCTGCGAGTGACGCGCCGGTTGATGGTGAGTGCGGGGGTTCCGGTGGTGCGGACGAAGCTGCCTTTGCCGTGGCGGACTTCGATGAGTCCTTCGGCGCGCAGGGCGGCGATGGCGTTGCGGACGGTGGGGCGGGAGACCTGGTAGCGGGCGATGAGCTGGGTCTCGGAGGGCAGTGGTGCGCCGGCGGTGAACTCGCCGGACAGGATCGCTTCGCGGATGGCGGCGGCGACCTGCTGGTAGAGGGCTCCGGGGCGCTGGATCTCGCTCATCTCGGCACCTTCGTCTTCTCGTCGTCGTAGGCACGTCGCACGCGCGACATCACTCGTCAGAATAAGTAGTTGCTTCCGTGCTGTACAGCTCCCCATACTCATAACTCGTCAGGACAAGTGACGTCAGGCAGAAGGGTTTGGCGTCCTCAACAGGCCAGGGAGGCCGAAGCAATGCAGTCCATACCTGTGGACACCGGGCGGCTGGGCGTACTGCGGTGCGCCATCGCCCCTGAAGCGAAGATCGTCAATCCCGACACCAAGGAGGTCAGGAAGGACAAGGACGGCAACACCGTCTACACCGTGGCCGTCACGGTCAGGCAAGACGCCCGCCGCATCTCGGTGATCGAGATCGCGGTGGCCGGTGAGCCGAAGGGGATCGAAGAAGGGCAGGTCCTCAAGGTCACCGGACTGACCGCGTTCGCCTGGCAGATGGGCGACCGGCACGGCATCAGCTTCCGCGCCGACACCATCACCCCCGCATCCGGCCCGCCGGTCAAGGGCGGTGAGGCGCGATGAACTGGATCCTGATCGCGTTAGCCGCCGCGGTGCTGGCCTGGGTGCTGGTCATCGGCAACCTGCTCAAGCGGCACCGCCCGGCCTGGCACTGGTACCTCATCGGCTACCCGGTCACAGCCTGCCGGGTTCTCGTCACCTGGCGCCGCGTCGCCATTCTCACCGACCTGGCCGTCTCCCATCGCCCGCCCCGCGGGCTCCTCGGCGACCTGATCGTCAAGGGCGAGGCACTGCGCCCGGCACCGCCGCGAATCTCCTTCCCGCGGGCAACCCGCCTGGGCCTCGCGGTGACGGTGCGGCTCCACCCCGGGCAGACACCGGCCGTGTTCACGGCGGCGGCGGATGCGCTGGCGCACGCCTGGAAGGTCCACGCGGTCCGCGTCACCTCCCCCCGGCGCGGACACGTACTGCTGACCGCAACCGCCACCGACCCCCTCGCGCGGCCGGGCCTGGTCACGGCCAAGCCCCGGCTGCTCACCGCGGTCCTCGGCGCGCTGGAAAGCGGCGGCGCGTGGCTGATGGACTTCCTCCTGGTGCCGCACTGGCTCATCGCCGGCGCCACCCGATCCGGCAAATCCACCCTCCTCGCCCGTCTGGTCGCCCAGCTCGCACCCCAACCCGTCGCCCTCGTCGGCATCGACTGCAAAGGCGGCATGGAACTGGGCCTGTTCACCGACAGGTTGAGCGCACTGGCCACCTCCCGCCGCGAAGCGGTGGCCGTCCTCGGCGCGCTGGTGGTCGAGACACAGGACCGGATGAGCATCTGCCGTGAGGCGGGCGTCCGCTCGATCTGGGAGCTGCCGGGCAAGCAACGGCCCGTTCCCGTCGTCGTCCTCGTCGACGAGTTGGCAGAGCTGTATCTCTCGGACGGCACCCGGCCCAGCAAGGCGGAGACGGAGCAGTGCTCCACCTACCTGCTGCGCCTGGCCCAGCTCGGCGCCGCGCTCGGCGTCCACCTGGTCATCGCCGGCCAACGGATCGGCTCCGACCTCGGCCCCGGCGCCACCGCACTACGCGCCCAACTCAACGGCCGGATCTGCCACCGCGTCAACGACCCCGGCACCGCCGAAATGGCCCTCGGCGACCTCAACAAAGACGCCGTGACCGTCGCCCAGACCATCACCCCCGACGAACAAGGCGTCGCCGTCTGCGCCGGCCCGGACGGCGGCTGGAACCGCGCCCGCTCACAGCTCACCACGACCGAGGAAGCCACCACCACGGCGGCGAAGCACGCGCACGTGACGCCCGTGCTGCCCGCACTCGACCGCGCCCTTGAGGCGCTGAAGGGAGACGAGTCATGACCAGCGCGGGAACGGCCGTCTCGCTGGTGGTCCTCTTCGGGATCATCACCTTCCTCCTCGTCCGCTCCCGGGACGTACGCGCCTGGGAAGCGACCTGCATCGCCCTGTTCGGCATCTACCTCGGACAGACCCCCGTGATCCACACGGTCGACGGCTTCATGACCTGGATCACCACCGGCTTCGCCCACTTCTAGGAGGGCCACCCCCCATGCCTATGCCTCGTGTCAGGTGCCCGCACTGCAAGGGAGAAGGCGCACGCACCACCTGGACCGGCCGGCGGCGACGCTGCCGCGTCTGCCGGGGTGCCGGAACCATCCGCTGAACCCAACCAGCCAATCGATCAACGAAGAGGAGCAACGACATGAACGACAGCGCGCCATTCCCCGCCAACTCGGCCGCTACCGCGGCCCACCCCGGAAGGTCACCACCATCACACCCGACAACACCCGGGCTGACAGGCGCGCCGTGCTCGACGTGGCGGCGCGCCTGCGCCAGCTCTCCGACGCAGACCGCGACGCGATACGCCTCGCCCAAGACCCCAAGTTCCCCCGATGGCTCCAGCAGATCACCGCCACCGGCGGCTGCGCCCACCCCATCCACCTCACCGGCTCAACCACCACACGCGACACGACGACCGGCGAGATCCTGCACCACTACGACACCCGCAAGGAACCCGGCGAACGCCTCCTCATCCGCTGCCGCAACCGCCGCGCCACTGTCTGCCCGCCCTGCTCCCGCCTCCACGCAGGCGACACCTACCACCTCGTCCGCGCCGGCCTCCTCGGCGGCAAGAACACCCCCACCACCGTTCGCGACCGACCCCGACTCTTCCTCAC
The DNA here is from genome assembly GCF_002847285.1 of Streptomyces sp. CMB-StM0423. Classification (NCBI taxonomy): domain Bacteria; kingdom Bacillati; phylum Actinomycetota; class Actinomycetes; order Kitasatosporales; family Streptomycetaceae; genus Streptomyces; species Streptomyces sp. CMB-StM0423. The sequence goes on along the minus strand of NZ_CP025407.1, from coordinate 3,333,678 downwards.
CCTCACCGCACCGTCCTTCGGCGCCGTCCACAGAACCGGCGAACGCTGCCGCCCTCGGCGTGAGCGCGGCGAGTGTGAGCATGGCCGTCCGCTGAGCTGCGGATCCGTTCACGACCCGGCAGACTCCCTCATCGGCCAACCCCTCTGCCCTGGCTGCTATGACTACACGGCACACGTGCTCTGGCACGCACACGCGGGCAAGCTCTGGGACCGCTTCGTCCGCGCCGTCCGGCGCCAACTCGCCACGACGGCCGGACTGGCACAGTCCCGCTTCCCGGAGCACGCACGACTCTCCTTCGCCCGGGTAGCCGAGTACCAGCGACGCGCCGCCGTCCACGTCCACGCCGTCGTACGGCTCGACGGCCCTGCCGGACCGGACGACGAACCTCCTGCATGGGGCAGTACAGAACGGCTCATTGAGGCTGTGCGCACGGCGGCACAGCGGATCACGGTCGGTACTCCGTACAGCCCCGCCGTGGGCGAGCTGGTGCTGCGCTGGGGCGCCGAGGTGGACGCCCGGCCCCTGCGTGCGGACCTCGACGGACCGCCTGACGACGCCGTAGCCGCCTACGTCGCCAAGTACGTCACCAAAGGCGCAAGCGCCACCGGTGCCGGCACCGACTACCGGCTCACCACCCTGGACGACATCGACGCGGCCCGCGTCAGCAAGCACGTCCGCACCCTCATGCGCACCTGCTGGCGCTTCGGCGACCTGCCGGAGTACGCATCGCTACGCCTGCACGCATGGGCCCACACCCTCGGCTACCGCGGCCACATCCTCACCAAGTCCCGGGCCTACTCGACGACCTACGCGGCCCTGCGTGCCGAACGGGCCCGGCACGAACGTGGCGACGGCACCGGCGACCACGCCCGCGTCTCGGACGCGGTGACCGACGTCCAATGGCGCTACGCCGATTCCGGCCACACGCCTGGCGCGACCCTTATCGCGGCCGGCGTCGCTGGGGACCTTGCCACCAACCGCGAGATCGCTCGTGAAGCGATTCGCGAAGGGGATGGGCGCCCTTGACCGATCCCGCCCCCTCATCGCCTCCGGAGTGGATCGCACGGATCCTTGCGCGCTGGGTTCCTCCGGAGGATTACGACGATCGCCTGTCCGCGGTCGTGGACGAATACGCCGCGGACAGTCGTCATCCGGGGTGTGAGGCTATGCCTCCGGATCGGTCGTCGCGCCGCGCGGTGTGATGTCGATCCTCTCGGCTGGCTGAGTGCCTCTGGTGCATCTCAGCCGGTGGACTTCATTGCGCAGCTCGTAGACCGAGCGAATGGCCTTAGTCATCTCCTTGCAGATGACTGCAATCCTTCTTACTAACGCGAGAACGATCCAGGACAGGGCGCCAATGCCTGAAACGATCGCTGCAGCCCAGCCGTAGACTTCCACCTGGCCCAACACACCTTTCCCCTTCAGGTGATCGGGCAAAGCAAAAAGGGCGCGCTCGGCCCGACCACATGAAAGTGGTCGTACCGAGAGACGCCCTCGACGGCCGCGCGTTCGGTCCCCTATGGATTCCCGTTCTTGCGGAGTGCGAATCTCGAAGATCTTTAGAATGTTGCTACCGGAACCCGTGCATTTGGCCCGTCGTGCCGTTAGCTCAGGATGGTCTCCAGTGCGCGAAATCGTAGCGGGCCATCCGTACAGATGCAAGTACTGTAAGTGATGCGCCTCAACGGTGCTTGCGGGAGATCGTGTTACGGGCTCCCGGGAACGCTGGTCTATGCCTGCAACTTAGGCTCCGCGCCGCGCGGCGTGATCTCGATGGAATCCAGCTCCGGCGGCTTGCGGCGGCCTCTGCCGACGCTGTAGACCTCGGCCCTCTCGATCACGCTGGCGGCGATGACCCGACGCCGTTCAAGGTTCTCCGGGCGGTCGTCCCGCCAAACGGTGAGTGCGTCGACCTCTTCCCGGCTCTCGGCGATGGTGACGGCGGCTTCACGGGCTCGTAGCTGGCGCAGAGTCTCCCGCAGATGGGCAAGGGAGTCGTAGTAGTCCTCGTCCTCCATCTGCCCGTCTTTCCAGCGCTGCCGGAGATCCCTGACGCGGCGCTCCTGCCGCTCGATCTCGCTACTCAGGTCGTCATCGACCGGCCGCGGGCGAGGCTTCGGCCGGCGCTTGAGGAGCGCGGCTTCCACAACCTCATCAAGGCGGGCCTCGATCCAGTCGTACGCGCGGTAGACCTTGCCGCAGCCGGGTTCCCCAGTCTCCTTCACGATCTGGGACGAGTTGCAGAAGGCCCGGCGGCGTCGCTTCCCGTTGAGCGTCATCCACTGGACGCTCATCAGCGAACCGCAGTGACCGCACCGCAGAAAGCCCCGGTAGAGGTGCTTGCGGCGGCCCGCTCCGCGGTGGGCCGGGGTGCTGCGTTCGTCCAAGACCGTCTGTACGTTCTCCCACTCGCGGCGGGTGAGGGGGTGCGGGTACGTGCTGTCTCCGACCTCCCGGCCCTGGTGAGTCACGATGCCGCCGACTCGCTCGGAGCGGTAGACGCGCTTCACTTTCTGGATCGTCCACGCCGTCGCCGTACCCGACGTCCGTGCACCTCGCTCGTTCCATAGCCGCGCCACGTCTCCGGTCGTCTTCCGCTCCATCAGCATGCGGTAGCCCTCCCGGATCAACTCAACTTCCTCCGGGACGAGTCGCTGGAAGTTCGAGCCCTCCTCGAAGCCGAACACGCGTGGCCCGCCAGCGTGCGGCTTTCCCTGCTCCCGGCGCTGGCGTAGAGCGGCGTTGACGCGCTCGGCCATGCGCTCGGTCTCGCCCTGGGCCACAGCTCCCTTGATGGAAAGGATCATGCGGCCGTTGGCTGTGGAGGTGTCTTCGCCCTCGGTCGTCGCGAACTGGAACCTGTGGGCCTTCTGCTCGTCCAGGAAGGCGGTCAGCTCGCTGAGTCGGCGAGTCAGCCGGTCGATCGAGTAGACGACCACGGCGTCGATGACGCCTGCGCGGGCATCCTTCATCATCCGTGCGTACTCTGGGCGCTTCCGCCGGCTGGTGGTCGACGCTGACGTGTCGTTCTCGGGGTAGACCTTGAGTACGGGCCATCCCCGCTGCTTGCATAGCTCCCGGCACGCCTTCTCCTGGCGCTTGATCCCGAGTTCCTGCCCCTTGGCGTCTTTGCTGATACGTACGTAGATCCCGACGCGCTGCGGCTTCGCCATGTGCCCGACCTCCCTGCCCGGCCGGACAACATACCTACATGAGGTCCGGCTGCGAACGTCGCGGGCCAGGCGGTGATCCCGGTGCTGGTCGCGTCGCAGGAGAAGATCCTGGACCGCGACATGTACGACAACGCCACCAGCTTCGACCTCGACGACCCGCACCCGGTGGACCCCACCCCGCCCAAAACCCCGGCAACAGCGGCGGCCTGACCGCCCCCGCCCCCCACGCGACGCCCGCACCCCGGCAGTTCCGGGGCCGCGGGCGTCCGCGCAGCGGCACCACTGCGCTGGCATTCGGTCAGGAACTGAGGTCCAGGACTCGTACCCGTTGGCCCTCCCACCGTTCCGGGGCGGTGGTGGCCAGCACTGCCCCGTCGGGACGGTCCGGGGTGGGCTGGGCCGCGTGGCTGCTGTGGGCTGCGGCCCAGGTCCTCTGCTTCGCTACCGCCAGGGCGGCGGGCAGATCGAGGTCCAGGACGGTGATGCCGGGCAGGGCCGCGAGGTGCTCGGCCGTTCCCGGCCGGCGGCGGTCGGCTTCCACGAGCGCACACGCTGGGGCGTAGAGGAACCACCCCGGTTCGGCGTGAGCCCGGTGGATGAGCCGGGAGGCGAGGATGTTGCCCTGCCCGGCCGCGGCCATCGCGGTGTCGTCCAGGATGATGTGCAGGTCGGTCACGAACCGCTTACCTGGTCCAGGCGCCGGTCCAGTTCGCTGTCGAGGCTCTGCTGCTCCGCCGCGGTAGGCGCGTATCCGTTCCACGCCTTGAGCGTCTCGCGGGCCTTCTCCGTCCGTTCGGCACGCTCGGCCGGGGTGAGGAGGCCCTCGGCGAGGCGGGCCAAGTAGGCGCGCAGGGACATGCCTTCGGCCGCCGCGACGGCGGCGAGTCGGTCCCTGGCTTCCTCGGGGATGCGGACATTGGCGTCGGGCATCGGCAGACTCCTTCCCGCCGCCCCAGGGTACGGGTACGCACCCGTACCCGCACGCCAAAGAGCCGTTCCAGCACTTGTCATTGAGCACGCTTGGCGACCCTGCCGACCCGGGCGCAGGTACCTACGCGTAGCCCCTTCGGCCTCTGCCTGACCTCCTGCCCGACCAGGCCAGTCGTGGCTCTCAACTGGTGGAAGGACGTGCCTGTTCCGAGCCGCGTGCGTCAGTCGGTGCGCCCGAGTCAGCCGTGCGCCGGCCGGGGACCGTCGGCGCCGTAGTTCGGATGCGCCTGGTAGACGCCGGTCAGCGCACCGCCGGAATCCACCTCCCAGGCCCCGGCTATGGCTGTCGGCGGCACCTCTCCATGGGGATCATCGCCCTTCGCTCCGTCGATCTCGTACACCCAGCCGCCGGGATAGGGACGTGCTTCAGCCACCAACTCGGGCGGCGGTTTCCGCGAAGGCCCGGCCGGGACCGTCCGCCGTCTGAAGAGCCGTATCAGGCCGCTTCCCCTGGCCCCCTCAGCCATCCTTCCGCACGGGCGCGTGCCGGAAGCACAGGATTGCCCGTGCAACTGGCCGTCCAGGCAGGACGTCGTGAAGACCATGGGGCCCATTGAACGGCCGTCGCGCCGCTTTCTGTCCGCCTTCTGGCTGGCGGCGCTGACCGGAGTGGGGTGCGGGTTCGTCGTCGCCTTGCTCATCCTGCGTTCGCGGGACTACTGCGATGCCGCGAACGAGCCGGGGCACCGTTTGGGCCTCATCTTCATGGGACTCCCGGCCCTCCTGTGCGTCAGCGCGCTCGCGGCCGTGATCGCCTCGGGGGTTCTGTGGCGCCTGGTCCGGCCCGGTTCCTGGAAGGCGGCCGTCTTCACCGTGGTGCCGATCACGTTGAAGGTCTCCCTGCTCGTCGGCTGGGCGGCATTCGCGGTTCTCGGTACGCCGGAGGGATATCCCGGCACTCCGGCCTCTGCCCGGCGAGCAACATCCCGCCCTGGTGGCCCTCCTGGCTACCCGCTTGAGCGAACCAGCGCAGCATGCCGGGCTGATGCCGGGCCCGCCGTCACCCGCGGGTCGCTCTGCCGGACTGCGGTGGTGATCGTCAGACTCGCGGGGGAGCGGGACTTCGGCGGGTTTCTGCGGCTTGCCGCCGGGGCTGAGCAGTGGTTCGGGGCCATGGTCGACGAGCCCGGGTTCCACGAGGCCGTGCGGGAGCACATTCGGGGTGGGGTTGCGCTCGTTGCCGTTTCCGGGGGGTCCGTTGTCGGGGGGTTGCTGTTCGGGGGTGAGGCGTCCGTTTTCCGGGTGCACTGGCTGGTGGTGGCCGAGGACGCCCGGGGGCAGGGCGTCGGGCGGGCGCTGATGGCGGAGGCGGAGCGGCGGTTCGTACGGGGGCGGGGGGCCGGGTGCGTCGAGGTGGTGACGTTCGGGGTTGATCATCCCGGGGCCGTTGCCAGCGGGGCGCGGGTCTTCTACGAGCGGCTGGGGTTCAGCCCCGCCGAGGCTGCCCCGGCCGGGCCCGAGGGGGGTTCGCGGCAGGTGTTCCGGCGGGTGGTCGGGGAGCCGGGGGAGTGAGGGTGCGGGTTCGTACTCAGGCGGGGGTGAGTACCTTCGCTCTGGTTCGGGCCGCGGGCGGGCCACGAGGGTGGGGGTATGCGTCGTGTGCTGCGGATTCTTCTCTTTCAACTGCTCTCCCTCGGCCTCCTGGCTGGTGCCGCCGCCGGGGCCTGGGCCGGGTGGCTCGGCTGGGACCAGGAGCGCGAGGTGCGCGGGGATATCGAGACCGGGCCGTACGAGGCGTGGCAGGTCGGCGGGTTGGTGCTGACGCTGCTCGTCGCCGTGGTCGTCGTCGCGTACGTGCGGCACTTCGTGCCCGCTGTGCTCGGGTCGACCGCCGGGCTGACCTTCGCCTCGTACTACGACTGGTCGGACGACAACTCCGGGCTCTTCGCCGTCGGGGTCGCGCTGATCCTCATGGGGACCTTCGTCGGGTCCGCCCTCGTCGCCGTTGCTGTAGGTGCCATGCGTGGAGAGCCCGAAGCGGGGCAGGGGGCCTTCGTCGTCTGCCGCTGACGGGGCGTGGCCGCGCGCAGGCAAGCGGAACCGGGAGTACCGGGTGCCGCGTCCTCTGGCGGGGTGGCCGGCCGTTCGCGAGAATGCGGCGTCCGTTGCCGCCCGGCGAGCCGTACGAAGCCGACGCGAACGTCACGGAGCCACCCATGACGCAATCCGCACCACAGCAGCAGCACCCGGCGCCCGCACACCCCCCGCAATACCTCAAGGAGATCAACTCCAGACTCCTCCCCGGCACCGCCGTCCCCCCGCTGCTGCCGCCCGCCGTCCGCGCCGACGCCCGCGGCGTCCGCGAAGCGGAGGTGCCCCCCGCCGCCCCGCACGCCCAGCACGGCTCCCTCGCCGACATCCCCTTCGACAACGCCGCCCACTCCCCCGGCGAGCCCGCCCTCGCCCGCCCGCGCGCCGACGGGACCTGGGCCGACGTCACCGCGGCCGAGTTCGCCGAGCACGTCCTCGCCGTCGCCAAGGGCCTCATCGTCTACGGGCTGCGCCCCGGCGACCGGCTCGCGATCATGTCGCGTACGACGTACGAGTGGACCCTGCTGGACTTCGCCGCCTGGGCCGCGGGACTCATCACCGTCCCCGTCTACCCCACGTCCTCCGCCATCCAGGCCCGCCACATCCTGCACGACTCCGGCGCCCTCGCCTGCGCCGTCGAGAGCGTCGAGCAGGCCCGCCTCCTCAGCGGCCGGCGCCAGGACCTGCCGCACCTCGCCCACCTCTGGCAGCTCGACACCGGCATCCTCGGTCAGCTCGCCGCCGCGGGCCGCGACGTCCCCGACACCCTCGTCCGCCAGCGCCGCGCCGGCCTCGGCCCGGCGAGCGTCGCCACCGTCATCTACACCTCCGGCACCACCGGCCTGCCCAAGGGCTGCGTCCTCACCCACGGCAACTTCCTCGCCGAGGTCGACAACGCCATCGAGCTGCTCTACCCCCTCTTCACCGCCGTCAGCGAAGACCCTCCCGCCACCCTCCTCTTCCTCCCGCTCTCCCACGTCCTCGGCCGCATGACCGCCATCGGCTGCCTCCGCGCCCGCGTCAAACTCGGCCACGCGCCCAGCATCAAGACCGACGACCTGCTGCGCGACCTCGCCGCCTTCCGCCCGACGTTCTTCGTCGGCATCCCGTACGTCCTCGAAAAGGTCTACAATACCGGCCGCGCCACCGCAGAAGGCATCGGCCGTGCCGCCTCCTTCGACCGCGCCGCGAAGGTCGCCGTCCGCTACGCCGAAGCCCTGGAGGCCGAGTTGCACGGCGAGGGGCCCGGCCCCGGTACGCGCCTCAGGGCGCTGCGCAAGCTGTACGACGCCCTCGTCTACCGCCGCATCAGGGCCGCGCTCGGCGGCCGCGTCAAGTACGCGATCTGCGGCGGCTCCCCGCTCGGCCGCCGCCTCGCCGCCTTCTACGCCGGCGCCGACGTCAAGGTCTTCGAGGGGTACGGGCTCACCGAGACCACCGCCGCCGCCACCGTCACCCCGCCGCTGAAGCCCCGCTTCGGCACCGTCGGCTGGCCGCTGCCGGGCACCGCGATACGGATCGCGCCCGACGGCGAGGTGCTGGTCCGCGGCGGCCACCTGTTCTCCGGCTACTGGGACGCCGAGGCCGGCGTCACCCGGCTCGACACCGACGACGGCTGGTTCGCCACCGGCGACCTCGGCGAGCTGGACGCCGACGGCTATCTGACGATCACCGGCCGCAAGAAGGACCTCATCGTCACCGCCTCCGGCAAGAACCTCGCGCCCGCGCCCCTGGAGGACCGGCTGCGGGCGCACCCGCTGGTCAGCCAGTGCCTCGTCGTCGGCGACGACCGCCCGTACGTCGCGGCGCTCCTCACCCTCGACCCCGAGGGGCTGCAGCACTGGCGGATGATGCGCAAGCGCAGTTACGTCCCGGTCACGGAGCTGATACGCGACCCGCTGCTCCGCGCGGACCTCCAGCGGGCGGTCGACGGAGCGAACGAGCTGGTCTCGCGCGCGGAGTCGATCCGCCGGTTCACGGTGCTGCCCGCGGACTTCACGGAGGAGGCCGGGTACGTGACGCCGTCGATGAAGCTGAAGCGGGCGGCGATCGTACGGGACTTCGGGCACGTCATCGACGAGCTGTACGCGGCCGAAGGCTGACCGGGAACGGGCCCCGGGCTCCGGCGGCTCGTGGGACGCGGGCCGGCACCGGCGCCCCCTACCGCCGTTCCGCGTCCGCCAGCAACCTCCGCAGCGACGCCCGCGCCGGCGGGCCCCACGTCTCCTTGCCGCCCTTCCGGCCCCGCACGCCCGCCTCCCCGACGAGCAGCCCGACCAGCGCCCGCAGCACCGCGACGCCGCGGGCGCGGCGCAGCGTCGCCGCGTCGACGGCCGGTCCGTACGCGGTGTGGAAGCGCTCCGCGGCGGCGTCGTCGGGGAGCAGGATCCACGCGGCGGCGAGGTCGAGGGCGGGGTCGCCGGCGCACAGGTCGCCGAAGTCGACGACGCCGCACAGAGTGCCGCCGGCGGTGAGGACGTTCGCGGGGTGCAGGTCGCCGTGCTGCCACAGCGCCGGGCCGCTCCACGCGGGCGCGGCGACGGCGTCGTCCCATACCGCCCGTACGGCATCCGCATCCGCGTCCGCGACGAGCCCCAGCGCGGCCGCCTCGGCGAGCTGCTGCGCGAACCACTCGGCCGCGTCCGACAGCGGCCCGCCGCGACCCCGCCCGGTGGGGGCGCCGCCGGGTGCGGGCCGGTGCAGCGCGGTCAGGAACGCGGCGAGGGTGTCGGCGGCGGCCGGGCCGCGGGTGACCGGGGCGCGGTCGGCGGGGGTGCCGGGCACCCAGGTGGTGACGATCCAGGGGCGCGGGAAGCGCTCGGAGGGCTCGCCGATGCGCTGCGGCACGGGCACGGGGAGCGGCAGGTGCGGGGCCAGCTCGGGGAGCCAGGCGTGCTCCTTGCGCAGCAGCTCGTCGGCGGACTCGGTGGCCCACGGGAGGCGTACGGCGAGGTCGTCGCCGAGCCGCCAGAGCTGGTTGTCCCAGCCGCGGGCGCCGAGGGTGAGGGGGCGGTCGGCGAGGTCGGGGTGCTGCTCGCGCAGCAGCTCGCGGATCAGGCCGGCGGTGATCTCGGGGTCGGCGCCGGAGGCGGAGGAATGCCCGGCCGCAGTGTCGTCCCCGGCTCCGGCTTCGCGCTGAGCCCCGTCCTCGGTCTCGCGCTCGGTCTCGCTCCCGGCCCCGGCCACGTCCGCGCCACCGGTCGCGCCCCCGGCACCCGTACCGCCTGCCGCGCCTGTCTCGTCCTCGGGCTCCGCGCCCGTCTCCGCGTCGCTCATACGACGCCACCGTATCCGGCCCCACCGACACCCGGGCATGAGAAAACCCCCGCCAGGAGGGCGGGGGTTCCTCAGGTCAGCGTGGTGCCAGCGTCACGACGGGGAGACGTTGGCCGCCTGCGGACCCTTCGGGCCCTGCTGCACGTCGAAGGTCACCTGCTGGTTCTCTTCGAGCGAGCGGAAGCCTTGGGCGTTGATAGCGGTGTAGTGGACGAAGACATCGGGACCGCCGCCGTCCTGGGCGATGAAGCCGAAGCCCTTTTCAGCGTTGAACCACTTGACGGTTCCGGTAGCCATGAGCCCTCCTTGGGCCAAAGGGTCGCCCTGCCCCAGAGCCTCGAAGAAGCCTGAAAACGACACATGCCCGCGGCGTCACAATCTCCGCAGGCACGGTACTGCAAGGAAACCAAACTGCAACTTGCGGTTGAGCCTAGCACGCGCGAGCCCGCCCCGGTAGGGAAAAGATCACCCTCCGGTGAGCCCCCGTACCCGCGTGCGGTCGGGGCTGCGGTTAGCCTCGGAGCCGTGACAGCACCGCCACCCGACGCAGGAGCTCGGCGCCGGCCACGAGTCGGCCACATCCAGTTCCTGAACTGCGTCCCCCTCTACTGGGGCCTCGCCCGTACGGGCACCCTGCTCGACCTGGAGCTTTCGAAGGACACCCCGGAACGGCTCAGCGAGCAGCTCGTCGGCGGGGAGCTGGACATCGCCCCCGTCACCCTCGTGGAGTACCTCCGACACGCCGACGAGCTCGTCGCCCTGTCCGACATCGCCGTCGGCTGCGACGGGCCCGTGATGTCCTGCGTGATCGTCTCGCAGCGGCCGCTGGGGGATCTGGACCGGGAGCGCGTGGCGCTCGGTTCCACCTCCCGCACCTCCGTGCGCCTGGCCGAGCTTCTGATCGGCGAGCAGTACGGCATCACGCCGGACTACTACTCCTGCCCCCCCGACCTCTCCCTGATGATGCGCGAGGCCCAGGCCGGCGTGCTCATCGGGGACGCCGCGCTGCGCGCCTCGCTGCACGACGCCCCGCGGCTCGGACTGCACGTGCACGACCTCGGGCAGATGTGGAAGGAGTGGACCGGGCTGCCGTTCGTCTTCGCCGTGTGGGCCGTACGCCGCGACTTCCTGGCCCGCGAGCCCGAGCTGGTGGCGAACGTGCACCGGGCGTTCCTCGACTCCCGCGACCTGTCGCTGGCCGAGGTCGACAAGGTGGCCGAGCAGGCGGCGCGGTGGGAGTCGTTCGACCCGCCGCTGCTCGAACGGTACTTCCGCACCCTGGACTTCAGGCTGGGCGCCGAGCAGTTGGAGGGCATCGACGAGTTCGCCCGCCGCGCGGGCTTCCCGGACGAGGCGCGGGTACGGCTGCTGCCGGCGGGGGGCGCGGCCTAAGCTGGGGCGGCGACAGGGGGCGTACGCGGGGCCGTAGGAGAGGCGGGGCCGGGGGGAGTCCATGCAGCCAGTGCAGAACGGTGATCCCGAGGTCGTCGGGCCGTACCGGGTGCTGGGCAGGCTCGGCTCCGGCGGCATGGGCCGGGTCTTCCTGGGCCGCAGCCCGGGCGGCGCCACCGTGGCCGTCAAGGTCGTCCACCCGCACTTCGCGCACGACGACGAGTTCCGTACCCGCTTCCGCCGCGAGGTCGAGGCCGCGCGCCGCGTCGGCGGCACGTGGACCGCGCCCGTGCTCGACGCCGGGCCCGACGACGACGTGCCGTGGGTCGCCACCGGGTACGTCGCCGGGCCCAGCCTCAGCGACGCCGTCGCCGAGCACGGGCCGCTGCCCGAGGAGACCCTGCGCCCCATGGGCGCCGGGCTCGCCGAGGCGCTGGCCGCGGTGCACGGGCTCGGGCTCGTACACCGGGACGTCAAGCCCTCCAACGTCCTGCTGACCCTCGACGGCCCCCGGCTCATCGACTTCGGCATCGCCCGCGCCACCGACGGCACCGCCTCGCTGACCGCCTCCGGCGCCTCGGTCGGCTCGCCCGGCTACATGTCGCCCGAGCAGATCCTCGGCCGGCCCGTCACCGGCGCGGGCGACGTCTTCAGCCTCGGCGCCGTGCTGGTCTTCGCGGCGACCGGGCGGTCGCCGTTCCCGGGCGACAGCGCGCCGACGCTGCTGTACCTGGTGGTGCACGAGGAGCCGCAACTGCACGGTCTCACCGGCGGGCTGGGGGAGCTGGCCCTCGCGTGCCTGTCGAAGGACCCGGCCGCGCGGCCGGAGCCGGCGGAGCTGGTGGAGCGGCTGGCGGCGGGCGGCGAGGCGGCGCACCTCGTACGGCCCGGATGGCTGCCGCCGCCGGTCACGGAGCAGATCAGCCGGCGTGCGGTGGAGCTGCTGGCGATGGAGGCGCAGCCGGCGGCGGCGCCGGAGCGGCGGGACGACGGGCTGCCGTCGGGTCCCGTGCCGCTGCAGCAGGCGGAGTACGGGCCGGGGGCGTTCGGGCCGCCGCCGGTGCTGGACGGCACGGTGGCGGGTGCGGCGGCCGGTGCCGGCTCCGGGGCGCAGGACGCGCCGGCGGCCGCGGCGGGGGCGACGCCGCCCGGCGGGCCCGGTGCCGGGGCCGCGGGCGCCGCGCTCGGCGCCGTCGCCGCGACTTCACCCGAGCGGCGCGCGGAAGTCGGCCTGCGCTCGCGCCGGTTCAGTTGCACCCTGGTGCTCTCCGTCGCCGGGGCCCTCGCGGCGCTGGTGCTCGGCCTGTTCCTCGTACCGGGACTGCTGGACGACGACGGCGCCGACCGCCCGCAGGCCCAGGACACCACCGGCGGCAGCTCCGCGGGCAACGGCAACGACCGAGGGAACGAAGACGGCGAAGACAGCGGAGGCGGCAGCGGCGGCGACACCGGCGAGGCCACCGACAGCCCGTCCCCGGAGCCGACGGAGCGCGTGGACCTCGTCCCGCAGCAGTACCTCGGCACCTGGAACGGCGAGGTCACCCAGGACAACGGCGTGCCGAACGGCCGCGTCACCGTCGAGATCGAGGAGGGCGGGAAGGGCGAGTACGTCGCGTACTTCGACTACTCGCTCTACGACATCGCCCACTGCTACAGCCGCGCCAAGCTCACCGCCGCCACCGGCGAAACCCTCGTCCTGAGCGAGGAGGACGACCCGTCGAGGAAGAACAGCGAGGGCGTGTGCGTCCCCGGCACTTCCGAAGTGACGCTGATGCACAAGGGCGGCACGACGCTGGAGTACCGCTCCGACGCCGAAGCCTCCGGCAACCCGCGCGCGACGCTGCGGAAGGACGGCGGCTGACGGCGGCCGCCCGCCCCTGCGCCGGAGCCGGTGGTCTGCTCCGCGTAGGCTGGGGTCCGCTCGTACGCACCACTCGCGGAAGGGGCCGGTCACCTTGACCACCGATCTGCAGGCAGTCCTGGACCGCGCCGCCGCGGGCGGCCGCGTCACCCCCGGCGAGGCCCTCGACCTGTACCGCTCCGCCCCGCTGCACGCGCTGGGCGCCGCCGCCGACGCCGTACGCCGTACGCGCTACGCCGGGACCGAGCACATCGCGACGTACATCATCGAGCGGAACATCAACTACACCAACGTCTGCGTGACGGCCTGCAAGTTCTGCGCCTTCTACGCGCCGCCCACCGCCAAGGACAAGGGCTGGACCCGCGGCCTGGACGACATCCTGCGCCGCTGCGAGGAGACCGTGCAGCTCGGCGGCACGCAGATCATGTTCCAGGGAGGCCACCACCCCGACTTCGGCGTGGAGTACTACGAAGAGCACTTCTCCGCGATCAAGAAGGCGTACCCGCAGCTCGTCATCCACTCCCTCGGCGCTTCCGAGGTCGAGCACATGGCGCGCATCTCCGGCACCACCGCCGAGGACGCCATCCGCCGCATCCATGCCGCCGGCCTCGACTCCTTCGCCGGCGCCGGCGCCGAACTGCTGCCGGCCAGGCCGCGGCAGGCCATCGCGCCGCTGAAGGAGAGCGGCGAGCGCTGGCTGGAGATCATGGAGACGGCGCACGGTCTTGGCGTGGAGTCGACGTCCACGATGCTGATGGGCACGGGCGAGACGAACGCGGAGCGGATCGAGCACCTGCGGATGATCCGGGACGTACAGGACCGTACCGGTGGGTTCCGGGCGTTCATCCCGTACACCTACCAGCCGGAGAACAACAAGCTGAAGGGCCGCACCCAGGCGACCACGCTGGAGTACCTGCGGATGATCGCCATCGCGCGGATCTTCCTCGACAACGTGGCGCACATCCAGGGCTCCTGGCTGACCACCGGTAAGGACGTCGGCCAGTTGACGCTGCACTACGGCGCGGACGACCTCGGCTCGGTGATGCTGGAGGAGAACGTGGTGTCCTCCGCCGGGGCGCGGCACCGCTCGAACCTGCGCGAGATCATCGAGATGATCCGCGGCGCCGACCGCGTGCCGGCACAGCGTGCGACGACGTACGAGCATCTCGTCGTGCACGACGACCCGGCGGACGACCCCGTGGACGACCGCGTGGTCTCGCACCTGTCGTCCACCGCCCTCGACGGCGGCACGGCACACCCCGAACTGACGCTGGTGGAGGCCGACCGGTGACGCGCGCGACCCTGGAGAAGCAGCCGCACGAGGTGGCGGCGATGTTCGACGACGTCGCCGCGAACTACGACCTCACCAACGACGTCCTCTCCCTCGGCCAGGCGCGGCTGTGGCGCAAGGCGGTCGCCCGCGCGGTCGATGCGCGGCCGGGGCAGCGGGTGCTGGACCTGGCGGCGGGTACGGGCACGTCGTCGCTGCCGTTCACGGCGGCGGGGGCGTACGTGGTGCCGTGCGACTTCTCGCTGGGCATGCTGCGCGAGGGCAAGCGGCGCCACCCGCGGCTGCCGCTGACGGCCGGGGACGCGACGCGGCTGCCGTTCGCGGACGGGGTGTTCGACGCGGTGACGATCTCCTTCGGGCTGCGCAACGTCCAGGAGACGGCCGCGGCGCTGCGCGAGATGCGGCGGGTGACGCGGCCGGGCGGCCGGCTGGTGATCTGCGAGTTCTCGCACCCGACGTGGGCGCCGTTCCGGACGGTCTACACGGAGTACCTGATGCGCGCGCTGCCGCCGATCGCGGAGCGGGTGAGCAGCAGCCCGGACGCGTACGTCTACCTCGCGGAGTCCATCCGCGCCTGGCCGGACCAGCCCGCGCTGGCCGCGGAACTCGCCGCCGCCGGCTGGACCCGCCCCGCATGGCGCAACCTCAGCGGCGGCATCGTCGCCCTCCACCGCGCGTACGCCCCGAGCTGAGGCCGCCGGGTCCCGGACACATGGCCGGACATGGCCGGGGTGGACGTGAGGGTGTCGGTGGCGGCACCTAGAATGCGGGGAACGACCTGCGTTCCTGGGAGCCGCCGTGACCGACGCCTCTGAGCCCACCCGCACTGCCGATGTGATCGTCGTCGGGGCCGGACCGGCCGGCTCGACGACCGCGTACTACCTCGCGAAGGCCGGGCTCGACGTCCTGCTGCTGGAGAAGACGGCGTTCCCCCGCGAGAAGGTCTGCGGCGACGGGCTCACCCCACGGGCGACGAAGCAGCTCATCGCCATGGGCATCGACGTCTCGGAAGAGGCCGGCTGGCTGCGGAACAAGGGCCTGCGGATCATCGCCGGGGGCAACAGGCTGCAGCTCGACTGGCCCGAGCTGGCCGCGTACCCGGACTACGGGCTGGTGCGCAAGCGCGACGACTTCGACCAGCAGCTCGCCCAGCAGGCGCAGAAGGCGGGCGCCCGGCTGTACGAGCGGTGCAACGTCGGCCAGCCCGTCATCGACGAGCGCACGGGCCGGATCACCGGCGTGCACGCCAAGCTCGGCGAGGAGAAGACGCCCGTCACCTTCCACTCCCCGCTGGTCATCGCCGCCGACGGCAACTCCTCGCGGCTCTCCCTGGCCATGGGTCTGCACCGCAACGAGAAGCGCCCGATGGGCGTCGCCGTACGGACGTACTTCACCTCCCCGCGGCACGAGGACGACTATCTGGAGTCCTGGCTGGAGCTGTGGGACAAGCGCGGCGCCGAGGACCGGCTGCTGCCCGGGTACGGCTGGGTGTTCGGCATGGGCGACGGCACGTCCAACGTCGGCCTCGGGATCCTCAACTCCTCGTCCGCCTTCAAGGAGCTGGACTGGCGGGACGTGCTCAAGGCGTGGTGCTCCTCGATGCCGGAGGAGTGGGGCTACACCCCGGACAACATGACGGGCCCCATCCGCGGCGCCGCCCTGCCGATGGCCTTCAACCGCCAGCCGCACTACGACCGCGGCCTGCTCCTCGTCGGCGACGCCGGCGGCATGGTCAACCCGTTCAACGGCGAGGGCATCGCGTACGCGATGGAGTCCGGCCAGATCGTCGCGGACGTCGTCGTCCAGGCCAACGGCCGCTCGACGCCCGCCCAGCGCGAGCTGGCGCTGCAGCGCTACCCGAAGGTCCTCAAGGACACCTACGGCGGCTACTACCAGCTCGGCCGCGCCTTCGTCCGCCTCATCGGCAACCCGAAGGTCATGAAGCTCGCCACCGAGCGCGGCCTGACCCACCCGGTCCTGATGCGCTTCACCCTCAAGCTGCTGGCGAACCTCACGGACCCCCAGGGCGGCGACGCCATGGACCGCATCATCAACGGCCTGACGAAGGTCTCCCCCCGAGCTTGAGAATTCGCGCACACGCGCCTGGGAGGCATACGCGAGAGCCCCCGCCGGACCGCCGGCGGGGGCTCTCGCGTATGCGGGTGCGCGGGTGCGCGGGAGGGCTCAGAGGACCCGCACGGCCGACGTGGGCATGTAGTACGACATCTCCTGGATGACCACGCCCTTCGACGGGTTGGCCGCGTCCAGGTACTTGCCGTCGCCGATGTAGACGGCCACGTGGTACGCCGAGCCGGTGCCGCCCCAGAAGACCAGGTCGCCGGGCTGGACGTCGGAGACCGCGACCGGGGTGCCGACCGTGGACTGCTCCGCGGCGGTGCGGGGGAGCTCCACTCCTACGGTCCGGAACGCGGCCTGGGTCAGGCCCGAGCAGTCGTACGACGACGGGCCCGTGGCGCCCAGCACGTACGCCTTGCCGACCTGGGCGTTGAGGAAGTCCAGCACCGTGCCGACGCTGCCCGACGCGGCCGGGGCCGCCGCGGGGGTCTCGGCGGCGGGCGCGGAGTCGTCGGCGGGGGCGTCCGAGGAGGCCGAGGCGGCGGCCAGTTCCTCGCGCTCCGCGGCGCGGGCCGCTGCCCGCTCCCTGGCGCGCTCCTCGGCGGCTGCGCGGGCCTCCGCCTCCTTCTTGGCCTTCGCGGCCGCCTTACGGGCGTCCTCGGCGGCCTCCTGCGCGTTCGTGCGCAGTTCGAGGCGCAGGGCCGCGGTCTGGGTGGCGTCGGCGCTCTGCTCGACGCCGGTGGTGAGGGCCGTGCTCACGTCCACGGTGGGGAGTGCGGCGGTCGACTCCGTGGCCGTCGTACCGGTGGTCTTGCTGGTGTCGGCGAGGGCGGGAGCGGACGCCGCCGTCGCGACCATGGTGCCGAGGGCGCCACCGGCGACTCCGGTGCGGACGACCCACGCGGGGGCCTGCCGGCGCCGGGGCTTCCGGTGGCTGGGTATGTGCGGTTTACGGGACATGAACACCAGCGCTATCAGGGGGAAGGACCGTGTTTCAACAGTCGTGGGATGCGCCACACTTGGCGACCCCCTCTGTGAAATGAGGCATTTGGGCGGTCTGTTCCCCGGGCGCTCTCCGGCGGCCGGCCTTCCCCGCGTCGTTACCTCCCTGATACGCACGGCATTTGGCCCGCGCGCCGAACGTTGCCGGACGGTTATCACTTCTGCCGCCGCAAACCAAGCAAGGCCGGTTGCTCCGTAACCCGTACTGTGGCCCAAATCACTCGGATCCGTTTCCGTGCCCGCGCTCCCCGCGGAGGCGCTTGTGCGTGTGCGCGAAGGCGCCGTGACACCCGAATAACAATTGAGCGCGACGGCGCTCGAATTCGCCTCCGGCCGCGCCACGGTGAAATCGCCCGCCCCTCGAACCCCGCCGCCCCCACCCCGCTGACCTGCGGCCCGCCGCCGGTGGCGGAGATCCGGTGATCGTTCCGTCGCACCGCGCGGCCTGCTCCGCGGGCATTCGCGCGTGCGATCGATCACCGGGTGGTTAAGATCACAAAGCCGTAGGGGACCCCCGTGTCACAGATCACAGAGCGATGGGCATAAGATGCCCATCAGTAGGGCTTGTGAACTGCCTCACATGTGAGCGATCTTGGTGGGGCAGGAACGCGAGTCCGGTGTGGACTTGCAGGCAGTCATCGACGACTGGAGAGGAGCGGGGCCAGCGGTGAACGTATACACGCCGATCCTCGTGCTCGGAGCCATTGCGGCGGCCTTCGCGGTGTTCTCCGTGGTCGCGGCGGCGCTGGTGGGTCCGAAGCGCTACAACCGGGCCAAGCTCGAGGCCTACGAGTGCGGCATCGAGCCGACGCCGATGCCCCCCGGTGGGGGCCGCTTCCCGGTCAAGTACTACCTGACGGCGATGTTGTTCATCATCTTCGACATCGAGATCGTCTTCCTCTACCCCTGGGCCGTCTCGTTCGACGCCCTGGGGATCTTTGGGCTCGTGGAGATGCTGCTCTTCGTGCTCACCGTCTTCGTCGCGTACGCCTACGTGTGGCGCCGCGGCGGACTGGAATGGGACTAGGGGGTACTACGAATGGGACTTGAAGAAAAACTCCCGAGCGGGTTCATCCTCAGCACGGTCGAACAGGCCGCGGGGCTGGCGCGCAAGTCGTCCGTCTTCCCGGCGACGTTCGGGCTGGCCTGCTGCGCGTTCGAGATGATGACCGCCGGTGCCGGCCGCTACGACCTGGCGCGCTTCGGCATGGAGGTCTTCCGCGGCTCGCCCCGCCAGGCGGACCTGATGATCGTCGCGGGCCGGGTGAGCCAGAAGATGGCGCCGGTGCTGCGGCAGGTCTACGACCAGATGCCGAACCCCAAGTGGGTCATCTCCATGGGCGTCTGCGCCTCGTCCGGCGGCATGTTCAACAACTACGCGATCGTGCAGGGCGTCGACCACGTCGTGCCGGTCGACATCTACCTGCCCGGCTGCCCGCCGCGCCCCGAGATGCTCATGGACGCGATCCTCAAGCTGCACGAGAAGATCCGCCACGAGAAGATCGGCGTGAACCGCGAGGAGGCCGCCAGGGAGGCCGAGGAGGCCGCGATGAAGGCGCTCCCGACGATCGAGATGAAGGGTCTTCTCCGGTGAGTGGGGAGAGCGCGGACGGGGTCAACCCCGACCAGGACCTGAACGCCGAGAACCTGCCCGGCAGGCGCGGCGATCACGGCGAGACCATCCGCGTCCAGCGCGGCATGTTCGGCTCCGAGGGCGGCGGTGACACCTCCGGCTACGGCGGGCTGGTGCGCAGCGTCCGGCTGCCGGGCGAGTCCGTGCGCCCGTACGGCGGCTGGTTCGACGAGGCCGCCGACGAACTGGAGGGTGCCCTCGAAGAGCAGGGGCTCCTCCCCGAGAACGCCTTCGAGAAGGTCGTCGTCGACCGCGGCGAGCTGACCTTCCACGTCGACCGCACGCACCTGGTGCGCGTGATGCGGACCCTGCGCGACGACCCGGCGCTGCGCTTCGAGCTGTGTACCGGCGTCTCCGGCGTGCACTACCCCGACGACAAGGGCCGCGAGCTGCACGCCGTGTACCACCTGCGCTCGCTGACCCACTCCCGGCTGCTGCGGGTCGAGGTCAGCGCGCCCGACGAGGACCCGCACATCCCGTCCGTCGTGGAGGTCTACCCGACGAACGACTGGCACGAGCGCGAGGTCTACGACTTCTTCGGCATCGTCTTCGACGGCCACCCGGCGCTGACCCGGATCTTCATGCCGGACGACTGGCAGGGCCATCCGCAGCGCAAGGACTACCCCCTCGGCGGCATCCCCGTCGAGTACAAGGGTGCCCAGATCCCTGCTCCCGACCAGCGGAGGTCGTACCGATGAGCACCACCCACGCGACCGGGGCCGCCCGGGAGACCACCGAGGGCACCGTCTACACCGTCACCGGCGGTGACTGGGACGAGGTCGTCGAGTCGGTCCACCGGGCCGACGACGAGCGGATCGTCGTCAACATGGGCCCGCAGCACCCCTCCACCCACGGCGTGCTGCGGCTCATCCTGGAGATCGACGGCGAGACCGTGACGGAGTGCCGTTGCGGGATCGGTTATCTGCACACCGGCATCGAGAAGAACCTCGAATACCGCACGTGGACCCAGGGCTCCACCTTCGTGACCCGCATGGACTACCTGACCTCGTTCTTCAACGAGGCCGGGTACTGCATGGCGGTGGAGAAGCTGCTCGGCATCACCGACGAGGTGCCCGACCGGGCCACCGTCATCCGGGTGCTGCTGATGGAGCTGAACCGGATCGCCTCCCACCTGGTGGCCATCGCCACCGGCGGCATGGAGCTGGGCGCCACCACGGTCATGATCTACGGCTTCCGCGACCGGGAGCTGGTCCTCGACCTGTTCGAGCTCATCACGGGACTGCGGATGAACCACGCGTTCATCCGCCCCGGCGGGCTCGCCCAGGACCTGCCCCCCGGCGCGGTCGACTCCATCCGCGAGACGATCAAGAAGCTCCGCAAGAACTTCCCGGAGTACGACGCGCTGGCGACCAACAACCCGGCGTTCAAGGCCCGGATGCAGGACGTCGCGCACCTGGACCTGGCCGGCTGCCTGTCCCTCGGCGTCACGGGCCCCGTGCTGCGCGCCACCGGGCTGCCGCACGACCTGCGCAAGACGGACCCGTACTGCGGCTACGAGACGTACGACTTCGACATCCCCACCGCGGACACCGCAGACGCCTACGGCCGGTTCCTCATCCGGCTGGAGGAGATGCGCCAGTCGCTGCGGATCGCCGAGCAGTGCGTGGACCGGCTGGAGCCGGGCCCGGTGATGGTCGCCGACAAGAAGATCGCCTGGCCCGCGCAGCTCGCGCTGGGGCCCGACGGCCTCGGCAACTCGCTGGACCACATCAAGAACATCATGGGGACCTCGATGGAGGCCCTGATCCACCACTTCAAGCTGGTCACCGAGGGCTTCCGGGTGCCGCCGGGGCAGACGTACGTGGCATTGGAGTCGCCCAAGGGCGAACTGGGCGTGCACGCCGTCAGCGACGGCGCCACCCGCCCGTTCCGGGTGCACTTCCGCGAGCCTTCGTTCGTGAACCTGGGGGCTATCGCGGCCATGACCGAGGGCGGCCAGGTCGCCGACGTGATCGTGGCGATCGCGTCCATCGACCCGGTTTTGGGAGGCGTCGACCGATGACGACAGCAGAGCAGGGCCAGGCGGCCGTGTCGCTGGGCATGCCCCAGTTGCCGGCCCCGGACTATCCAGCCGAGGTGCGTGAGCGGCTGGCCGCGGACGCCAGGGAGATCATCGCCCGCTATCCGGACAGCCGGTCCGCGCTGCTGCCGATGCTCCACCTGGTGCAGTCGGAGGAAGGCCACGTCACGCGCACTGGCATGCAGTTCTGCGCGGAGACGCTGGACCTGACCGCCGCCGAGGTGACGGCGGTCGCCACCTTCTACACCATGTACCGGCGCAAGCCCTCCGGTGACTACCAGGTCGGAGTCTGCACCAACACGCTCTGCGCGGTGATGGGCGGCGACGCCATCTTCGACGAGCTGAAGGAGTACCTGGGCGTCGGCAACCAGGAGACCACCGAGGACGGCAAGGTCACGCTGGAGCACATCGAGTGCAACGCCGCGTGCGACTTCGCCCCCGTGGTGATGGTCAACTGGGAGTTCTTCGACAACCAGACCCCCGAGTCCGCCAAGCGGCTCGTGGACGATCTGCGCGCCGGCGCGGAGGTGCACCCCACCCGCGGCGCGAAGCTGTGCACGTTCAAGGAGACCGCCCGCGTCCTGGCCGGATTCCCCGACGAGCGCCCTGGCGCCGTCGCGGAGTCCGGCGGTGCGGGTCCCGCCTCGCTGATCGGGCTGCGCATGGCCAAGGGCGAGGTCCCGGCCGCGCGCGCGGTCACCCAGCGCGCGCAGCCGCACCCGGCCAACCCGCCGGCGGACGCGCTGGAGGACCAGCCGCCCGCCGGCCACCCCAGTTCGCACGACGCGCCGCAGCAGACCTCCGCGTCCGACCCGGCGTACCCGCCCACCGCGTCCGCGGATGAGCCCACCGAGGAGGAGGGCGCGTGATGACCGTCGACTCGCCGGAGAAGCTGCTGACCCCGGTGCTCTCCGCCTTCTGGGACGACCCGGAGTCCTGGACCCTGGACACGTACCGGCGGCACGAGGGCTACCAGGGGCTGCGCAAGGCCCTCGCGATGTCGCCCGACGACGTCATCGCGTACGTCAAGGACGCCGGTCTGCGCGGCCGCGGCGGCGCCGGCTTCCCGACCGGCATGAAGTGGCAGTTCATCCCGCAGGGTGACGGCAAGCCGCACTACCTCGTCGTCAACGCGGACGAGTCGGAGCCGGGCACCTGCAAGGACATCCCGCTGCTCTTCGCCAACCCGCACTCCCTCATCGAGGGCATCGTCATCGCCTGTTACGCGTTCCGGTCCAACCACGCGTTCATCTACCTGCGCGGCGAGGTCGTGCCGGTGCTGCGCAGGCTGCACGAGGCGGTGCGCGAGGCGTACGCCGCGGGCTTCCTCGGCAAGGACGTCCTGGGCTCCGGGCTCGACCTGGACGTCACGGTGCACGCCGGCGCCGGCGCGTACATCTGCGGTGAGGAGACCGCGCTGCTCGACTCGCTGGAGGGCCGGCGCGGCCAGCCCCGGCTGCGTCCCCCCTTCCCGGCCGTCGAGGGCCTGTACGCCTGCCCCACTGTGGTGAACAACGTCGAGTCCATCGCCTCCGTTCCCGCCATCATGAACAAGGGCAAGGAGTGGTTCCGCACGATGGGCAGCGAGAAGTCCCCGGGCTTCACGCTGTACTCGCTCTCCGGCCACGTCGCCCGCCCCGGTCAGTACGAGGCGCCGCTCGGCATCACCCTGCGCCAACTGCTCGACATGGGCGGCGGCATGCGCCCCGGCCACCGGCTGAAGTTCTGGACCCCCGGCGGCTCGTCCACCCCGATGCTCACCGACGAGCACCTGGACGTCCCCCTCGACTACGAGGGCGTCGGCGGCGCCGGCTCCATGCTCGGCACCAAGGCGCTCCAGTGCTTCGACGAGACGACCTGCGTGGTGCGGGCCGTCACCCGCTGGACCGAGTTCTACGAGCACGAGTCCTGCGGCAAGTGCACCCCCTGCCGCGAGGGCACGTACTGGCTCGTCCAACTCCTCCGCGACATCGAGGCCGGCAAGGGCGCCCTCGACGACCTCGACAAGCTCAACGACATCGCCGACAACATCAACGGCAAGTCCTTCTGCGCCCTCGGCGACGGCGCCGCCGCGCCGATCTTCTCCTCGCTGAAGTACTTCCGCGACGAGTACGAGCAGCACATCACCGGCGGCGGCTGCCCCTTTGACCCGGCCAGATCCACCGCCTGGGCCGACACCCCCGGCTCCACGACCCACCAGGAGGTGACCGCGTGACCGTCACGGAGCCGGAGAAGGCACCGGAGAAGGCTGCCGCTCCGGAGAACATGGTCACGCTGACCATCGACGGCGTCGAGGTCAGCGTGCCCAAGGGCACCCTGGTCATCCGGGCCGCCGAGCAACTCGGCATCGAGGTCCCGCGGTTCTGCGACCACCCGCTGCTCGACCCGGTCGGCGCCTGCCGCCAGTGCATCGTCGAGATCGAGGGCCAGCGCAAGCCGTCGGCGTCCTGCACCATCACCTGCACCGACGGCATGGTGGTCAAGACCCAGCTCACCTCGGCCGTCGCCGAGAAGTCGCAGCGCGGCGTGATGGAGCTGCTGCTCATCAACCACCCGCTGGACTGCCCGGTCTGCGACAAGGGCGGCGAGTGCCCGCTGCAGAACCAGGCGATGTCCGCCGGGCAGGCCGAGAGCCGCTTCGACGGCCAGAAGCGCACCTTCGAAAAGCCGGTGCCGATCTCGACCCAGGTGCTGCTGGACCGCGAGCGCTGCGTGCTCTGCGCGCGCTGCACCCGGTTCTCCAACCAGATCGCCGGCGACCCGATGATCGAGATGCTGGACCGCGGCGCGCTCCAGCAGGTCGGTACGGGCGAGGGCGTGCCCTTCGAGTCGTACTTCTCGGGCAACACCATCCAGATCTGCCCGGTCGGCGCGCTCACCTCGAAGATGTACCGCTTCCGCTCGCGCCCCTTCGACCTGATCTCCTCGCCGTCCGTCTGCGAGCACTGCGCCGGCGGCTGCGCCACCCGCACCGACCACCGCCGCGGCAAGGTCATGCGGCGGCTCGCCGCCAACGACCCGGCGGTCAACGAGGAGTGGATGTGCGACAAGGGCCGCTTCGGCTTCCGGTACGCGCAGCTCCCCGACCGGCTCACCCAGCCGCTGGTCCGCGACGACAGCGGTGAGCTGCAGCCGGCGAGCTGGCCCGAGGCGCTGCGCGCCGCGGCCGCGGGGCTGGCGGCGGCCCGCGGGCGGGCCGGGGTGCTCACCGGCGGGCGGCTGACGCTGGAGGACTCCTACGCGTACGCGAAGTTCGCGCGCGCCGCGCTCGACACCAACGACATCGACTTCCGCGCCCGGGTGCACAGCGCCGAGGAGACCGCGTTCCTGGCCGCGCAGGTCGCGGGCAGCGGCCGCGGCGTCACGTACGGCGCGCTGGAGAAGGCACCGGTGGTGCTGCTCGCCGGCCTGGAGGCGGAGGAGGAGGCGCCCGGCGTCTTCCTCCGGCTGCGCAAGACGTGGCGGAAGAAGGGGCTGAAGGTCTACTCGATCGCCTCCTTCGCCACCCGCGGCCTGACGAAGGCCGGCGGCACGCTGCTGCCGGCCGCTCCCGGCACCGAGCCGAGCTGGCTCGACGCCCTCGGCTCCGGCGCCGGACTCGGCGAGGACGGCAAGGCCGCGTCCGACGCGCTGCGCCAGGAGGGCGCGGTGATCCTCGTCGGCGAGCGGCTGGCGGGGGTACGGGGCGCGCTGTCCGCCGTGGTACGTACCGCGGAGGCCACCGGCGCCACCCTCGCCTGGATCCCGCGCCGCGCAGGCGAGCGCGGCGCGATCGAGGCCGGCGCGCTGCCCGGGATGCTCCCCGGCGGCCGGTCCGGCAGCGACACCGAGGCCCGCCGCGAGACGGCCGCCGCCTGGGGCCTGGCGGAACTGCCCACCGGCGAGGGCCGCGACACCGGCCGGATCCTGGACGCCGCCGCGGCCGGGGACATCGGCGCGCTGCTCGTCGGCGGCATCGAGGTCACCGACCTGCCGGACCCGGAGAAGGCCCGCGAGGCGCTGGACCGGGCGGAGTTCGTGGTCAGCCTGGAGCAGCGGCCCAGCGAGGTCACCGAGCGGGCCGACGTGGTCTTCCCGGTGGCCGCGGTCGCCGAGAAGCAGGGCACTTATCTCAACTGGGAGGGCCGCGCCCGGCCGTTCGAGGCCGCGCTGAAGCCGGACCAGATGACCCGCCGGCTCGCCCCCGCCGACCAGCGGGTGCTGCACATGCTCGCCGACGCGCTCGACGTCCACCTGGGCCTGCCGGACGCCCGTACGGCACGGGCCGAGCTGGCCCGCCTCGGCGTCCGCACTGAAGGCACCCGCCCCACGCCGCCGGACGAGCGCGCCGCGCCGCTGCCGCAGCCCGGCGCCGGCGAGGCGGTGCTCGCGGGCCACCGGCTGCTGCTCGACGAGGGCCGGCTGCAGGAGGGCGACGAGGCCCTGACCGGCACCCGCCACGAGGCGGCGGCCCGGCTCTCGCCCGCCACCGCGGAGGCCACCGGCGTCGCCGACGGCGACCCGCTCGCGGTCACGGGACCGGCCGGCACGGTGACGCTCCCGCTGCGGGTCACCGCGGAGCTGCCCGACCAGGTCGTCTGGCTGCCGATGAAGTCGAAGGACCCGGGCGTGACGGCGGCCACGGGCGCGAACCCCGGCGACCTGGTCCGGGTGTCCGCCGTATCCAAGGAGGTCGAAGCGTGAGTGCGATGCGGAAGCGCGGCGCGCGATCGCGCGGCGGAGATGCGTACATGACGGAGGCACGACGGTGATCGCAAGCGCATCCGCGGCGCAGGGCGCGAGCGTCCTCGCCGCGGAGGATCTCAGCTTCTTCGGGGGCGACCCCTGGTGGCTGATCCTCCTCAAGGCGGTCTTCTGCTTCGCGTTCCTGATGCTGACGGTCCTCCTGGCGATCGTCTTCGAGCGCAAGGTCCTGGGCTGGATGCAGCTCCGCATCGGCCCGAACCGGCACGGTCCCTGGGGCCTGCTGCAGTCGCTCGCCGACGGCGTGAAGCTGATGTTCAAAGAGGACATCATCGTCAAGGGCGCCGACAAGTTCGTCTACATCCTGGCGCCGCTGCTCGCCGTGATCCCCGCCTTCATGGCGATCGCGGTCGTCCCCTTCGGCCCGGCCGACAACCAGGTGTCGATCTTCGGCGAGCGCACCGCGATGCAGCTCACCGACCTTCCGGTCGCCATGCTGTACGTGCTGGCCACCGCCTCCATCGCCGCCTACGGCGTCGTGCTCGCCGGCTGGGCGTCCAACTCGACGTACCCGCTGCTCGGCGGCGTCCGCGCGACGGCCCAGGTGATCTCGTACGAGGTCGCGATGGGCCTGTCGTTCGCCGCCGTGTTCCTCTACTCCGGGTCGCTGTCGACCTCGGAGATCGTCGCGGCGCAGGACGACCGCTGGTTCGCGGTGCTGCTGCCGGTCTCGTTCATCGTGTACCTCATCGCGATGGTCGGCGAGGCGCACCGGCTGCCGTTCGACATGCCGGAGTCCGAGGGCGACCTGGTCGCGGGGTACTCCACCGAGTACTCGTCGATCAAGTTCGCGATGTTCATGCTCTCCGAGTACGTGCACATGGTGACGCTGTCGGCCGTGGCCGTCACGCTCTTCCTCGGCGGCTGGCGCGCGCCCGCGCCGATCAGCACCGTCTGGGAGGGCGCCAACACCGGCTGGTGGCCGATGCTCTGGTTCATCGGCAAGGTCCTCGTCCTCCTGTTCGTCTTCGTCTGGCTGCGCGGCACGCTCCCACGGGTGCGCTACGACCAGTTCATGAAGCTGGGCTGGAAGGTCCTCATCCCGGTCTCCATGGTCTGGCTGATGCTGGTCGCCACCGTCCGGGCGCTGCGCAACGAGGACGTGGACTTCACCGAGATCGTGCTCTACATCGCCGGCGGGCTGCTGGTGATCCTGCTGCTGTCCTTCGTCGTGGACATCTTCCGCGACCGCAAGGACAAGGAGGAGGCGGCCCGCGAGGCGGCCAAGCCCACGCCGGAGTTCGACCCGATGGCGGGCGGCTACCCCGTACCGCCGCTGCCCGGTCAGACCCTCCCGCCCGTGCCCCGCCGTCCCTCGCGCCGCGAGCGCGAGCTGGTGGGCACGAACGGTCCCGGAGGCGACACTGAGGAGGCCGACAATGGCTGACGAGAAGAAGGACAAGCAGGGGTTCGTCAACCCGGTGGCCGGCTTCGGCGTGACCTTCAAGGCCATGTTCAAGAAGCGGCTGACCGAGCAGTACCCCGAGTACAAGAAGCCGACGGCGCCCCGCTTCCACGGCCGCCACCAGCTCAACCGGCACCCGGACGGGCTGGAGAAGTGCATCGGCTGCGAGCTGTGCGCGTGGGCCTGTCCGGCGGACGCGATCTACGTCGAGGGCGCGGACAACACCGAAGAGGAGCGCTACTCGCCCGGTGAGCGCTACGGCCGCGTCTACCAGATCAACTACCTGCGCTGCATCCTGTGCGGGCTGTGCGTCGAGGCGTGCCCCACCCGGGCGCTGACCATGACCAACGAGTACGAACTGGCCGACCGCAGCCGCGAGTCCCTCATCTACACCAAGGACGAGCTGCTCGCCGGTCTCCAGGAGGGCATGGTCGACTCGCCGCACGCCATCTACCCGGGGATGACGGAGAAGGACTACTACAGCGGCCTCGTCACCGAGGCCGCCGCCGGCACGGAGCGCCAGGTCGCCGTCAGCAAGGGCGAGTCGGCACCGGAGCCGCACTCCGAAGGAGCCCAGGCATGAATGCCCTCGCCCAGGCCGGCTACACCACGTCCACCGGGGAGGCGACCCAGTTCTGGGTGCTGGCCGTCTTCGCCGTCGCCGGTGCGCTGGGCACCGTGCTGATGAAGAAGGCGGTGCACTCGGCGCTCTGCCTCGCCGGGACGATGGTGATCCTGGCGGTCTTCTACCTCGCCAACGGCGCCTACTTCCTCGGCGTCGTGCAGATCGTCGTCTACACCGGCGCGGTCATGATGCTCTTCCTCTTCGTGCTGATGCTCGTCGGCATCAGCGCGGCGGACTCGCTGAAGGAGACCATCAAGGGCCAGCGCTGGCTGGCGATGCTCTGCGGCATCGGCTTCGGCATCCTGCTGATCGCCGGCATCGGCAACGCGAGCCTCAACACCTTCGAGGGCCTGGAGGACGCCAACTCCGGCGGCAACGTCCACGGTCTGGCGGCGCTGATCTTCCGCGACTTCGTCTTCGCCTTCGAGCTGACCGGCGCGCTGCTGATCACCGCCGCGGTGGCGGGCATGGTCCTCACCCACCGCGAGAAGACCGAGCCCACCCCGACCCAGCGCGAGCAGGCCGCGCAGCGCGTACGCGACGGCGTCCAGGTGCCGCCGATGCCCGCGCCGGGCGTCTACGCCCGCCACAACGCGGTGGACCTCCCGGGCCTGCTGCCCGACGGCACGCCGTCCGAGCTGACCGTCAACCGCACGCTGCGCGACCGCGGCCAGATCCGGGACGTCTCCGCGCAGGCGCTGGCGGATCTCGCCGCCATAGAGCAGCGCACCGCCGACTACCAGGGCAAGGCCCTGGAACCGGACACCGGCGACGACGACGGGGACGGCTCCGTCGGCGCGAACGCCGGCGGTAAGGCCGGAAAGGGAGAGGGCGAGTGAACCCGGTCAACTACCTGTATCTCTCCGCGCTGCTGTTCACCATCGGCGCGGCCGGGGTGCTCATCAGGCGGAACGCCATCGTGGTGTTCATGTGCATCGAGCTGATGCTGAACGCCTGCAACCTGGCGCTGGTCACGTTCTCCCGGATGCACGGGAACCTCGACGGCCAGATCGTCGCGTTCTTCACCATGGTCGTCGCCGCCGCGGAGGTCGTGGTCGGCCTGGCGATCATCGTGTCGTTCTACCGCTCCCGCCACTCGGCCTCGGTCGACGACGCCGCTTTGATGAAGCTGTAAGGGGACGCACCAGTGGAGTCACTCATCGGATTGCTCGTCGCGGCGCCGCTGCTCGGCGCGGCGGTGCTGCTCTGCGGCGGGCGGAGGCTGGATCGTACGGGCCACTGGCTCGGTACGGGCCTGTCCTTCACCTCCTTCGTCCTCGGCCTCGTCCTCTTCGCCGACATGCTCGGCAAGGACGGCGAGGAGCGAGCGCTGCACAGCCACCTCTTCACCTGGATTCCGGTCGAGGGGTTCCAGGCGGAAGCGGCGTTCCAGCTCGACCAGCTCTCGATGACGTTCGTGCTGCTGATCACCGGCGTCGGCTCGCTCATCCACCTGTACTCCGTGGGCTACATGGAGCACGACGAGCGCCGCCGCCAGTTCTTCGGCTATCTGAACCTCTTCCTCGCGGCGATGCTGCTGCTGGTCCTCGCGGACAACTTCCTGCTGCTGTACGTCGGCTGGGAGGGCGTCGGCCTCGCCTCGTACCTGCTGATCGGCTTCTGGCAGCACAAGCCGAGCGCGGCGACGGCGGCGAAGAAGGCGTTCATCGTCAACCGCGTCGGCGACGTCGGCCTGTCCATCGCGATCATGATCATGTTCGTCACCTTCGGCACCTTCGCGTTCGAGCCGGTGATGAACTCGGTCGGCGAGACCAGCGAGGGCAAGCTGACGGCCATCGGGCTGATGCTGCTGCTCGCGGCGTGCGGCAAGTCGGCGCAGGTGCCGCTGCAGTCCTGGCTGGGCGACGCGATGGAGGGCCCCACGCCGGTCTCCGCGCTGATCCACGCCGCCACGATGGTGACCGCGGGCGTCTACCTGATCGTCCGCTCCGGCGCGATCTTCGACGCGGCACCGGACGCGCAGCTCGTCGTCACGATCGTCGGCGCGGTCACGCTCCTCTTCGGTGCGATCGTCGGTTGCGCGAAGGACGACATCAAGAAGGCGCTGGCCGGCTCGACCATGTCGCAGATCGGCTACATGATCCTGGCCGCCGGGCTCGGCCCGATCGGCTACGCGTTCGCGATCATGCACCTGGTGACCCACGGCTTCTTCAAGGCCGGGCTCTTCCTCGGTGCGGGCTCCGTCATGCACGGCATGAACGACGAGGTCGACATGCGCAAGTACGGCGGCCTCAGGAAGTACATGCCGGTCACGTTCGTCACCTTCGGCCTGGGCTATCTGGCCATAATCGGTTTCCCGGGCCTGTCGGGCTTCTTCTCCAAGGACCTCATCATCGAGGCCGCGTTCGCCAAGGGCGGTACGCAGGGCTGGATCCTGGGCGGCGCGGCGCTGCTGGGCGCGGCGCTCACCGCGTACTACATGACGCGCGTGATGCTCATGACGTTCTTCGGCGAGAAGCGCTGGGAGCCGGACGCGCACGGCAACGAGCCGCACCCGCACGAGTCGCCGAAGACGATGACGATCCCGATGATCGTGCTGGCGATCGGCTCGGTCGGCGCGGGCGCGTTCTTCGACGTCGGCGAGCGGTTCGTGCACTGGCTGGAGCCGGTCACCGGCTTCGAGCACGGGCACCTGCCGGACGGCCTGAGCGTCGGCATCGTCACCGGCGCCACTGTCACCTGCATGGTCCTCGGTGTCGCGGTGGCCTGGCTGCAGTACGGCCGTCGCCCGGTCCCCGCCGCCGCACCGCGCGGCTCCCTGCTCACCCGCGCCGCCCGGCGCGACCTGCTGCAGGACGACTTCAACCACGTGGCGCTGGTCAAGCCCGGCGAGTACCTGACCCGCGGCCTGGTCTACCTGGACCACAAGCTGGTCGACGGCATCGTCAACGGAACCGCGGCGGCGTTCGGCGGCCTCTCCGCCAGGACCCGGCGGGTCCAGAACGGCTACGTCCGCAGCTACGCGGTCTCGATGTTCGGGGGCGCGGTGGTCCTCATCGCCGCCACCCTGCTGATGAGGGCGGTCTGAACCCATGGCTGATTCTTCCTTCCCGCTGCTGACGATCACCGCGGCGGTCCCGGCCGTGGGCGCGATCGCCACCGCCGCGGTGCCCGCGGCCAAGCGCGAGCTGGCCAAGTGGCTCGCGCTCGGCGTGTCGCTGGCGACGCTGGTGCTGGCCGCGGTGATCGCGGTCCGGTACGACCCGGACGGCGACCGCTTCCAGCTCACCGAGTCGCGGGCGTGGATCGCCGACTTCGGGGTGAGATACGAGCTGGGTGTCGACGGCATCGCCGTCGCGCTGGTGGCGCTGACCGCGCTGCTGATCCCGTTCGTCATCCTCGCGGGCTGGCACGACGCGGACCCCGTCGAGACCAAGAGTTCCCGCTGGCGCCCCACCCAGGGCTTCTTCGCGCTGATCCTGGCCGTCGAGGCGATGGTGATCGTCAGCTTCCTGGCCACGGACGTCTTCCTCTTCTACATCTTCTTCGAAGCCATGCTCATCCCGATGTACTTCCTCATCGGCGGCTTCGGGGACAAGGCGCACGAACACGGCGAGGAAGAGGCGGCGCGGCAGCGCTCGTACGCGGCCGTGAAGTTCCTGCTGTACAACCTGGCCGGCGGCCTGATCATGCTGGCCGCGGTCATCGGCCTCTTCGTCGTCACCAACGACCAGCTCGGTTCCGGCACGTTCTCGCTCCAGGAGATCCTCCAGGCGCGCGCCAACGGCGACCTGGACATCTCGACGAACACCGAGCGGCTGCTCTTCCTCGGCTTCTTCTTCGCCTTCGCGGTGAAGGCGCCGCTGTGGCCGCTGCACACCTGGCTGCCCAACGCCATGGGCGAGTCCACCCCGCCGGTCGCCGTGCTCATCACCGCGGTGGTCGACAAGGTCGGCACGTTCGCCATGCTCCGCTTCTGCCTCGGGCTCTTCCCCGAGGCGAGCGACTGGGCGACGCCGGTGGTGCTGGTGCTCGCGCTGGTGAGCATCCTCTACGGTGCGCTGCTCGCAATCGGGCAGCGGGACATCAAGCGGCTGATCGCGTACGCCTCGATCTCCCACTTCGGCTTCATCGTGCTGGGCATCTTCGTGATGACCAGCCAGGGCCAGGCCGGGGCGACGCTGTACATGGTCAACCACGGCATCTCCACCGCCGTCCTGATGCTGGTGGCCGGGTTCCTCATCACCCGCCGCGGCTCGCGGCTCATCGCCGACTACGGCGGCGTGCAGAAGGTGGCACCGGTGCTGGCCGGCACCTTCCTGATCGGCGGCATGGCCACGCTGTCGCTGCCGGGGCTCGCGCCGTTCGTCAGCGAGTTCCTGGTGCTGGTGGGCACGTTCAGCCGCTACCCGGCGATCGGCATCATCGCCACCGTGGGCATCGTGCTGGCCGCGATCTACGTCCTCGTGCTGTACCAGCGGACGATGACGGGGCCGGTCACGGAGAAGGTCGCGAAGCTGCCCGACCTGCGGGTGCGCGAGGTGCTGGTGGTCGCGCCGCTGATCGCGCTGCTCATCGGCCTCGGCGTGTACCCGAAGCCGCTCACCGAGATTGTCAACCCGGCCGTCGAGCACACCATGTCCGACGTGCAGAAGTCCGACCCGGAGCCCGATGTGAACCCTGTGGAGGCCACGCATGAGTAGGGGTGTCCACAGCCTGTGGATGGCGCAGGACGGTGTCGACAAGATCAAGGCACCGCACATCGAGTACGACCTGCTGGCGCCCACGCTGATCGTCATCGGCGCGGCCGTGCTGGGCATCGCCATCGAGGCGTTCCTGCCCCGGCGGCACCGGTACGCCGTCCAGGTCGGGCTCGCGACCCTCGCGATGGCCGGCGCGTTCGGCGCCGTCGTCGCCCTGGCCGCCACCGGCAAGGGCACGGACGAGGCGCAGACCGCCGCGATGGGCGCTCTGGCCATCGACGGCCCGACGCTGTTCCTCCAGGGCGTCATCCTGCTGGTCGGCGTGCTCGGGGTGTTCACCTTCGCCGAGCGCCGGCTGGACCCGGTCGCGCACGGCAACCGGGTCGACTCCTTCGCCGCCGAGGCCGCCGCCGTACCCGGCGGCAAGGCGGAACAGGCCGCGGTCAAGGCGGGGTTCACCACCACCGAGGTGTTCCCGCTGCTGCTCTTCGCGACCGGCGGCATGCTCATCTTCCCGGCCGCGAACGACCTGCTGACGCTCTTCATCGCGCTGGAGGTCTTCTCCCTGCCGCTGTACCTGCTCTGCGCCGTCGCCCGCCGCAAGCGGCTGATGTCGCAGGAGGCGGCGGTGAAGTACTTCCTGCTGGGCGCCTTCTCGTCGGCGTTCCTGCTCTTCGGCGTCGCGCTCCTCTACGGCTACGCGGGCAGCGTGCGCTACGCCGAGATCGCCGACGTCGTCGCGGGCAACCCGCAGAAGATGACCCCGGCGCTCGCCGACACCATGGGCAACGACGCGCTGCTGCTCATCGGCGGCGCGATGGTGCTGCTCGGCCTGCTCTTCAAGGTCGGCGCCGTGCCGTTCCACATGTGGACCCCGGACGTCTACCAGGGCGCCCCCACCCCCGTCACCGGCTTCATGGCCGCGGCCACCAAGGTCGCCGCGTTCGGCGCGCTGCTGCGGCTGCTGTACGTCGTGCTGCCGGGGATGAAGTGGGACTGGCGGCCGGTGATGTGGGGCGTCGCGATCCTCACGATGGTCATCGGCGCGATCCTCGCGATCACCCAGACCGACGTGAAGCGACTGCTGGCGTACTCGTCCATCGCGCACGCGGGGTTCATCCTCGCGGGTGTCACCGCGGCCAACGAGGAGGGCATCTCCTCGGTGCTGTTCTACCTGGCCGCGTACGCCTTCGTGACGCTCGGCGCGTTCGCCGTCGTCACGCTGGTGCGGGACGCGGGCGGCGAGGCGACGCACCTGTCCAAGTGGGCGGGTCTCGGCCGGCGTTCGCCGCTGGTCGCGGCGGTCTTCGCGGTGTTCCTGCTGGCGATGGCGGGCATCCCGCTGACCAGCGGCTTCGCCGGGAAGTTCGCGGTGTTCAAGGCGGCGGCGGACGGCGGCGCGACGCCGCTGGTCGTCGTCGGCGTCATCGCCTCGGCCATCGCCGCGTTCTTCTACGTCCGCGTCATCGTGCTGATGTTCTTCAGCGAGCCGCGTCCCGAGGGCCCCGCGGTGACCGTGCCGAGCGCCTTCACCGTCACCGCCATCGCCGTCGGCCTGGCCGCGACGCTGGTACTGGGCGTGGCGCCGCAGTACTTCCTGGATCTGGCCGGGAACGCGGGGGTGTTCGTCCGCTGAGCTGCGGGGTCCGGGGGCGGCGCCCCCGGACCCCGCAGCCGGCTCTAGCGCTGCGGCGGGGTCCAGCCGGTCGGCTTGACCTGGCCGTGGACGCCGCCGAGGGCGATCCGCACGCCGTTCGGTCCCGGGGCCCAGCCGTCGATGGCGACGGTGTCCCCGTCCTCCAGCCACGGGCCCTTGCCCTTCGTCAGCTCCAGCAGCGAGCCCACCTGATCGGGTTCGGGACCGCTGACGGTGCCGGAGGCGTAGAGGTCGCCGGTGCGTACGGAGGCGCCGTTGACGGTCATGTGGGCCAACTGCTGCGCCGCGGTCCAGTACATGGCGGCGAACGGCGGGCGGGAGACCGTCTCGCCGTTGATCCGTACCTCAAGCCGCAGGTCGTAGCCGTTGCCGGTGTCGTCGGGGCCGGTGTCGTCGAGGTAGGGCAGCAGCGGGTGCGTGCGCTCCGGCGGGGCGACGCGGGCGGCTTCGAGGGCGTCGAGGGGGGTGATCCAGGTGCCGATGGACGTGGCGAAGGACTTGGCCTGGTGCGGGCCGAGGGGGCGCTGCTCCCACGGCTGGACGTCGCGCGCGGACCAGTCGTTGACCAGGCAGACGCCGAAGACGTGGTCGCGGAAGGCGGTACGGGGCACGGGCGTGCCCATCCGCGACGGTACGCCGATGACGAAGCCGACTTCGGCTTCGATGTCGAGGCGGATGCTGGGTCCGAACCCGGGGCCGACGGCCGGGTCGTCGGCGGCGCGTTTGCGCTGGCCGGCGGGGCGTACGACGGGCGTGCCGGTGGGGACGATCGTGCCGGACCTGCCGTGGTAGCCGATGGGCAGGTGCTTCCAGTTGGGCGTCAGCGGCTCCTCGCCGGGGCGGAAGATGCGGCCGACGTTGGCGGCGTGGTGCTCGCTGGAGTAGAAGTCGACGTAGTCGCCGACCTCGAAGGGCATGTGCAGCACGACGCGGTCCACCTCGTGCAGGTGCGGCCCGACGGCGGCGCGGTGTGCCGGGTCGGTCAGCCAGCCGGTCACCCCGGCCCGTACGGCCTGCCACACCGGCCGGCCCGCGGCCATCAGCGGCGCCAGCGTCCGGGCGGCGAGCAGCGCGGTGTGCGGGGAGCCGAGGGCCGCCGCGACGGCGGCGGTGTCCAGGACGTAATCGCCGTAGCGCACGCCCACTCGGGGGTTCGTGCCGTCGGGCGTGGAGAAGACACCGTACGGAAGGTTGTGCGGCCCGAAGGGATCGCCTTCAGGAACGTCGAGCGGGCTGTGCTCGGACATCGCGGGGTCCTGCCTCATCGTGGTCGGCGGGCTGGGGACCTCAGGTTACGACCCCCAGGTCGGCCTAGGGGAAGCCGCCCGACGTGATCGTCGCGTGACCGGATACGCTGCGAGCGTGGTGCATGGTGGTTGCTAACGACACATCGACAATCTGTTCCACGTGAACGTCTGCAGACAGGAGGAGCCCTCGTGACCGTGGTCGCGCCCTTGGGGCTCAGCGTTCAGGACCGAGCCTTGGAAGCCGATGTCGACGCCGGACTCGCGGCCGTCGAAGAGGGCCTCCTGGAGGCCACGAAGAGCGATGTGCCGTTCATCACCGAGGCCGCGCGGCATCTCGTCCGCGCGGGCGGCAAGAGATTCCGCCCCCTGCTTGTCATGCTCGCCGCGCAGTTCGGCGATCCGCACGCGCCGGGCGTCGCGCCCTCCGGCGTCGTCGTCGAGCTGACGCACCTGGCCACGCTCTACCACGACGACGTGATGGACGAGGCCGCCGTACGCCGCGGCGTCCCCAGCGCCAACAGCCGCTGGGCCAACTCCGTCGCCGTCCTCACCGGCGATTTCCTCTTCGCGCGCGCCTCGCGGCTACTCGCCGACCTGGGCCCCGAGATGGTCCGTATCCAGGCCCAGGCGTTCGAGCGGCTGGTCACCGGGCAGATCCTGGAGACCGCGGGGCCGACCGAGGGCCGCGACCCGGTCGACCACTACCTGGACGTGCTCGCCGGCAAGACCGGCTCGCTCATCGCCGTCTCCGGCCGCTTCGGCGCGCTGACGGCGGGCGCGGACGAGTCGGTGGTGGAGGTGCTGACGCAGTACGGCGAGCGCATCGGCATCGCCTTCCAGCTCGCG
This sequence comes from Streptomyces sp. CMB-StM0423, assembly GCF_002847285.1. NCBI lineage: Bacteria > Bacillati > Actinomycetota > Actinomycetes > Kitasatosporales > Streptomycetaceae > Streptomyces > Streptomyces sp. CMB-StM0423. The sequence continues at coordinate 3,297,724 of NZ_CP025407.1, read as the reverse complement.
GACGACCTGCTCGACATCACCAGCGACGGCACCGAGTCGGGGAAGACCCCGGGCACCGACCTGCGCGAGGGCGTCGCGACGCTGCCGGTGCTGCACCTGCGCGCCGCCGCCCAGCGCCACCGCGAGCCGGCGGACCTGGAGCTGGCGGCGCTGCTCGCCGACGACCTGACGGACGACTCGCGGCACGCGGAGGCCCTGGCCAGGCTGCGGGTCCACCCCGCGGTGGAGCAGGCCAGGCGGGACACCGTGCGGTACGCGGCGGAGGCGCGGGCGATCCTGACGGCGCTGCCCGCGTGCCCCGCGCGGACGGCCCTGGAGGGGCTGTGCGACGCGGTGGTGGACCGGGCGGGGTAGCGGTTCCGGCCGCGGTCCCGGGGCGGATGACCCGTAGAAAGGTCAGGGTGATCCCCCTCCCGGGGCGGATGCCGTCATACGACAGGAGTAATCGAAGCTGCACCCAGGGGCTGACGCCACGGGCCGTCCGGTTTGTTGTGATGGAGGGGAAGCCGTGACGCAGCGAATGACTTTCCGCGGACCATCGCGGAGACGGAGGTACTTCCCATGGCACTGATCCCACCGGAGCGACCCGCCGACGAGGCAGAGGACCGCGCCGCGGACCTCGCCGCGGCCCGGCGCAGAAAGGCGGTGCGGTACGGGGTGCCCCTGGGTATCGCGGGGCTTGCCGCCGCCACCATCGGCCTGGTGCCCGCGCTCGCGCAGGACGAAGGACCGAGCAAGGACGACGTGACGGCCGAGGAACTGATCGCCAAGGCACTGGCGTCGGAGGTCGAGTCGGTCGACGGCACGGTGCAGGTCAGCACCGACCTGGGCCTGCCCTCCATACCGTTCGGCGGCGGCGGTGGCGAAGGCGCGGACCTCTCGCGGCTGCTCGCCGGCGACACCAAGCTGCAGGTCGCGGCCGACGGCCCGGAGAAGCAGCGGGTCACGCTCAAGGGTTCGGACGGCGACCGGACCGTGGTGCGCAACGGCAAGGACGTGTGGACGTTCGGCGGCGCCTCGGACGAGGTGTCCCACTCCACGCTGCCGAAGGACGCGGGGAAGAAAAACGCCGGGGAGCATGACCTGGGTCTGCCGAAGGACCTGAAGGACGCCACCCCGCAGGAGCTGGCGGAGCGGCTGCTGAAGGCCGCGGACGAGACCACGGACGTGGACGTCGCCGGCACGGCGCAGGTGGCCGGGCAGGACGCGTACGAGCTGCGGCTGACGCCGAAGCAGGACGAGTCGACGGTCCGGGACGTCACGATCGCGGTGGACGCCGACAACGGCGTGCCGCTGCGGGTGGCGCTGACCGCGGACGACGGCAAGGCGGTCCTGGACGCCGGCTTCACGAAGGTCGACTTCAACAAGCCGGACGCGGACCTGTTCGCGCCGCCCGCGGGCGCCGAGGTGACGGAGCAGGACCCGGGCGAGGGCTTCGGCGAGGGCCACGGCGGTGACTTCGGCAAGGGCTTCGGCGGCTTCGGCGGCGACTGGGCCGGCGGGGACTGGGCCAAGGGCGGCAAGTCCGGCGGCCTGGAGGACGTGAAGGTCCACGGCGAGGGCTGGGGCTCGATCGCCGAGATCTCGCTGCCCGGCGGCACGCTGAGCGAGGACGGGGTCGGGGCCGCCCTCGACTTCTTCACCGACAAGACGGACGCGGGCCGGGTCTTCGAGAGCCGGCTGGTCAACGTGCTGATCACGGACGACAAGGTCTACGTCGGCGCCGTCACCCCGGAGGCCCTGGAGGCCGCCGCGGGCTGACCGCAGTACCGCACCGCAAGGGCCGCCGCGCGCCTCCCCGGCACGCGGCGGCCTTCGCGTGCGCCCATGTCAGTGCACACAGAACTCGTTCCCCTCCGGGTCCGTCATGACGGTCCACTCGCCGCCCTGCTCCTTCACGTGCCGGACGACGGCGGCCCCCAGCTCCGCGAGCCGGGTCGTCTCCTCCTCGCGCCGCCCGGACTCGGGGTGGAGGTCGAGGTGCAGGCGGTTCTTGTGGGCGGGCTTGGGCTCGGGGACCTGGTTGAAGAGCAGCCGGCGGCCGAGCCCGGTGCCGGAGGTGGGGTCGTACGGGTCGTCGGGGTGCCGGACGGCGGCGGCGGTGCGCCAGGCGCGGCGGTCGCGGTGGCGGGTGAGCACGTCCTCGGGGACGGCGCCCGCGGTGAGGAGTTGCTCGATGAGCGGGCTGTTGTCCTCCACCTCGTAGCCGAGGGCGGCGGCCCAGAAGTCGGCCTGGGCGTGCGGGTCGGTGGCGTCGATAACGAGCTTCCAGTGCGTGGGAACCATGTACCGGTTATACTGGTTACATGGTGGACGAGGCAAGCGCCCACGCCCCGGGCGTCGAGATGCGACCCCCGGACGGCCAGGTCTTCCGCTTCGATCCGGGCGCGCTGAGCCTGGAGTTGCTGACGACCGGCGGCCCGGGGCCCTTCGCGCGGTACGAGGTGCTGCACACCCCCGCGGACGTCGCGGCGTGGGCGGCGGCGAGCAGGCTGCGCCCGGTGCCGGAACTGGCGGTCACCGACGACGACGTACCGGCCGTACGCCACCTGCGCGACGCCCTGTTCCGCCTCACCCAGGCCCGCGCCCACGCCGAACCCCTCCCCGCCGCGGACCTCGCCGTCCTCAACGCCGCCGCGGCCGAACCCCCGCTGGCCCCCCGCCTCACCCCCGACGGCACCCCGTCCTGGGCCCCGGGACCTGCGACGACGGCCCGGCTCCTGGCGACGGTCGCCCGCGACGCGGTGGACCTCTTCTCCGGCCCGTACGCGTACCGCATCCGCGAGTGCGCGGGCGAGCGCTGCTACCTCCTCTTCGCCGACACCTCCCGCCCGGGCCGCCGCCGCTGGTGCTCCATGGAGCGCTGCGGCAACCGCCACAAGGTCCGCACCCTCAGAGCCCGGCGCGAAGCGGACCACTCCTGACAAGATGCGGCACATGAAGCGTGTCGTCGCCCGGGCCTGGAAGCTCCTGCGCGGTCCCCTGCAGTGGCGGATCCTGTGGTTCACCCAGGCCAAGTTCATGATCGGTGTGACGGGTGTGGTGCGGAACGAACAGGGCCAGGTGCTGCTGCTCAAGCACCGCATGTGGCCCGACTCCCGGCCCTGGGGCCTGCCGACCGGCTTCGCGGTCAAGGGCGAGGAGTTCCCGCAGACCGTCGTGCGCGAGGTCCGGGAGGAGACCGGCCTCGACGTCGTGCCCGGCCGGCTGGTCCAGGTGACCAGCGGCTACCGGCTGCGCACGGAGATCGCGTACGAGGCGCTGCACGTGGGCGGCACCCTGAAGCTCGACGGCTTCGAGATCCTGGCGGCGGACTGGTTCAGCCCGGACGCACTCCCGGAGGGACTCCAGGAGGCGCACGTCCGGCTGATCCGGGCGGGCGCGCCGGCCTGACGCCTCAGCCCCAGGTGAGGGGGTCGAGGTGGAGGTAGAAGCGGAGGCGGTCGGGGTCGGGGACCGTGCCGTAGTGCTCGGCGAAGGCGGTGTCCTGGACGCGGGCCCCGGCCTCGTCAGGCCAGGTTTCGCGGGAGTTGGCCAGGAGCAGGGCCAGGTCGCTGTGGCGGTCGGCGAGTCCGAGGCGGCCGAGGTCGACGAAGCCCGACACGTCCAGGGTCCCGGGGTCGAGGACGATGTTCGGCAGGGTGAGGTCGCCGTGGCAGACGACGGTGTCGTCGGCGGCCTGCTTCCGGCGCCGGGGAAGCTGGGGTTCGAGGCGGGCCAGCAACTCCGCGGGCGGGGTCTGCTGTTGCTCTTCTGGCAGGAAGTCGGGCTGGACGGCGCCGCGGGCGACGACATCGCGGGCGGTGGCGATCACGTCGTCCAGGTCCCTGCGGTACGGGCAGCCGGCGGCGGGGAGCGCGTGGAGGGTGCGTACGGCCTCCGCGATCCGGCTCCAGCAGGCCCGCAGGTCCTCGGGCGGCAACCGGTCGGCCGGGACGCCGGGGACGGCGGCGGTGACCAGGCGGGCGCCGGTGCCGTCGGAGTGCCAGTCGAGGACGCGGGGTCCCGGCACGCCCTGGCCGGCCAGCCAGGCGACGCGGTCGCGCTCGTCGGCGAGTGCGGCGGCGCCGGCGGGATCCGTCGCGGGTACGTGCTTGGCGTAGCGGGTGCCGTCCGCGCTGCGGAAGACGGCGGCACCGGACTCGCCGGTGGTGACGGGGGTCCAGTCGTCGGGCGTCATGCCTTGCGTTCCCTTCGGTAGTGCAGGACGAGGAACGGGATGCCGAAGACGGAGAAGGCGTGTTCGGCGCGGAGCCGGCCGTCGCCGCCGGCATGGACGTCGAGCCGCTCGGCGAAGCCGTGCACGCCGAGGGCCGCCGCGCCCACCACCGGGCCCAGGGCGACCTTGTGCGGCCGTATGCCCAGCGCGCCCGCCGCCGCACCCGCCACTGTGCCCACCGCCACCGGACCCGCGCCCGTCGGCCGGGCGCCCGCCCAGCCCGCGCCGGCCGCCAGGGCGCCGCTCGCGGCGATGCGCTGCCACAGCGCCGGGATCCCGCCCGGCCGCTGCCGTACCCGGGCGACCGCCTCGGCCACCCCGAGGCCGACCGCCCCGGCAGCGGCCCCGGTGACCGCCGTACGGACTCCCCGCCCCCCGGTGAGCGCGGCCCCCGCGAGGGCACCCATGACCCCCGCGATCACCACCTGCGCCCGCAACTCCGGCTTGTCCACCCGCTCACGCCCCATCCCCGCACCCTACGTGCGCCCTTCCGCCCGGCGCCCCGCCGCCGTTACGCCCGCCGCCCGCGAGCCGGTGCCTCAGGCGGGCCGGCCCGGGTTCGCCGCCTCCGGCACGCCGGTCGCGGCCGCCTTCGCCCCGCCGCCCGGCTCCCCGGCGGCAGCCGCCCTCGCCTCCGCCCGGCGCAGTTCCAGCCGGCCGCGGCGCGCCGTGCGCAGCGCGTCGTACGTGAGCAGGGCAAGCGCCAGCCAGATCAGCAGGAAGCCCGCCCAGCGCTCCGCCGGCATCGACTCGCCGAAGTACAGGACTCCCAGCACGAACTGCAGCGTCGGCGCCAGGTACTGCATCAGGCCGATCGTCGACAGCGGCAGCCGGACCGCCGCCGCGCCGAAGCAGATCAGGGGGAACGCCGTGATCACACCGCAGCTCGCGAGCAGCAGCGCGTGGCCGACGCCCTCCGTGTGGAAGGTCGAGTCGCCGCGGGCGCCCAGGACCACCATGAACACCAGCGCCGGCAGGAACTGCACCGCCGTCTCGGCCGCGAAGGACTCGATGCCCTCCAGCCCGATCCGCTTCTTGATCAGCCCGTACGTCCCGAACGAGAAGGCCAGCACCAGCGCGATCCACGGCAGCCGCCCGTAGCCCACCGTCAGCACGACCACCGCCGCCACCCCCACCCCGACCGCGATCCACTGCAGCCCGCGCAGCCGCTCCCGCAGCAGCAGCACGCCGAAGGCGATGCTCACGAGGGGGTTGATGAAGTAGCCGAGGGCCGCCTCGACGACGTGGCCCGAGTTGACGGCCCAGATGTAGACGAACCAGTTGACGGTGATCGTCGCCGCCGCCCCCGCGACCAGCGCCAGCCGCCGCGGTTCGCGCAGCAGCGGCCGGATCCAGGACCAGCGGCGCAGCACCAGCAGGAGCAGGATGCAGGCGACCAGCGACCACACCATCCGGTTGGCCAGGATCTCCGCGGGGCTCGCGGGTTCCAGCAGGGGCCAGAAGAGCGGGATGACGCCCCAACTCCCGTACGCGGCGAAGCCGTAGAGGAGCCCGAGCCGGGCCTCGCTCGCCGCACGCGCCGGTGCTTCACCTGATGACCCCACGGCCGCCCTCCCGTTCCGCTGCCCGCACGGCGTGCGCCGTGCCGACGGTAGCGGGCGCGAGAGCCCGTTGTCATATCCGTATCAGCATTTGGGTCCTTACGGCTGCCGCGTCGCCGGGCCCTCCGCGGGCGCCGCGGCGAGACCCGCCGCGACCGCTTCCGCCAGCGGCGTCGTCGGCCGGCCGATGAGCCGGGACAGCTCGCCGGACGTGCCGGCCAGCAGCCCGCGGGAGACCGCCGCGTCGACGTCGACGAGCACGTCGGCCATCGCCTCCGGCAGCCCGGCGCCGAGCAGGACCCGGCGGTGCTCGGCGGGCGGCAGGTCGCGGTAGCCGACCTGGGCGCCGGACTGCCGGGCGACCTCCGCCGCGTACTCCGGCAGGCTCCACGCCGTGTCGCCGCTCAGCTCGTACGCCCGGCCCTCGTGCCCCTCGCCGGTCAGCACCGCGGCGGCCGCGGCGGCGTAGTCGGCGCGGGAGGCGGCGGCGATCCGGCCGGCGCCCGCGCTGCCGAGGACGGCGCCGTGGCCGAGGACGGCGGCGAGCTGGTCGGTGTGGACCTCGTGGTACCAGCCGTTGCGCAGGAAGGCGTACGGCACGCCGGAGTCGAGGACGAGCTGTTCGGTCGCCTTGTGCTCGTCCGCCAGCAGGAAGTCCGCCTTCGGCCCGCCCAGGATGCCGGTGTACGCGAGCAGCCCCACCCGCGCCGCCGCGGCGGCGTCGACCACGGCCCGGTGCTGCGGCACCCGCCGCCCGACCGCGTTGCCCGAGACGAACAGCACCCGCTCGCCCGCGCGGAAGGCGTCCGCCAGCGTGGCCGGCTCGTCGTAGTCGGCGACCCGCACCTCCACCCCGCGCGCGGCGAGGTCCGCGGCCTTCTCCCTGCTGCGTACGACGGCGGCCACCCGCTCCGCGGGCACCTGCTCCAGCAGTGCGGCGATGACGTGGCGGCCGAGGTGCCCGGTGGCTCCGGTGACGGTGATCTTCATGTCAGCCACCGTAGGCGGCATACTTACGAAGATAAAGTACCCACTTTCACGTAAGGTACTGCTGTGGAGGTAAGCATGCAGGCAGAGGGAGAGGCAGCGCCCCGGCTGCGGGATTTTCCGGACATGATCACGGCCGACTGCCCCGCCCGGAACATCATGGAGCACGTCGTCAGCCGCTGGGGCGTGCTGGTGCTGCTCGCGCTGCTGGAGGGCACGATGCGGTTCAGCGCGCTGCGGCGGCGGATCGGCGGGGTGAGCGAGAAGATGCTCGCCCAGACCCTGCAGACGCTGGAGCGCGACGGCCTCGTGCTGCGCGAGGCGAAGCCCGTCATCCCGCCGCACGTGGAGTACTCGCTGACCCCGCTCGGCGAGCAGGCGGCCCTGCGGGTACGGCCGCTGGCGATCTGGGCGAACGACAGCGTGCCCGCGGTGACCGCGGCGCGGGAGGGGTACGACGAAGCCCGGGCCTGATCTGCTCAGGCCCGGGCCCGGGTCGTATCTGCGCGGGACCGGCGGTCGTTGGACCGTCAGCCCGCGGCCGGCAGCCGGCTCAGCCGAGCACCGTCCACGTGTCGCCGCCCGCGAGCAGCCCGGCGAGGTCGCCCTTGCCCTTCTGCTGCACCGCCTCGTCGAGCTGCTCCGCCATCTCCGTGTCGTACACCTGCCGGTTCACGTCCCGGAGGATGCCGATCGGCGTGTGGTGCAGCGTGTTCGGGTCGGCCAGCCGGGAGAGCGCGAACGCCGTCGTCGGGGTGGCGGCGTGGGCGTCGTGGACGAGGATGTCCGCCTCGTTCTCCGGCGTCACCTCCACGATCTCCAGGTCGCCCGTGGCCGGGTTCCGCACGACGCCCTTGTGGTCGTCGGCGCCGAAGCGGATCGGCTGCCCGTGCTGCAGCCGGATCACCGCCTCCTGCGCCTGCTGGCGGTCCTTCAGCACCTCGAAGGCGTTGTCGTTGAAGATGTTGCAGTTCTGGTAGATCTCGATCAGCGCCGTGCCCGGGTGGGCGGCCGCCGCGCGCAGCGTCTCGGTGAGGTGCTTGCGGTCCGAGTCGACCGTGCGGGCGACGAACGACGCCTCCGCGCCGAGCGCCAGCGAGACCGGGTTGAACGGCGCGTCCAGCGAGCCCATCGGGGTGGACTTGGTGACCTTGCCGACCTCGGAGGTCGGCGAGTACTGCCCCTTGGTCAGCCCGTAGATCCGGTTGTTGAAGAGCAGGATCTTGAGGTTGACGTTGCGGCGGAGCGCGTGGATCAGGTGGTTGCCGCCGATGGACAGCGCGTCGCCGTCGCCGGTGACGACCCAGACGGACAGGTCGCGCCGGGTGCTGGACAGGCCGGTGGCGATGGCCGGGGCGCGGCCGTGGATGGAGTGCATCCCGTACGTGTTCATGTAGTACGGGAAGCGGGACGAGCAGCCGATGCCGGAGACGAAGACGATGTTCTCCTTGGCCAGCCCCAGCTCCGGCATGAACCCCTGGACGGCGGCGAGCACGGCGTAGTCGCCGCAGCCGGGGCACCAGCGCACTTCCTGGTCCGTCTTGAAGTCCTTCATGGACTGCTTGGCTTCGGCCTTGGGGATCAGCGAAAGGGTGTCGATCGCCGGTCCCTCGGCGGTCGTCTCAGCCATTGTCGATGGCCTCCTTGAGAGCGGTGGCGAGCTGCTCGGCCTTGAACGGCATGCCGTTGACCTGGTTGTAGGAGAAGGCGTCCACGAGGTACTTGGCGCGGACCAGGGTCGCGAGCTGGCCGAGGTTCATCTCGGGGACGACGACCTTGTCGTACGCGGCCAGCACCTCGCCGAGGTTGCCCGGGAACGGGTTGAGGTAGCGCAGATGGGCCTGCGCGATGTGGTCGCCGGCGCGGCGCACGCGGCGTACGGCCGCGGTGATGGGCCCGTACGTCGAGCCCCAGCCCAGCACCAGCGTGCGCGCTCGTTCTCCCGAGGGTCCTTCCGGGTCGTCGACCTCGATGTCGGGCACCTCGATGCCGTCGACCTTCGCCTGGCGGGTGCGCACCATCAGGTCGTGGTTGGACGGCGAGTACGAGATGTTGCCCGAGCCGTCCTCCTTCTCGATGCCGCCGATGCGGTGCTCCAGGCCCGGCGTGCCGGGGATCGCCCACGGGCGGGCGAGGGTCTGCGGGTCGCGCTTGTACGGCCAGAAGACCTCGGTGCCGTCGGCCATGGTGTGGTTCGTCTTGCTGGCGAACTGCACCCGCAGGTCCGGCAGGTCGTCGACCTCCGGGATCCGCCAGGGCTCGGAGCCGTTGGCGAGGTAGCCGTCGGAGAGCAGCATCACCGGCGTGCGGTACGTCAGCGCGATACGGGCCGCGTCCAGGGCCGCCGTGAAGCAGTCCGACGGCGTGGCCGGCGCGACGATCGGCACCGGCGCCTCGCCGTTGCGCCCGTACATCGCCTGGAGCAGGTCCGCCTGCTCGGTCTTGGTGGGCAGCCCGGTCGAGGGGCCGCCGCGCTGGATGTCCAGGATCAGCAGCGGCAGCTCAAGCGACACGGCCAGGCCCACGGTCTCGGCCTTCAGCGCGACGCCGGGGCCCGAGGTGGTCGTCACGCCCAGCGCGCCGCCGAAGGCCGCGCCGAGCGCGGCGCCGATGCCGGCGATCTCGTCCTCGGCCTGGAAGGTGCGCACGCCGAAGTTCTTGTGCCGGCTCAGCTCGTGCAGGATGTCGGAGGCCGGCGTGATCGGGTACGAGCCGAGGAAGAGCGGCAGGTCCGCCTGCTGCCCCGCCGCGATCAGCCCGTACGCGAGCGCCAGGTTCCCCGAGATGGAGCGGTACGTGCCGGCCGGGAACGCGGACTGGGCCGGGGCGACCTCGTACGAGACGGCGAAGTCCTCGGTCGTCTCGCCGAAGTTCCACCCCGCCCGGAAGGCGGCGATGTTGGCCTCGGCGATGTCCGGCTTCTTGGCGAACTTGGCCCGCAGGAACCCGATCGTGCCCTCGGTGGGCCGGTGGTACATCCAGCTCAGCAGGCCGAGGGCGAACATGTTCTTGGAGCGGCCCGCGTCCTTGCGGGACAGCCCGAACTCCTTCAGCGCCTCGACCGTGAGCGTGGTCAGCGGCACCTCGTGCACGCTGTACCCGTCGAGGGAGCCGTCCTCCAGGGGGCTCGCCTCGTAGCCCACCTTGGCCATCGCGCGCTTGTTGAACTCGTCGGTGTTGACGATCACCTCGGCGCCGCGCGGGACGTCCCCGATGTTCGCCTTCAGGGCGGCGGGGTTCATCGCCACCAGCACGTTGGGCGCGTCACCCGGGGTGAGGATGTCGTGGTCGGCGAAGTGCACCTGGAAGCTGGAAACCCCCGGCAGCGTGCCTGCGGGGGCGCGGATCTCGGCGGGGAAGTTCGGGAGCGTCGACAGGTCGTTGCCGAACGACGCGGTCTCCGAGGTGAAGCGGTCGCCGGTCAGTTGCATCCCGTCTCCGGAGTCACCCGCGAACCGGATGATCACCCGGTCCAGGCGCTTGACCTCTTTGCTGTTGACCTCGCTGGTCACCTTCGTGGACCTCCCTCGCGGCGGCCGCTCGGGAACGGGATTCCGACCGCCTGACCCAGTGAACATCGTACGCGGGTTAGGCATGCCTTCCTGAGCCCGTCCGTAAACTGGACGGTGGCGAGACGTCAGGTTATATCCCTTTTTGTCACAATCTAATGCCCCTCTTGACCCCATCCGCCGGTGTGACAATCCCTTGTCACCGGAGCGGGGCCCGGGGCGCGGCGCCGGGGCGGGGCGCGGTCAGGAGTTGAGATACGTGAGGACCGCGAGCACCCGGCGGTGATCTCCCTCACTCGGCGCCAGGCCGAGCTTCATGAAGATGTTGCTGACGTGCTTCTCCACCGCGCCGTCGCTCACCACGAGCTGCCCGGCGATCGCCGAGTTCGTCCGGCCCTCGGCCATCAGGCCCAGCACCTCGCGCTCCCGCGGGGTCAGCCCGGCCAGCACGTCCTGCTTGCGGCTGCGGCCGAGCAACTGGGCGACGACCTCGGGGTCGAGCGCCGTGCCGCCCTCGGCGACGCGCACGACGGCGTCGACGAACTCGCGCACCTCCGCGACCCGGTCCTTCAGCAGGTACCCGACGCCGCGGCTGGAGCCGGCGATCAGCTCGGTGGCGTACTGCTCCTCGACGTACTGCGAGAGCACCAGCACGCCGACGTCCGGATGCTCGCGCCGCAGTTGGACGGCCGCGCGGACCCCCTCGTCGGTGTGGGTCGGGGGCATCCGCACGTCGGCGACGACGACGTCCGGCGCGCTGCCTTCGGCGGCCAGGTCCCCGACCGTCTTGACCAGCGCCACGCCGTCGCCGACACCGGCGACGACCTCGTGGCCCCGGTCGGTGAGCAGCCGGGTGAGCCCCTCCCGGAGCAGCACCGAATCCTCGGCGATGACCACCCGCACGCTGTCCTCCACCGTTGCCTGCCCCCCATACGAAGATGTGTAGACCTCCAGCATCCCAGGATTCCGCGGCGGGGGAGGTGCCGGAGGGGGATAACGGCAGGTAAAGGGCGGAAAACGGCGGTGGTGCGGGGTGCGCGGGAGGCCCCGGCGGCGGGCCGGGCGCGGGCGCGCGGGGGTGCGTGGGACCGCGCGGGACTTCCGGGGCCGGGGGTGCGGGGCGGCAGCAGGCGTACGGGGACGGGGCCGGCCCGCGGGCCCGCCCCGTCCCCGTACGACCGCTCAGGCCGCGTGCCCGTAGAACCGCTCACGCCCGCCAGGGCAGCTCCGCCGTGACCACCGTCGGGCCGCCGGGCGGCGAGTCGACGACCAGCAGCCCGTCCACCGAGCCCAGCCGCTCCGTCAGCCCCGAGAGCCCCGAGCCCGCGTCCAGCCGCGCGCCGCCGTTGCCGTCGTCCGTCACCTGGATCATCAGCCGGCCTTCCGCGCGCCACAGGTCGACCATGGCCCGGCTGGCGCCGCTGTGCTTGCTGATGTTCTGCAGCAGCTCGGAGGTCGTGTAGTACGCGATGCCCTCGATCGACTGCGCCGGCCGCTCCAGCAGGTCCACCGTCACCGAGACGGGCACCGTGCAACGGGCGGCGACCGCCGACAGCGCCGGGCCGAGGCCCCGGTCGGTGAGGATCGCCGGGTGGATGCCGCGGGCCAGGTCCCGCAGCTCCTGGAGCGCGAGCTTCACCTCGCCGTGCGCCTCGTCGACCATCTCGGCGGCGGCCTCGGGGTCCTCCAGCAGCTTCTCCTTCGCCAGGCCGAGGTCCATCGCCAGGGCCACCAGCCGGGCCTGTGCGCCGTCGTGCAGGTCGCGCTCGATGCGTCGCAGGTCCGCCGCCGCCGTGTCCACCACGACCCCGCGGTCCGTCTCCAGCTCATGCACGCGGGTCGCCAGCTTCGACGGGCCCAGCAGCCCGACGACCATCGCCCGGTCCACGTACGACAGGCTGCGCACCACCCACGGCGAGGCCAGCAGGAACACCGCGCCGACGCCGACCGCGAAGAGCTGCTCCAGCGGCGAGTCCAGGTACCAGCCGTCGCCGTCGGCGTTCCCGTACACCTGGAGCCCGTCCTGGCCCCAGTGCGCCGGGAAGACCCACTGCCACAGCGGGTACGTGACCATGGACCAGCTCCAGAACATCACGGCCACCGAGATGCTGAAGGAGCACACCGCCCAGCACATGTGCAGCAGCCCGTAGAGCATCGTCCGCCACGACTCGCCGCTGCGGAACAGCGACCCGACCCAGCCCATGAACCCGGTGGCCCGCCGGCGCAGCGGCTCCGGGTCCTCGACGTCCAGGCCCAGCAGCATCCGGGCGCGGGTCCGCTCGAAGTAGCCCATGCCGCGGCAGCCGGCCAGCATCGCGGCGAGCACCGGGATGCCCAGGAACGTGATCAGCAGGCCGAGGCCGAGGGTCAGCATCGTGATCGTGTAGACGAAGAACACGATCGACACCGGCAGGCTGAGCAGGTGGTAGAGGAACTCGCGCCAGGTGCGTGCCTCGAAGGGGGCGCGCAGGGCGAGGGGAAGCCGCGGGCGGCGGGCCTCGGGTGCGTACGCGGTGCTGTCCATCGTCGGAAGTCCTTCTGCCGGAGCGCTGGTGACGGGTCTGTCGAGCTTGTGCCTCCAGCCTCCCCGGCGGGGGCGGCGCGGGCCATGGAGCAGGTCGGTCTGTCGGTACGGGGGAAAACCCCACCCCCGGCGGGGGGCTACGCGCGCGCCTGCGCCTCGGACTCGCGGTTGCGCCAGGGGAGTTCGGCGGTGACGACCGTGGGACCGCCCTGCGGCGACTCCACGGCCAGCAGCCCGTCCACCGAGCCCAGCCGATCCGTCAGCCCGGACAGCCCCGTGCCGCCGTCCAGCCGGGCGCCGCCCTTCCCGTCGTCGGTGACCTGCACCATGATGCGCCCCTCCGCCCGCCACACGTCGGCGCTCGCGGTCTTCGCGCCGCTGTGCTTGCTGATGTTCTGGAGCAGCTCGGAGACCGTGTAGTACGCGATGCCCTCGATGGCCTGCGCGGGGCGGTCCTTGAGGTCGACGGTCACCGAGACGGGCACCGTGCAGCGGGCGGCGACGGCCGACAGCGCCGGGCCGAGGCCCCGGTCGGTGAGGATCGCCGGGTGGATGCCGCGGGCCAGATCCCGCAGCTCCTCCAGGGCGAGCTTCACCTCGCCGTGCGCCTCGCCGACCATCTCGGCGGCGGCCTCGGGGTCCTCCAGCAGCTTCTCTTTCGCCAGGCCAAGACCCATGGCCAGGGCCACCAGCCGGGCCTGTGCGCCGTCGTGCAGGTCGCGCTCGATGCGCCGCAGGTCCGCGGCGGCCGTGTCGACCACGACGCCGCGGTTCTCCTCCAGCTCCCTGATGCGCCGCTCCAGCGGGTCGGAAGGACCGAGCAGCCCGCGCACCATCGCCCGGTCGACCTCGGTCAGACCGCGCGACAGCCAGGGCAGCAGCGGCCACAGCACGAACAGGGAGACGCACATGAGGGCGAAGGTGAAGATCCCCCACGGCAGCCGCATCATGCTGTACAGCGTCGTCCGCCAGCCCACCGGGTCCTTCAGCGTCGCCCACAGCCACGGCAGGAAGCCGCCGTACGTGCTGCGCCGGATCGGCGTCGGCTCCTCGACGTACACGCCGAGCAGCGCCCGCGCCCGCGCGCGCTCCCAGGAGCCGAGCATGCGGGCGCCGGCGAGGCCGGCGGCCAGCATCGGCAGCCCGATGACGGTGATCGACAGCGCGGCGCCGGGCAGCAGCCAGAAGGAGACGTAGACGAAGCCGAAGAGCGCCATCGGGAGGTTCACGAGCAGGTGCACGACCTCCAGCCAGGTCGTGCCGCTGAGCGGCGGGCGCGGTGGGGGCAGCGGCTTGTCGCCGCTCGGCTTGGCCGGCGGCTCCGCACCCGGGCGGCTGTGACTCATCCTCCCAGGGTGCCGCGCCGGGGCGCGGGGGCGCCATGGGGGGTGTACCGCGGAACGTACGGGGGTTAACCCCACCCTTTACGGAGGAGTCTCCGCTTCGCCCTCTACATCGGCCTGTGGCGGGCGCGGGCGCGGTCCGTACCGTCGGCGGCTCGCAGGAACTGGCGCACACGATGGCCACAGCGCCCGGGGCAGGGCCTACACTCCTTGCCCGTAAAGGTCGATGTCCTGACCGAATGCGCACGGTCAGCCAGCCACAGCAGTCAGGAGCGGAGCGGACGTGCCGGACATGCTCGCCGCCGACGCCCTCGCCGCCGGGTACTTCGACGGCTACGGGGTGGTCGGCCTCGTCGCCGTGCTGGGCCTGCTCTTCGTCGGCGTCGCCTTCGGCGGCGCCCGGCTGCTGCGGCCCGCGGTGCCGACGCCGGAGAAGCTGCTGACGTACGAGTGCGGGGTGGACCCGGTCGGGGAGGGCTGGGCGCACACGCAGGTCCGCTACTACGTGTACGCCTTCCTGTACGTGATCTTCGCGGTCGACGTCATCTTCCTCTTCCCCTGGGCGACGGTCTTCGCGGCGCCGGGGTACGGGGCGGTGACGCTCGTGGAGATGTTCATCTTCCTCGGCTTCCTCGCCGTGGGCCTGCTGTACGCCTGGAAGAAGGGCGTCCTGGAATGGACGTGAACCCCGCCGCCACCCCACCCCCTGCCGCTGCCCCCGCCGCGCCCGCCCCCGTGCAGAGTGTGGGCGTGCTCCAGCGGCTGGCGCCCCAGCCGATGAAGGTCGTGCTCAACTGGGGCCGCCGCTACAGCCTGTGGGTCTTCAACTTCGGCCTCGCCTGCTGCGCGATCGAGTTCATCGCCGCGTCGATGGCCCGGCACGACTTCATCCGCCTCGGCGTCATCCCGTTCGCCCCCGGCCCGCGGCAGGCGGACCTGATGGTGGTGTCCGGCACGGTGACGGACAAGATGGCGCCGTCGGTGAAGCGGCTGTACGAGCAGATGCCGGAGCCGAAGTACGTGATCTCCTTCGGCGCGTGCTCCAACTGCGGCGGGCCGTACTGGGACTCGTACGCGGTGACGAAGGGCGTGGACCAGATCATCCCGGTGGACGTGTACGTGCCCGGCTGCCCGCCGCGGCCGGAGGCGCTGCTGCAGGGGATCCTGAAGCTCCAGGAGAAGATCGCGCGGGAGTCGCTGGCGGAGCGGTACGGGAAATCGTCGTCCGGGGCGCCGGTGGGGGCGCTGACGAGCGGGCTGGTGAAGCCGCCGGAGGACGCCGGATGACGGAGCAGGGGGAGGGCTGGCTCCCACGGCCGGCTACGGAACTGTTCGGCCCGGAGGCGGTGGCGAAGGAGGCGTACGGCCTCCTGACGGTGGACGTACCGGCGGCCGCCTGGACCGTGGCGCTGCGGACGGCGCGCGACGAGCTGGGCTGCACGTTCTTCGACTGGCTCACCGCCGTCGACGAACCGGCCGAGGGCTTCCGCGTCGCCGCCCACGTCGTCGCGGTCGGCACCCCGCCGCGCCGGCTGCTGCTCCGCACGACGGTGCCGCACGAGGCCCCGGCGCTGGCGACGGCGACGGGCGTGTACGCGGGGGCGGCGTGGCACGAGCGGGAGACGCACGAGATGTTCGGCGTCGACTTCCCCGGCCACCCGCACCTGGTGCGGCTGCTGCTGCCGGAGGAGTTCGAGGGCCACCCGCTGCGGAAGGACTTCGTCCTGGCGGCGCGGGTGGCGAAGGCGTGGCCGGGCGCGAAGGAGCCGGGCGAGTCCCACGCGGGCGGCCCGAAGCGGCGCCAGATGCAGCCCCCGGGCGTCCCGGACCCCAACGACTGGGGCCCCCAGAAAGGCACCCTGCCCCCACCCCCCACCCGCCCCACCCGCCGCGCCCGCGCAACGTCCGCCGAAGCCGGTAGCGACCGCCCGGCCCGCGACGCCCGGCGGACGCGCTCGGTGAGCGGAGGTTCTGCCTCGCAGCGGGCGGCCGAGGAGGCTCCGGGCGAAACGCACGACGGCGAGGACGCTGTCGGTAGCCCGCCTGCCGAAGACACGACGGGCGACGCCGCGGGCGACGAGTCCGGGGAGACCTCGGCGGCCGCGGGCGCGGCGCCCGGCGAAGCCGGTGGCGCCCGCCCGCCACGCGGCGCGCGGCGCACACGCTCGGCGGGCGGGGGCTCGGCGTCGCAGCGGGCGGCTGACGAGGATTCCGCGTCCCGGCCGGGTGGGACGGACGACGGCGAGGACGCCGGGGGACCGGCGCCTGCCGACGGCACGACGACCGGTCCCGCGGGGGCGGCACCCGGCGAAGCCGGTGCCGGGCACCCGCCGCGCGGTGCGCGGCGCGCGCGTTCCGCGAGTGAGGGGTCGGCCTCGCAGCGGCCCGCCGGCGGCGGGCCCGCCGCAGCGGGCCGGGAGCCGCGCTCCCGTACCCGTACGCCCGATGCCCCCTGGCAACGCCCCCAACCCGACGACGAGTCCACCCCGCCCCCCAAGCCCGCCGCAGGCGAAGGCACTCCATCCGCCGGGCCCACCGCAGGTGCACCGGCCCCGGGCACGCCGCCCGCCTCCGGCGGGTCCGGCTCACCCGAGTCCGCCGCCGGCGGCACCCCCTCCGCCGGGCTGACCGCAGGCGACCCCGACCCGTCGCCCGACCCCGCCGCCGGCCGGCCCGAGGCGCCCGAGTCCGCCGCAGCCGAAGACACCCCGCCCGCCAGGCCCGCCGCAGGCGAAGCCTCCTCCGCCCCCGAGGGCGGCGAAGGTGGTGACCGCCCGTGAACGACGTGGTCGCGACCCTGCTCACACTCCTCGGCGTGCTCCTCGTCTTTCTGCTCTTTCCGCTCGTCGTCGGGCAGACCGAGCACAAAGTCATGGCCCACATGCAAGGCCGCGTAGGCCCCATGTACGCCGGCGGTTTCCACGGCTGGGCGCAACTCGTCGCCGACGGGCTCAAGTTCGTACAGAAAGAAGACGTCGTCCCCGCCGGTGCCGACCGCCGCGTCTTCCAGCTCGCCCCCGCCGTCGCCCTCCTGCCCTACCTCGTCGTCCTCGTCGCCATCCCCTTCCACCCCGACGGCGGCGTGGGCGAGGCACTGGACGCCGGCATCTTCTTCGTGCTGGCCGTCATGGGCGTCGGTGTCCTCGGGTCCCTCATGGGCGGCTGGGCGTCCGCCAACAAGTACTCCCTCCTCGGCGGCCTGCGCACCGCCGCGCAGCTTCTCGCCTACGAGCTGCCCATGCTGCTCGCCGCCGCCTCCGTCGCCATGGCCGCCGGGACGGTCTCGCTCGTCGGGATCGTCGACGGGTTCGAGTGGTGGTGGCTGCCGTGGCAGCTCGTCGGCGGCTTCGTGTTCTTCACCGCCGGGCTCGCCGAGCTGCAACGCCCGCCGTTCGACGCCCCCGTCGCCGACTCGGAGATCATCTTCGGCGCGTACACCGAGTACTCCGGGCTGCGCTTCGCACTGTTCCTGCTCGCCGAGTACGCCGGCATCGTCGTCCTCAGCGCGCTGACCGCCGTGCTCTTCCTCGGCGGCTGGCACGGCCCGTACGCCGACGGGCTCGGCTGGCTCTGGACACTGCTGAAGACCGGGATCCTCGCCTTCGCCGTGATCTGGCTGCGCGTCACGTACCCGAGGCTGCGCGAGGACCAGATCCAGCGCTTCGCCTGGACGACCCTCATCCCGCTCGCCCTCGCGCAGATCGCGCTGACCGGCATCGTGAAGGTGGTGATCTGACGGTGAAGGGGCTCGCCAAGGGGCTCGCGGTCACGCTGCGTACGATGACGCGGCGCTCGCACACCGCGCACTACCCGGACACCCTGCCCGCGCTGCCGCCGCGCAGCCGCGGCGTCATCGCGCTGTTCGAGGAGAACTGCACGGTCTGCATGCTCTGCGCCCGCGAGTGCCCGGACTGGTGCATCTACATCGACTCGCACAAGGAGACCGTGCCGCCCGCCGCCCCCGGCGGGCGCGAGCGCAGCCGCAACGTGCTCGACCGTTTCGCGATCGACTTCGCGCTGTGCATGTACTGCGGGATCTGCATCGAAGTCTGCCCGTTCGACGCGCTTTTCTGGTCGCCGGAGTTCGAGTACGCGGAGACCGACATCCACGAGCTGACCCACGAGCGCGACCGGCTGCGCGACTGGATGTGGACGGTGCCGATCCCGCCCGCGCCGGACCCGGCGGGGGAGGAGCCGAAGGAACTGGGCGCGGCGCGTAAGGCGGCGGACAAAGCGGGGGCAGCAGAGGCGGCAGCAGCCGCGGAGAAGACAGCGGCCCCGCGGGTACGGGACGCGGGGGAGCCCCCGGCCGGGGAGGGCGACGACGCATGACCCTCGCCGCCGAGACCCACGGCTTCCTGTCGCCCACCGGCGTCGAGCTCGTCTTCCTCCTCACCGGCCTGGTGACCCTCGGCGCCGCCGTGATCACCGTGACCACCCGGCAGTTGGTGCACGCCGCGCTGTGGCTGGTGGTCGCGCTCGGCGGGCTGGCGGTCGAGTACCTGCTGCTGACGGCCGAGTTCGTCGCCTGGGTGCAGGTGCTGATCTACGTCGGCTCCGTGGTCGTGCTGCTGCTCTTCGGGCTGATGCTGACCCGCGCGCCCATAGGCCGCTCGCCGGACGCCGACTCGGGCAACCGGTGGGTGGCGCTGGGCGTGGCGGGGGCGGCGGCGGTGCTGCTGGTGACGCTGGTGGTGGACGCGTTCCGTACGCAGTGGATCGGCCTGGACGAGCCCGAGGGCACCACCGACCTGCTGGGGGCCAGTGTCTTCCGGCACTGGGTGCTGCCGTTCGAGGCGCTGTCGGTGCTGCTGCTGGCGGCGCTTGTGGGGGCGATCGTGCTGTCCCGCAAGGACGGCGGGTCCGCGGACGAGGACGCCGCCGAGAGCACCGAGGCAACCGAGGCAACCGAGGGCGCCGGGGCCGCCGACGACGGCGGGGAGGGCTGATGCATCTCGCGTATCCGGCGGTGCTGGCGGTGCTGCTGTTCTGCGTCGGCCTCTACGGCGTGCTGGCGCGGCGCAACGCCATCCTGGTGCTGATGTCCGTCGAGCTGATGCTCAACGCCGTCAACCTCAACCTCGTCGCCTTCGACGTCTGGCTGCGCGACACCCTGCGCGCCGGGCAGTCGTTCACGCTGTTCATCATCGCGGTGGCCGCGGCCGAGATCGGCATCGGGCTGGCCATCGTGCTGATGGTGTACCGCAACCGGGGCACCTCCGCCGTCGACCGCCTGCGCGATCTCGCCGACACGGACGCGGGCGGGGGTGGCACCGGCGACGCCACGAAGGACTCGGCGGGAGACACCGCACAAGGCGCCCCCGCCGGCGGCGAGTCCGGGGCCGCGTCGAAGAAGGCCGAGGCCACCGCGTGACCACCACCACCCTCGCCGCACTCGTCCCCCTGCTGCCCTTCCTCGGCGCCGTCGCCGGCCTGCTCCTCGGCCGCCGCTCCCCGGGCTTGGTGCAGCCGCTGGCCGTGCTGCCGACCGTGACCGCCGCCGTGCTCGCCGCCCTCGTCGCGGCGCGCCAGGGCGGCGACGAGCCGGTGACCGCCGCCACCGAGCTGACCCCGACCGGCTCCGTACCGATCGACCTGGCGCTGCACCTCGACGGCATGGCGGTGCTCGTCGCCGTGCTCGTCGGCGTCGTCGCCTCGTGCGTGCAGATCTACTCCACCGGCTATCTGCGCGACGACCCGCGCTACCCCTCGTACGCCGCCCTCGTCTCCCTCTTCACCGCCGCGATGTTCCTCGTCGTCTACTCCGGCGACCTGATGGTGCTGCTGGTCGGCTGGGAGATCATGGGCATCTGCTCGTACTTCCTCGTCGGCCACTACTGGGACACGGAGGTCGCGCGCGCCGCCTCGCTCAAGGCGTTCCTGGTCACCAAGCTGGGCGACGTCCCCTTCCTCATCGGCATCTTCGCGCTCGCGTCCGAGGCCGGTACGTTCCGGATCAGCGGCATCCTGAACGCCGCCGGCTCCGGTGACGGTCTCGCACACCCCACGCTCATCGCGCTGCTGCTGCTCGCCGGGGTCGCGGGCAAGTCCGCGCAGTTCCCGCTGCACACCTGGCTGCCCGACGCGATGGCGGGGCCCACGCCCGTCTCCGCGCTGATCCACGCGGCGACGATGGTCGCGGCCGGCGTGTACGTCGTCGCCCGGCTGCTGCCCGTCTTCGCCGCCTCGGCCGCCGCGCTGGTGGTGCTGGCGGTCATGGCCGCGGTCACGATGGTCGGCTCGGCGCTCGCCGCGCTCGCGCAGGACGACATCAAACGCGTGCTCGCGTACTCGACCGTCGGGCAACTCGGCTACATGACCGGCGCGCTGGCCGCGGGCTCCCGGGACGCCGCCGTCTTCCACCTCCTCTCGCACGGCGCCTTCAAGGCGCTGCTCTTCCTCGCCGCCGGCGTCGTCATCCACGCCGCCGGCACCAACTCGCTGGCAGCGATGGCCCGGATGGGCGGCCTGCGCCACCGCGTACCGGACGCCTACTGGACCATGACCGCCGCCCTCCTCGCCCTCGCCGCCATCCCGCCCTTCGCCGGCTTCTTCTCCAAGGAAGCCGTCCTCGGTGCCGCGGAGCACGCCGCGACGGGCGACGCGGAGGGCATCCCCGCCGCCGCTGCCTGGACCGTGCTGGTCGCCGGGCTCGCCGCCGCGCTGCTCACCGCCGCGTACGCCGCCCGGCTGTGGCTGCTCGCCTTCCACGGCCGCGGCGAAACCGCCCCCGACCACGGCCGCCAGCCGGTCGTGATGAACGCCGTGCTGTGGCTGCTGTTCCTGCCCACCCTCGCGTTCGGGCTGAGCGTCTGGACGCTGCCGGACTGGCTCGGCGACCACTCCCTCACGCCGACGCTCGCCACCGCCGTCCTCGGTACGGGGCTGGCGCTCGTCGGCATGATGGCGACGTACGCGGCGTGGAAGCAGACCGCCGGGCTCGCCGCCCGCATCCCCGCCGGCGCCGTCGCCGCCCACCCCGACGCCGAGCCGGCCCTCACCGAGGTGGAGGCGGAGGCCACGCACGAGGCGGTGTACGGCAGCCCGTCGGACGAGGGCAGCGCCGCGTCCGGCGCCGCCCCCGACGGCACCTCCACGGACCCCGGCCGCATACTGCTCGGCCCCGCCCTCTACCGGCACGCCGCCCGCGGCTTCCACGTCGACGCCCTGTACGCCGCGCTCTTCGTCCGCCCGGTACAGGCCGCGGCCCGGCTGGTCCGCTTCCTGGACCGGGAGGTCGTCGAGACGTACGTACGCGGCGCGGGCACCGCGCCCCGGCTGCTCGGCGCCGCGGTCCGCCGCGCGCAGACCGGCAACGTGCAGAGCTACCTCAGCGCGCTGCTCGGCGGCGCACTCGTCCTGGCCGTCGCGGTCGTCGTCGCCACCACGTCGGTCACGGGAGGCTGACGCCGCATGGACACCGGCACCCCCGGGCACCGGCCCGGCACCAGCCCGCCCGAGCACCGCGCCGGCACCCGTCCGGCCCCGTACCGCCCCGGCACTCGTCCCGCCGCGCGCCGCCCGGCAGCCCCGACGCCCGCCCGCGGTACGCCCGTTCGCGGCCCGGGCAGCCGCCCGGCCCGCCGTAGCCGCCCCACGCCCCGGCCGTCCTCCGAAGCCGCGGAGGTCACCCGCGTATGAGCCACACCGCGATGCAGCTAGTCCTCGCCGCCATCGTCGTCCTCCCCCTTCTCGGCGCCCTGGCCGCCCTGTTCCCCGCACCGCCCGGCCTGAAGGGCAAGAGCCCCGACCAGGCCGTGCTGCGCCACGGCGTCACCGTCACCGGCGCCGTGTTCGTCCTGTCCGTCGTCCTGGCCGCCGGCTTCGACTACGACGACGCCGGCACCATGCAGGCCGACTCCGACGTCAGTTGGATCCCCGCCCTCGGGATCCGGCTGCACCTCGGCGTCGACGGCGTCTCGCTCCCCCTCCTCGTCCTCACCGCGCTGCTCACCTTCCTCTGCGCGGTCTACGGCTACTTCGTCATGCCCGCCGGGCCGTCACCCCGGGCGTTCGTCGCGCTGCTGCTCGTCCTCGAAGGCGGCATGCTCGCCACCTTCGCCGTCCTCAACCTGCTGCTCTTCTTCCTGGCGTTCGAGATGGTGCTCATCCCGATGTACTTCCTCATCGCCCGCTGGGGCGGCGCCGGACGGACCGCCGCCGCCTGGAAGTTCATCCTCTACACGCTGCTCG
This sequence comes from Streptomyces sp. CMB-StM0423, assembly GCF_002847285.1. Taxonomy (NCBI): domain Bacteria; kingdom Bacillati; phylum Actinomycetota; class Actinomycetes; order Kitasatosporales; family Streptomycetaceae; genus Streptomyces; species Streptomyces sp. CMB-StM0423. Next base: position 3,275,387 of record NZ_CP025407.1, on the reverse strand, counting down.
GCTCGGTCGTGATGCTCCTCGGCCTCCTCCTCGTCGGGTTCCAGGGCGGCACTTTCGACATGGTGGCACTCGCCACTGACAACGGCGCCGAGCTCACCCACACCACGCAGCTCATCGCGGTCCTGGCCATCGGCGCCGGCCTGGCTGTGAAGACCCCGATGTGGCCGCTGCACAGTTGGCTCCCCGACGCCCACACCGCCGCCCCCACCGTCGGCTCCGTGCTCCTCGCCGGCGTGCTGCTGAAGATGGGCACGTACGGGTTCGTGCGCGTCCTGCTGCCCATCGCCCCCGACGGCATGGAGACGTACGCGCCCTACCTCGCCGCCTTCGGCGTCACCGGCATCCTCTACGGCTCCCTCGCCTGCCTCGCCCTCGCCAGGACCGGGGCCCGCGGCGACCTCAAGCGGCTCATCGCGTACTCCTCCGTGGGCCACATGGGCTTCGTGCTCCTCGGCATCTCCACGCTGACCCCCACCGGCGTCAACGGCGCGCTCTTCGCGAACATCGCCCACGGCCTCATCACCGGCCTCCTCTTCTTCCTCGTCGGCGCCCTCAAGGAACGCACCGGCACCACCGACCTCGACGCCCTCGCCGGCCGTACCGGCGCCGCCCTCTACGGCAGCGCCCCGCGGCTGGGCGCGCTGCTCGTCTTCGGCGCCGTCGCGTCGCTGGGGCTGCCGGGGCTCGCGGGGTTCTGGGGCGAGATGCTGGCGATGTTCGCCGCGTACGACCCGGCCGCCGGGCTCCCGCGGCCGGCGTACCTGGTCTTCATGGCCGTCGCGGGCTTCGGCACCCTGCTCACCGCCGCGTACCTCCTGGTCGTCGTCCGCCGCGTCTGCATGGGCGACAGGACGCCGGGGGAGCGGCCGGCCTTCGGGGACGTACGCCGGTACGAGATCGCCGCCTGGAGCCCGCTCGTCACGCTCACCGTCCTCGCCGGCCTCTGGCCCGCCGCCCTCCTCGGCCTGACCGACCCGGCCGTGCAGAAGCTCCTCGCGGGAGGAAGCTGATGACGTACGCACACGCCGCCGCAGGCCCGTCCGGCGCACTCCCGGCAGGCGGGACCGCGGACACGGTCCTCGCCGGGTCCGTCGTGCAGTCCGTCGACTGGCTCGCCGTCGCGCCGCCCACGATCGTCGCCGTGGCCGCCGTCGCGCTGCTGGTCGCCGACCTCTTCGTACCCGAGCGTGCCAAGCACCTCCTCGGCTGGGGCGCGGTCGCCGCGCTCGCGGTCTCCCTGCTCGCGCTCCTGCCGCTCCTCGACGGCGACCGCAGCACCTTCTGTCTCACCGACGATCCGAACGTCTGCAGCTACACCGCCGACCGCTTCGCGCTCGTCGTGCAGCTCCTGGTGCTCGCGGGCGCGCTGCTCGCCGCGCTGCTGTCCGTGCACGACGTGCGGGCGACGAAGCTGCCCGCGGGGGAGTTCTGGTTCCTGCTGCTGGCCTCGGCCGCGGGCGCGGCGCTGCTGCCCGCCGCGCGCGACCTCGCCACGCTCGTGATCGCCCTGGAGGTCGCCTCGCTGCCGGCGTTCGCGCTGGTCGGCCTGCGCCGCGGGGACCGGCTGTCGTCCGAGGCGGCGCTGAAGTTCTTCCTCTCCTCCGTCACCGCGACCGCCGTCATGCTCCTCGGCATCAGCTTCGTCTACGCCGCCGGGGGCAGCCTGCACCTGGCGCGGCTGGCCGACGGGCTCGCGACGGCGCCGGAGCGACTGGAGACGCTGGCGGCGGCGGGGGTGGTGCTGACGCTGGTCGGGTTCGCCTTCAAGACGGCGGCGGTGCCGTTCCACTTCTGGGTGCCCGACACGTACGTGGGCGCGCCGATCCCGGTCGCCGCGTATCTGTCCGTCGTCGGCAAGGCGGTGGGCTTCAGCGGGCTGATCCTCGTCACCGTGCTGGCCTTTCCGGCGTACGACGAGGTGTGGGGCCCGGCGATCGCGGTCCTGGCGGCGCTGACGATGACCGCGGGCAACGTCGCCGCCCTGCGCCAGCGCGTCGACGCCCCGCACAGCGCGGTCCGGCTGCTGGCCTGGTCGTCGGTGGCGCAGGCGGGCTATCTGCTGGTCCCGATCGCCGCCGCGGCCTATGCCGACGAGCCGGAGCGCGCGGTGGGCGCCACGCTCTCGTACGCCCTGATGTACGGGGTGGTGAACCTCGGCGCCTTCGCGGTGGTCGCCGCGGTGGCCGCGAAGGGCGGCCGGGGCGGCCGGATCACCGACTACCGGGGCCTGGCGGCGACGCGACTGCCGGTCGCGCTGGCGCTGGCATTCTTCCTGATCAACCTCGCCGGTCTGCCGCCGGGGATCATCGGCCTCTTCGCGAAGGTGACCGTCCTGGGCGCCGCGGTGGACGCGGGGCTGGGGTGGCTGGCGGTGGTCATGGCGGCGAACGTGGTCGTGGGGTTGTACTACTACCTCCAGTGGACGGCGCTGCTGTTCCGCCCGGCGCCCGCGGCTCCGGACGGCGGTACCGCCCCGGTCCGTACCACCCTGACCGCCCCGCTGCGCGGCGCCATCGGTCTGACGGCGGCGCTCGGCGTCGCGCTCTCGGGCGCACCGCAGCTCGTACTCCGCTTTGCGGGCGAAGCCCTGCTGTAACGCCGCCTCACCCGTGCGGCGCCCGGGGGAATCTGCGCTGACCAGGGAACTTACCCGGTGACCCGGGCGTTCAGTGCGTGGGAGGGGTCCACTGGAAGGAGACGGCCGACACTTGCGGCGGCAGGCTTTGGAGGGCACACCGTGCACCGGTCGAACAACGGGCTGAAGACAGCCGCGCTCCTGGGCGGCATGTCAGCGCTGATCTTGCTCATCGGCAGCATCTTCGGCCGTACGGGCTTGATCATCGCGCTCGTCGTGGCCATCGGCACCAACGCGTACGCGTACTGGAACAGCGACAAGCTGGCCCTGCGCGCGATGCGCGCCCGCCCGGTCAGCGAGATCGAGGCGCCGAACCTGTACCGCATCGTGCGCGAGCTCTCCAACGAGGCCCGCCAGCCGATGCCCCGGCTCTACATCTCGCCCACCCAGGCCCCGAACGCCTTCGCCACCGGCCGCGACCCGCGCAACGCGGCGGTCTGCGTCACCGAGGGCATCCTGCAGATCCTCGACGAGCGCGAGCTGCGGGGGGTCCTGGGGCACGAGCTGATGCACGTCTACAACCGGGACATCCTCATCTCGTCGATCGCGGGCGCGCTCGCGTCGGTGGTGATGTTCCTCGTGAACTTCGCCTGGCTGATCCCGAGCGGCGACCGCAACGGCAACGGCCCCGGCCCGTTCGGCATGCTCCTGGTGCTCTTCCTGGGTCCGGTGGCGGCGAGCATCATCAGGCTCGCCGTCAGCCGCTCCCGCGAGTACGAGGCCGACCAGACGGGCTCCCAGCTCACCGGCGACCCGCTGGCCCTGGCGAGCGCCCTGCGGAAGCTCGAAGCGGGCACGAAGCAGCTCCCGCTGCCGCCGGAGCCGCGGATCGAGACGGCGAGCCACATGATGATCGCGAACCCGTTCCGGCGGGGGTCGGGCAACATGTCGCGGCTGTTCTCGACGCACCCGCCGATGGCGGAACGTATCGCCAGGCTGGAGCGCATGGCGGGCAGGGACCTGGGCCACTGACGGGCGGCTGGGATACGGTAGGACCCATGTCAGGTGCTTCTGGAGCCGGCTGCGCCGGTGTGACGAGGACGTCCCGCTAGCGGCGGGACGTACGTCACTTTTACGCCGCATATAGACGCGTATTCGCGTCTATATGCGGGCCCCCGTGGACAAACTCGTACAGTTCCGTCGCTTCGTGATCGATCGACCGGAGCGGCCTCTTTGTGCTGCCCGGAACTCGTCTTCCGAGCAACGGAGCTTCCAGGTGTTCTCAGGCATTCTTTCCGCGCGCGCGGACTCCGCGTCCCCGGCGCGCGCATGGCTGGTGCTGTGCTGCATGGCCACGCTGCAGCTCCTCATCGCGGTCGACGTGACCGTGGTCACCATCGCCCTGCCGTCGATCGGCGCGGACTTCGCGGCCGACGACCGCCAACTGACCTGGGTGGTCGTCGGATACACGATCACCGGCGGCGGGCTGCTCATGCTCGGCGGCCGGCTGGGCGACGTCCTGGGCCGTCGCCGCGTCCTGCTGTCCGGCACCGCGCTCTTCGGCCTCGCGTCGCTGCTGGCGGGGCTGGCGCCGTCGTTCGCCTGGCTCGTGGCGGCCCGGCTGCTCCAGGGCGCGGGCGAGGCGGTCGCGCTGCCGGCGGCGATGGCGGTGGTGGTGCTGATGTTCCCGGAGGGCCCGCGGCGGTCGCGGGCGCTGAGTGTGTGGGGAGCGGTGGCGAGTTGCGGGCTGGTGCTGGGGTTCGTGCTCTCCGGGGTGATCACGGAGTTGTTCGGATGGCGGTGGATCTTCCTGGTGTCCGTACCGTTCATCGTCGTCGTCCTGGTGGCGACGCTCCTCCTCGTACCGGCAGATCCGCCGCCCGCCCGCACCCCGATGGACCTGCCCGGCTCGCTGCTGCTGACCGCGGCACCGCTGCTGTTCGCGGTCGGAGTGGTGGAGGCGGGGGAGGGCGACGGGAGGGGGTCGTGGCTGCCGCCGGTGTCCCTGGCGGGCGCGGCGCTCGCGGCGGCGGGGTTCGCCGCGGTGGAACGCCGCTCGGCGAACCCGCTGGTGCCGCTGGGGTTCTTCCGCAACGGCCCGCGGGTGAGGGCGAACCTGGCGACGGCGCTGCTGAGCGCGGGACTGTCGACGTCGTTCCTGATGTTCACGTACTACTTGCAGGAGCACCGGGGCCTCAGCCCGCTGGAGGCGGGCCTGACGATGCTGCCGCTGGCGTTCACGCTGATCTGGGCGTCGGTGCTCGTGCCCCGGCTGCTGGGCCGCTGGGGGGCGCGGATGTGCGCGCTGACGGGGATCGGGCTGACGGGGCTGGCGTTGCTGCTGCTCGCGGTCGTGACCCACGTCGAGGGGGGCCCGCTGGCGATGATCCCGGCGATGCTGCTGATCGCGGCGGGCCTGGGCTTCGGGATCATCGGCCTGCAGTACGCGGCGGTGAGCGGGGTGACGGAGTCCGACGCGGGCATCGCCTCGGGCGTCCAGCGGGCGGCGGACCAGTTGGGGGGCGCCACGGGGGTCACGCTGTATGTGGGGGTGGGGTTCGCACCGGGGGTGGGGGCCGGGAACCCGTTTGTGATGAGCAGTGTGCTGGCGATGGGAGGGCTGGCGGCGGCGGGGGCTGTGGCCTGGCGGATGGGGGCGGGGCGGTAGCCCGGGCCGTGCCGGGGCCGGGCCTACGGATCGAACGGGTGGGGGACGGGCTCAGCCCCGGGGCTAGCGGACCCGCCAACTCCGCCTAGTTCCCCAAACCTCTGCCCGGGAACCCGGGAACCCGGGAACCCGGGAACCCGGGAACCCGGGAACCCGGGAACCCGGGAACCCGGGAACCCGGGAACCCGGGAACCCGGGAACCCGGGAACCCATTTCCCCTCACACCCGCCCAAGGGTATGCGCCTGGCCTGACAACGCGGGGGGCAGTGGGGCGTTGAGCTGGTACGTCGTGTCTGTGCGGGGCGGGTGCGGGGGTACGGTGCCGGGCGGGCGGTGGTGCGTTGGGGTGCCGGTGTACGGGGGGTGTCGGCGAAGGGAGAAGGGGCGTCGCAGGGACTCCCCCCGGGCCACCCCGCTTTTGAGTGCGTGCCGATGGGCAAAAGTCGGCCCGTGGGGGTGATTTGCCCTGATTTGTAGAGGGTGTTACCGCGAGTTTGTCTCGGCGGGGTTCATCGGGTGGTGGTCGTCACCTGTGGGTGCGTCTCGGTGGGCAGAAGTCGGGTCGCCTGGGCGGTTTGGGTGGGTATTCGGGGAGGGTTACCGCGAGTCTGTCCCGGTGGCATTCGTCCGGGCGTTCTCGGTGGAGGTGGTCCCGCACGAGGCAGCCATTCGGGCGGCGCGGCCCTGGACACGGCGACCGCGCCCTGCCCGACCCGGCCCCCCGCGGCCCTGCCCGACCCGGACCCCGCCGCGGCCCTGGCGGCAGCGGCCCGCGGCGCCTTCACGGCGGGCCTGCACACGGCGGCGGTGGTGATCGCGGTACTGGCGGTGGCGACGGCGGCGGTGGTGGCGACGCTCCTGCGGCGGGTCCCGCCGATCACGGGGAAGGAGACGGGGCGGGAGGAGGAGATGGTGCTCATGGACCACGAGCCGACACCACAGTGATGAGAATGCCGAAACCCGGAGCCTGGATTGAGGAGGCTCCGGGCTTCGGCGTGCGGGAGGGAAGACGGCAACACTCAGTCGCCACCGAGGGGACCAAGCCGCACTCAACGCGCATTCAACCCGGAACAAGTCACCGTCGCCCACACGCACTTCCCAACCCCACTCCGCTCCTCCACCCCCCACCGCTCCGCCAGTTCCGCCACCAGCGCCAGCCCGTACCCACCGGACTCATCCGGCACCCGCGGCACCGGCAGTTGGTCACTGGCATCGTGCACCTCGATCCGCACCCCGTCCTCCACCACCAGAAACCGCGTACGAATCTCCCGCCCCGGCGACACCCGCGCATGCACGACGGCGTTAGCCACCAACTCCGACAACACCGCCACCGCCGCAAACTCCAACTCACCCAAACCCCATGCCGCCAACGCCTTCCGCAACTGCGCCCGAGCCAGCCCCACACACCTCCGATGCCGCCTCCACTGCCACACCACCACCTCTCCCTGACCGGACTCGGGCCCGCGGAGTGCGCGCGGTGCGCCGTCTGCCGAGAGTTCGCCCTCGGCCGTATCGGCAGACGCATGTTCCCTTTGGCGGTCGGACGGCAGTAAGCCGAATGTCCGTGTGACACGCTTGCCCATGTCGACGCTCCTTGTCAGCGTTCGCCACGCCCCGGGCCGTCACCACGGTCGCGGGGGTCTGTGCTATCGGTCTGCTGGGAACGTAGGTCGGGTACTAGCGTGAGCAGGCACGCACAATGCGTGCATCGACGCCGAAACTCCGGGGAGCCTGGATGGACGGTCGCGGAATCGGGCGGCGCATTGCCTACTGGCGCGAGCGTCGCCGCCTGACGCAGGCCGATTTCGGCGCCCTGATGGGGCAGTCCCGGCGCTGGGTGCAGGACCTGGAGTCCGGTGCCCGCCAAGCCGACCCACGGCTGTCCGTACTGGAATCCGCCGCCCACGTTCTTCAGGTACGAATGGACGTGCTGCTCGCCGATGAGCCGAACGCCGAGTGCATCGACGCGGTGGAACTGGCGACGATCCGGGTCACGTTGCAGCGCTACGACGTTCTGACCGGCAGCCCCGATCCGGGTCTGCGGCCACCGCTGGCGCCGGGCGAGCTACGCCGACGGGTCGCCCACGGCTGGGCGGCTTTCCAGGTGGGGCACTTCGCTTCGCTCGGACGAGTGGTACCCGAACTCCTCATCGAGGCGAATCGTGCCGCGGCGCAACTGGAAGGGGACGATCAGCGCGCCGCCTTCCGGGCGCTGTCCATGACCCTGCAACTTATCGAAGCTGCCGGAATCAAGTACGGGGATACCGAACTCGCGATGACTGCTGCCCACCGGGCGGTGACCGCCGCGGAACGTTCAGAGAACGCGCTCATTGTGGGGTCGGCCGCCAGACGAATGTCCGAAGCGATGACCCACCATGGTCAGGCACCAGCCGCAGCCGCATTCGCCGTTGCTGCGGCGGATCGGCTTGAGCGTACGGTGCCCCAGCGCGATGACGACGGCTTGTCCGTGCTCGGAATGCTCTATCTGAAGGCGGCCATGGCCGCAGCCGCAGCAATTGCGAACGACACACCGACGGCTGTCGCCGCCACCCCCGAACTCTTCGACCGGGCCGCCGAACACGCGGACTGTCTCGGCCGTGACGACAACCGGCTGTGGACTGCGTACGGACCCACAAACGTCGCATTGCATCGCGTAGCCGCGCACGTGCAGCTCTCCGAGGGCGCAGACGCCATCGCGGTCTCCGAGACCATCCCCGCCGCGGCCCGCGACGCCCTGCCGCGTGAACGTCGCGCGCACTTCCTCACCGATCTCGCGCTTGCCTACGGGCAGGCCGGTCGTCGTGAGAAGGCGGTCGACACGCTGCTGGCGGCGGAGCGCGAGGCAGCAGAGGAGGTGACCTGCCGGCCACGTACCAAGCAACTCGTGGAGAACCTCCGCCTGCTCGGCGTCGGGAACGCAGAGGGCCGCTTGATCTCGCTCGCGAAACGCTGTGGACTGCCCGGGTGACTCAGACGCTGTACCTCATCGCTTGCGCCGCACCCCCCGCCCGCCGGCTCCCTACCGGCATCCGCGCCGCGCAGGAGGCGGGTTGGGACGTGTGCTGCATCCTTACGCAGTCCGCACACCGCTGGAACGCGGACGTCATCGAGGACCTGCGCGATCTGACCGGCCACCCGGTGCGCCATGCGTACAAGCACCCGGACGAACCCGACGCGCTGCCCGCACCAGACGCCATCCTCGTCGCCCCGGCGACCTTCAACACCCTCAACAAGTGGGCACTCGGCATCTCCGACACCCTCGCCCTCGGCCTGATCACCGAAGCCATCGGCCTGGAACTCCCGCTGGTAGCACTCCCGTATCTCAACCGCGCCCAGGCCGCCCACCCGGCCCTGGACCGAAGCGTGGCCTTCCTACGGGACAACGGCGTCAGCGTGCTGCTGGGAGAGGAAGGCTTCATCCCACACGAACCGAAACACGGAAACCTGGACGCCTACCCCTGGCAGACAGCCATCAACGCCCTGCCGTAGAGGAAGCAGCCGCCACCCCTCATGCCGGATGGGGCGTTCCGGCTTCGCGGTGTGTAGCGGGGGTCACCACAAGCGGGCGGCCCGACGCATCCGGTTTCCTTCGCCCCGCACACACCCTCCCCGGCCTGGCCCTTCGCTGGCCGGGGAGCCCACGGCGTACGCGCGGGGAGCCCTCCCCGGCTCAGCGCGGGGCGTAGCCGAAGCGTTCGTCCGTGGAGACGATCTCGCGGCCCAGGGGCATCAGGGAGATCGGGATCAGCTTCAGGTTGGCCCAGCCGAAGGGGATGCCGATGATCGACAGGAAGAGCGGGATGCTCGTGAGCAGGTGGCCCAGCGCCAGCCACCAGCCGGCGAAGATCACCCAGATCACGTTGCCGACGACCGAGGGCGTGCCCGCGTCAGGTCGTTCCACCGTCGTGCGGCCGAATGGCCACAGTACGTAGCCGGCGATACGCAGGGACGCGACGCCGAAGGGGATCGTGATGATCAGGATGAAGCACACTACGGCCGCGACCGTGTAGGCGATCGCCATCCAGATCCCGCAGAAGATCAGCCACAGGACGTTCAAAAGGAGGTTCAAGGGCTTCATGATCGGCACCTCTCCCGGACACTCGCTTTGATGCGGTCCCTCCGTACCAATTATCGGCCCGTCCGCCGCCAGGAGGGAAACGCAGCGCGTACGGGACCGCCCCGCGCCCGGTGAGGCGCGGGGCGGTTCCCCAGGAGCGCGAGCCCGGTCAGACCCCCACCGGGGTACGGTCCTCCTTCGACGCCGCAAGCGGCGCGCCCGCCGCCCCCGGGCCCCGGTGCTTGTGGATCAGCAGCGCCAGCAGAGCCCCCAGCCCCACCCCCGCCGCGCCGACCCACAGCGCCGGGGTCAGGCCGTCGACGAAGCTCTGGCCCGTCTCGTAGCCGCCCTGGGCGGAGAAGACCGCCGCCAGCAGGGCGATGCCCAGCGCGCCGCCCAGTTCGCGCAGCGCGTTGTTCGCGCCCGACGCGATGCCCTGCTCCTCCGGGGCGACGCTGGACAGGACGACGTTCGCGGAGGGTGCGAAGTACATCGCCATGCCCACGCCGCTCACCGTCAGCGCCGGCAGTATCGACCCGTACGAGAAGCCCACCTCGACCGCCACCGCCCACAGCACCAGCCCCACCGCCTGCAGCGCCAGACCGGCCGCGATGATCGGCCGGCCGCCGATGCGGTCGGAGAGCGCGCCGGCGATCGGGGTGACGATCAGCGGCATCGCGGTCCACGGCAGCATGCGCAGGCCGGCCTCCAGCGGCGAGTAGCCGCCGACGCCCTGGAGGAACTGGCTGAGCAGGAAGATCGAGCCGAACATCCCGACGAACATCAGCACGCTCGCCGCGTTGACGGCGCTGAAGCTGCGGTTGCGGAAGAGGCGCATGGGCAGCATGGGGTTCGCGGCGCGCAGCTCGTACGCGACGAAGGCGGTCAGCAGCACCGGTGCCGCGATCAGCCCGGCGAGGACGGGGGTGGCGGTCCAGCCGTCGGCGTTGCCGCGGACCAGGGCGTAGATGAGGCCGAAGAGCGCGGTGCTGGCGAGCACGGTGCCGGGGATGTCGAGGCGGTCGTTCGGGCCGTGGCTCTCGGTCAGCTTCAGCCGCACCAGCGGGATGAGGGCGATGCCGACGGGCACGTTCAGCCAGAAGATCCAGTGCCACGAGATGTGCTCGGTCAGCGCCCCGCCGACCAGCGGCCCGGACGCGACGGCCAGGCCCTGCACCGCGCCCCAGACGCCGAGCGCCATGCCGCGGCGCGCCGCGGGTACGGCGGCGGAGAGCAGGGTCAGCGACAGCGGCATCAGCAGCGCGGCGCCGACGCCCTGCACGGCGCGGGCGGTGACCAGGCCGTCGATGCCGGTGGAGAGCGCGGCGGCGGCCGAGGAGGCGGTGAAGATGCCGATGCCGACGGCGAACATCCGGCGGCGGCCGAAGCGGTCGCCGAGCGAGGCGCCGAGCATGAGGAGGACGGCGAAGGTGAGCGTGTACGCGCTGACCGTCCATTCGAGGTCCTCCATGCCGCCGCCGAGGTCGTCGCGGATGGCGGGGAGCGCGGTCGTGACGACGAGGTTGTCGAGCGCGCCCATGAAGCTGGCGAGGCTGGTGAGGAGCAGGGCCCAGAAGGTGGGGCCGAGGCGGCGGCGGTCGCCGGTGCGGACTGGGGCGGACATGGGGTTCCCTCCGGATTAGTTATTAGTCAATAACTTTCGCGGGCATGCGTGTGCGGCGGACGGGCCGGGTGTGGTGGGGCTGGGTGCGCTAGGTGCGCGGCAGGGCGTCCGGCCAGAAGCCGTCCCACACCCGTTCCCGCGGCGCGTAGCCGAGGGCGACGAAGGTGTTGATCAGCATCCCGTACGCGAGGAATCTGGCTGCCGTGTCGGCGTCCCCGCCGAACGTCAGCAGGGCGAAGTCGTAGAGCTGGTCGGACCAGGCGGCCCGGATCGGCTCGCCGAACTCGTGGTCGCCCGCCGACTCCGCCGTGGCCACCGCGACGTACATCTGCATCTGCATCATCAGGCGGTCGCGGTCCTCGATCAGCCGCTGGTACGCCACGGCCATCGCCTTCTCCTCGGTGCCCGCCGGCGCCTCCTCGGCGGCGGCGCGGAGGACGGCCGCGGTCTCCTCGATGCAGCGCAGGGAGGCGGCGAGGAAGATGGCGCGCTTGTTGGGGAAGAGGCGGAAGAGGTACGGCTGCGAGACGCCGACCCGCTTGGCGATCGACTCGGTGGACGTGCCGTGGTAGCCGCCCCGGCCGAACTCCGTGATCGCCGCGCGGATGACGCTCTCGCGTCGCTCCTCTGCGCTCATCCTTGCCATGGGAAGTAAGTTATTGGTTACTCACTAACTTGTCAACCTCAGGGCTCACGCACTCCCGTACGGGCCCCGCCCCGGGTCCGCTACGCCAGCCTGACCACGGCCCGCGACATCCCCAGCACCTTCTGCCCGGCGCTCGTCGCCGTCAGATCCACCCGGACCGTACGCGCCTCGTCGTCCAGCTTCTGCGCGACCTTGCCCGACACCTCGATCACCGCGCCCACGCCGTCGTCCGGCACCACCACGGGCTTGGTGAACCGCACGCCGTAGTCCACCACCGCGCCCGGGTCGCCCACCCAGTCCGTGACCACCCGGATCGCCTCGGCCATCGTGAACATGCCGTGCGCGATCACGTCCGGCAGCCCGACCTCCTTGGCGAACCGCTCGTTCCAGTGGATCGGGTTGAAGTCCCCGGACGCGCCCGCGTAGCGCACCAGCGTCTCGCGGGTCACCGGGAACGACTGCGCCGGCAGCTCCGTACCGGCCTCGACGGCGTCGTACGCCACCTTCGCCACCATCGGCCCTCAGCCCTCCTCGGCGGCGCGGGCCACCAGCTTGATGATCGTCGTCACCACGTGCTCGCCCGCCTCGTCGCGGACCTCGCCGCGCACGTCCATGATGTCGTTCCCGGCCATCGACCTGATCGACTCGATCGTCGACGTCACGGAGAGCCGGTCCCCGGCCCGTACCGGACGGCTGTACGCGAACTTCTGGTCACCGTGCACCACGCGGCTGTAGTCCAGCCCCAACTGCGGGTCCTCGATCACCTGTCCCGCCGCCCGGAACGCGATCGCGAACACGAACGTCGGCGGCGCGATCACGTCGGGGTGGCCCAGGGCCTTCGCCGCGTCCGGGTCGGTGTACACGGGGTTCGCGTCGCCGACCGCCTCCGCGAACTCGCGGATCTTCTCCCGGCCCACCTCGTAGGGGGCGGTGGGCGGATAACTCCGGCCCACGAAGGACTGATCGAGCGGCATGAACCCTCCTGTCGCGCGGGCGGGGGTGGGGAGACGGGCGCCGGGTGTGGAGTGAAGCGCGGCGAACCCCTCGTCCCGGGTGGGACGAGGGGTTCGATGGCCTGCGTTCAGCGAGTCTCGCGGTGCGCCGTGTGGGCGTTGCAGCGAGGACAGTGCTTCTTCATCTCAAGACGGTCCGGGTCGTTGCGCCGGTTCTTCTTGGTGATGTAGTTCCGCTCCTTGCACTCCACGCAGGCCAGCGTGATCTTCGGGCGGACGTCTGTGGCAGCCACGTGAGTGCTCCTTGACGAACGGACAACTTCTTCAACGCAGAAAGAGTAGCCGATCGAAGGTCCGAGCCTGCAATCGGCTACTTGAGGTGAGTAGCGGTGACCGGACTTGAACCGGTGACACAGCGATTATGAGCCGCTTGCTCTACCGACTGAGCTACACCGCTGCGATGCTCTGCGCCTCCCAGGATAGCGAGGTGCGAACCGCATCAGAGCCCCAAAACGGAATCGAACCGTTGACCTTCTCCTTACCATGGAGACGCTCTGCCGACTGAGCTATTGGGGCGAGCGATGAAGACACTACACGCTGAGCGGCCGAAGGTGAAATCAGTAACCCTCCCTTGATCGCGCCCGCTCGAACGCGCCGATCACCGCCTGTGGGCGGACCCGCGCCGCGGGTGGGCGGGACCTGCGGCGCCTGTGGGCGGGAGCTGGGCCGCGGGTGGGCGGGACCTGCGGCGCACGTGCGTGGGGCCGGTCGGTTGCCACGCCGATACGACTTTTCCCTCCTCCACGGCGTGCGCGTCCGCCCCGCCTAGGCTCGTTTGCGCCGATTGCTTCAGTCTGATGGCTTCTGATCATGGCTGTGCGATTTTGCTCACACCGTGGATGTTTACCCTGACCTGCCCGCAGGAGTCACATGCCCACCAGTCATCCCCCGCAGCAGCCCCGGCACGGGTCCGCACAGGGGAGTGAGGGAACACCTGTGCTGTGCGGCGCGCGGCTCGCGGACGGCCGGACGGTGGACGTACGTCTCGGGGGCGGCCGGATCCTGGCGGTGGGGGCGGCGGGGAGCCTGGCGGGTCCGGCGGGCGGGTGCGGGGCGCGGGTGGATCTCGGGGGGTACGTGCTGCTGCCGGCGCCGGTGGAGGCGCATGCGCACTTGGACGTGGCGTTGACGGGGGTGGGGGGCGTGGGCGGTATCGGTGTGGATGCCGGTGCTGGTGCCGGTGCGGGTGCCCGGGGGGTCGGCGGGGGTACGGGGGCTGGCGGTGCCGGTGTGCAGCGGCGGGCCGTCGAGGCCGCGCTCCTCCAACTCGGGCACGGCGCCACCGCCTTGCGCACACATGTACGGATCGGCGGCGGCGCCGGGCTCGACGGCCTCCGCGCCGTGCTCGCCGCCAGGGCCGCGCTGCGGGGGCTCGCCGACGTCGCCGTGGTCGCCGCGGCCCCGGTGCTGACCGGTGTCGCGGGGGCCGGGGGGCGGGCGCTGCTCCACGACGCCGTCGCCATGGGCGCGACGGCGGTCGGCGGCTGCCCGGACCTGGACCCGGACCCGGCGGGCTATGCGGAGGTGGCGCTGCGGGTGGCCGCGGAGCACGGGTGCGCGGTCGATCTGCACTGCGACGGTACGGATCCCGCACGGCTCGACCGGGTGGCGGCGGTGGCGGGGGAGCTGCGGTGCGGGGTGGCTGTCGGGCCGTGCGGCGGGCTGGCGCGGGTGCCGTACGAGACGGCGGCGGGGGTGGCCGAGCGGCTGGCGGGTGCGGGGGTGGCGGTGGTGTGTCTGCCGCAGGGGGACTGCGGTGCGGTGCGGGGGGTGGGCGGCGGCGGTCCGGCTCGCGGCGCGCGGCCGTTTGCGTACGCCCCCGTGCGGCTGCTGCGCGCCGCCGGCGTGCGCGTCGCGGCGGGGACCGGTGCCGTACGCGACGCGGCGAACCCCGTGGGGCGCGGGGATCCGCTGCAGTCCGCGTACCTCCTCGCCTCGGCGGGCGAGGCCGATCCGGCGGCGGCGTACGCGACGGTGGCCGGGCAGGCGCGCGCGGTGCTGGGGCTGCCGGAGGTGCGGGTGGAGGCGGGCTTTCCGGCGGAGCTGCTGGCGGTACGGGGCGACTCGGTCGCGGGTGCCCTGTCGCTGGGGTACAGCCGGATCGTGATCCATCGCGGGCGGGTGGTGGCCCGTACGAGCGCGGTACGGGAGTACTGCGACTCCGGAGCCGCGGACCTGGACCTGCCCCGCCAGGGCCTGCGACGTACGGCGGGCTGAGGGGCCGGCTCTTCAGGTGAGGGGCGGGCGGCCGCGGGGACGGCTGTGGGGAGGGGACGGGCGGCCGCGGGCTGGCCGTCGCTGTCAGAGGAGGCGCATACCCTTGGGCGGGAGTGCGGGTGACGGCTGACGGGTGACGGTTGACGGGGGGTCACCGGTCCGCCGACTGCCGCACGGCGCGCGTTTCGGGCGGTCAGGCGTTACGGTCGGAGCCATGCGCATCGTCATCGCTGGAGGACACGGCCAGATCGCCCTGCGGCTTGAGCGGTTGCTCGCCGCCCGGGGCGACGAAGTCGCGGGGATCATCCGCCGCCCGGAGCACGCCGACGACCTGCGGGCCGCCGGTGCCGAACCCCTCCTCTGCGACCTGGAGTCCGCGGGTGCCGACGAGGTCGCCCGGCTCCTCGAAGGCGCCGACGCCGCGGTGTTCGCCGCCGGTGCGGGACCCGGCAGCGGTGAGGCGCGCAAGGACACCGTCGACCGCGGTGCCGCCGTGCTCTTCGCCGACGCCGCAGTGGCGGCCGGGGTGCGGCGCTTCGTCGTCGTCTCGTCCATGGGCGCCGGCAGCGAGCCTCCCGCAGGCGGGGACGCGGTGTTCTCCGCGTACCTGCGGGCGAAGACCGCCGCCGACGAGTACGTGCAGGCCCGGGACGGCCTGGACTGGACGATCCTGCGCCCCGGCATGCTGCGCAACGACGCCGGTACCGGCCTGGTCAACCTCGCCGCGAAGACGGGCCGTTCGGCGATCCCGCGCGACGACGTGGCGGCGGTGCTGGTCGCGCTGCTGGACGAGCCCCGGACGGTGGGCCTGACACTGGAACTCGTCGAGGGCGACACCTCCGTGCTGGACGCGGTCGCGGCGGTGGCGGCCAAGGAGTAGGCCCAGCCGACGGAGTCGGCGATTCCGGCGGGCCGCGTCCTGCGGGCCGTACGGGACCGCCGCGTAGGCGCCGCCGGATCGCCGCGCCCGCGCGGCCCGTTGAGCCTGCGCCGCCCTGGTGCGCACCGCCTCGCGTACGCGCAGCCGGTCCTTACGGGAACGTTGCCGTGCGTCCTCCGCGCGTACGGGATCGCCCCCGTCGCCTCACCCACGCACCCGCCCCCCGTCACCCCCCGCCCATACCGCCAGGCGCCCTTGTGCTCCCCCCAGGGCTGTAGTGCGCTGTGGCCATGGGGAACAGGAGCACCGCCACACTCGTCGCCGTCCTCGCCGCCGGAACCCTCCTCGCCGGGCCCGGCGGCCTGCCCGGCCCGTCGGCCACCGCCCAAGCCGCCGAAGCCGCCCCACCACCCAGCACCCCCGCCGCCCTCGGGGTCGACCTCGACACCGTCACCATCCCCGAGCTGCAACGCCGCATGCACCGCGGCTCCCTCACCTCCGCCGCCCTCACCCGCGCCTACCTCCGCCGCATCGACGCCGTCGACCCCAAGCTCGACTCCGTTCTCCGCACCGACCCCACCGCCCTCCGCCAGGCCGCCGCCAGCGACGCGCGGCACCGCCGCGGCCAGACCCGCGGGCCCCTCGACGGCATCCCCGTCCTGCTCAAGGACAACATCGACACCCGCGACCTGCCCACGACCGCCGGCTCCCTCGCCCTCGCAGGACCGCCGCCCGCCGATGACGCCGCGCTCGTGACCCGCCTCCGGGACGCCGGCGCCGTGATCCTCGGCAAGGCGAACCTCTCCGAGTGGGCCAACTTCCGCGCCGCGAAGCCGACCTCCGGCTGGTCGGCCGTCGGCGGGCAGACCCGCAACCCGTACGTCCTCGACCGCAACCCCTGCGGCTCCTCCTCCGGCTCCGCCGCCGCCCTGGCCGCCTCCCTCTCCCAGGTCGCCATCGGCACCGAGACCGACGGCTCCATCGTCTGCCCGGCCGGGATGACCGGCGTGGTCGGGCACAAGCCGAGCCTCGGCGTCGTCAGCCGGGACGGCGTGGTCCCCATCTCCGCCGAGCAGGACACCGCGGGGCCCATGGCCCGCAACGTCACCGACACCGCGCTCACCCTCGCGGCCCTCGCCGAGGACGAGTCGGTACGGGCCTCCCTCCCGTCGTACGCGGCCCTCACCCGCCCCGGCGCCCTGCGCGGCAAGCGCATCGGCCTGTGGCGGCTGCCCGCGCTCGGCCCCGGGGTGGACGCGCTGATGACCAGGACCGCCGGGGAGCTGCGGCGCGCGGGCGCGGAGGTCGTGGAGGTGACGCCGCCGTATCAGGACCGGCTCGGGGAGCTGGAGTTCCCGGCGCTGCTGACCGAGTTCCACCGGGACATCGGCGCCTATCTCGCCACCCGCGAGGGCCCGCCGGACCTCGCCGGGCTGATCGAGTTCAACCGTACGCACCCGGAGGAGCAGACCTGCTTCGCCGGCCAGGAGCTGTTCGAGGAGGCGCTCGCCGCGCCGCCGCCCACCGACCCGGCGTACCGGGCGATGCGCGCCGAGCTGAACGACCTCTCGAAGCGCTCCATCGACGAGACCATGGCCGCCGGCCGCCTCGACGCCATCGCCGCGCCCACCAACCCGCCCGCCTGGACCACGGACTGCGCGCGCGGCGACGACGACGTGATCCCGTCGTCCACGCCGGCCGCGGTGTCGGGGTATCCGTCGCTGTCGGTGCCGGCCGGGTTCGTCGGCGAACTGCCCGTCGGGCTGCTGCTGATGGCCGGCGACCGGCAGGACGGCGAGCTGCTGACGCTGGGTGCGGCGGTGGAGGGGCGGCTGGACGCGTGGCGGGCGCCGCGGTATCTGCCGTCGGTGGCGGCCGAGGATTGAGGAGCTGTGGCGTGAGCAGCCGGCGTGCTGCCGGCTATACCTCGGCGCCCAGATGTTTCCTGAACGCCTCGGCCCCCCGCGGCGTCACCTTCACCGCGCGCCCGGACCCGACCCGCCGCACCCACCCCTGATCCAGCGCGGTGGCGCACAGAGCCGCGCCCAGCGCTCCGGCGAGATGGGGCCGGCGCTCCGTCCAGTCCAGGCACGCCCGTACGAGCGCCCGCCGGGAGCCCGGCGGCCGCTCGTAGCCGAGGGTGTCTGCCAGCCAGGACCGGCCGTCCGCGGTGACCGCGACCCCCGAGTCGGTGGCGACCAGGCCCCGGGCGATCATGGCGTCGGCCAGGGCCACGCCCAGTTGCCCCGCCAGATGGTCGTAGCAGGTGCGGGCCCGTCCCTCGGCGCTGAGCCGCACCGACTCGCGCAGGCTCCGCGGGTGCGGGGTGTCCGGGGCGTACGGGGCGACGGCTTCGATCAGGGCGGCCGCCTCCGGGCCGGCCAGCCGGACGTAGCGGTGCCGGCCCTGGCGTTCCTCGGCCAGCAGCCCGCCCGCGATGAGCCGCGAGAGCTGCGCACTGGCGGTCGAGGGCCGCACCCCCGCGTGCCGGGCGAGTTCGCCCGCCGTCCAGGCGCGGCCGTCGAGCAGCGCCTGGCAGAAGGCGGCCCGGGTGCGGTCGGCGAGGAGTCCTGCGGTCTCGGCGAGTGGAGGCATGAGGCCATGATGGCGCAGGGATGGTTCGGGGATCGCCGAACCGTTCCGGACCTAGCGTCGGGGCCATGACGCATACGACGCATGAGTTCGACCGCTACGCCGACATTGCGGCGGCGCTCGCCGATCCGGCGCTCGTCCCCGAGCTGCCGGCCGCGGCCGGCGGTCGGGCGGGAGCCGGCATGGCGTGGTTGCGCGGCACCGTGGCGCGCTTCAGCTCCGGTGAGGCGCACCGGCGGCGGCGGGCCCTGGTGGAGGCCGAGCTGGCCCGACTGGAGCCCGCCGCGCTGCGGCGGGCGGTTCCGGCAGGGCCCGAGGGGGAGGTCCGGGTACGGGTGGTGCGTACCCTCGCCGAGGCGCTGGGGATGCCGGAGCCCGGGGCGGTCGCGGAGGCGGTGACCGTAGTGGCCGGGGCCTACTTCGGAGGCGGCGACGCGGACGCGGACGAGGCGGTGGAGTGGCTGGTGGCGCAGATGGCGCTGCCGCCGGCGGACGAAGCCGCTCTGGAGGCCGCCGCCAACCGCATCGGGCTGCTGGTGCAGGCATGCGCCGCGACGGCTGCGCTGGTGGAGGCCGCGGCCGGCGGCGACGTTCCGCTGGCCCGGCTGCTCCGGGAGGTGCCGCCGGTCGCGGCCATGCGCCGGGTCGCCGCCCGCGCCACCCGGGTCGCCGGCCGGGAGATCGCCGAGGGCGACGTGGTGCTCCTGGACCTGGCGACCGCCAACCGTGCGCACCCCGTGCCCCTCGCCTTCGGTGCGCCGCCGCGGGTCTGCCCCGGCCGGGCGCACGCCCTTGCCCTGGCCGACGGCCTGCTCCAGCGGCCGCGGACCGCCTTCGCCCGTCTCCACGATCGGGCAGCCCCGCTGCTGCTGCCCAATGCGTGGGACCACGCCTCCGCGGCCGTGCTGGCGGCGCGGGGCTTCGAGGCGATCGGCACCACGAGTCTCGGCGTGGCCGCGGCGGCGGGGCTGCCGGACGGGGCGGCGGCGACTGTCGCGGAGACCCTGGCGCTGGCCCGCCGGCTCGGACGGGGCTCCTTCCTGTTCACCGTCGACGTCGAGGGGGGTTTCAGCGACGACCCGGAGGAAGTGGCCGAGCTGGCCCGCAGCCTGTACGACGCGGGCGCCGCCGGGATCAACCTCGAAGACGGGCGTCCGGACGGCACCCTCGCCCCCGTGGAACTGCATGCCGCGAAGATCGCCGCGGTCAGGGGCGCCGTGCCCGCGCTGTTCGTGAACGCCCGCACCGACACCCACTGGCTCGGCTGCCGGACGGACGAGACCGGGACGCGTCTCGCTGTGTACGAACAGGCCGGTGCGGACGGGGTGTTCGTGCCTGGGCTGTCGGAACCGGACGGGATCGCCGCCCTGACGGCGACCCTCAACGTCCCGCTGAACATCCTGTACGCACCGACCGGACCCACCCTCGCCGAACTGGCCGCGCTGGGCGTGCGCAGGGTCAGCCTCGGCTCCCTGCTCTACCGCGATGCCCTGGCGGCGGCCGTGGCCACCGCGAGTGCCGTCCGCGACGGCCTGCCGGTGGCGCACGCGACCCTCTCCTACGCGGAGGTGCAGGCCCTGGGGGCGCGCGCCGGGACGCCGCCGAGTTCCCCGTGATGCGTACGGGGCGGGACGGCAGCACGCGCCGGTCCGCCCCCGCTCACTGCTCCCGCAGCACCTCCGCCAGCGCAGGCAGCACCTGCGAGGACCAGCCGCCGCCCATGATCCGGTGGGCCCGGCGCTGGAGGGGGTCGTCGGGGTCGAAGCCGGCGTGGACGAGGAAGAGGCGGGTCCCGCGGCCCTCGGGGGCGAGGGTCCAGGTGATCGTCCAGTCGGCGGTCCCGGTCCCGGTCCCGCTCCCGGTCCCCGCCCCGTCCTCGGCCCCGCCCCCGGCGCCCGGCTCCGCGTCCGTCCAGCGGACGCGGAGCATCCGCTCCGGTTCGTACGCGAGGACCTCCTCCGCCACCGTGCCCGAGAAGCCGGTGCCGGGGCGGGGGAGGGCCCGCATCGTGGTGCGGTGGCCGACTTCGAGGCGGAAGTCGCCGGGCATGAGCCAGCGGGCGCGCAGCCCGGGCTCGGTGAGGGCCCGCCACACCTTGCGGGGCGGGTGGGGGAGGAAGGCGTCGAGCCGGATCTCGGTGGGGTCCGCGGGCTCGGGGAAGCCGGGCACGCTCACGTCCCGGCCCCGGAGTCGTCCGCACGCTCCGTACGGTCCCCGCCCTCCGCCTCCGGCAGGTCGTCCAGCAGTTCCGCCAGGCCCGCCAGCTTCGCCCGCCAGAACCGCTCGTACGGCCCCAGCCAGTCCCGTACCTCCGTCAGCGGCTCCGCCTCCAGCCGGTAGATCCGCCGCCGTCCGGCCCGCTCCTCGCTGACCAGCCCGGCCTCCCGCAGCACCTTCAGATGCTCCGAGAGGCTGGGCCGCCGCATGTCGAAGTGCGCCGCCAACTGCTGGACGGGCTGGGGGCCCTCGTCGCGCAGCAGCCGCAGCACCTCGCGCCGTACGGGACTGGACAGCGCGCCGAAGACGCGGTCCTCGCCGCGGGTCTCCTGTGTCGCAGGCAAGTCCGCCGTCTCCTCTCTCCCCGGGCGTCAGCCCTCCGCGGAGAGCAGGAACCGGTTGCCGTCGGGGTCCTCCAGGGTCGCCTGGCGGCCCCACGGCTGGTCGTCCGGGCCCTCGACCTTAGCGCCCGCGGCGCGCAGAGCAGCGCAGTCGCCGTCGAGGTCGGCGCTGACGAGCGCCGTGCCGCGGACGCTGCCGGGGGTGAAGCCCTGCCCCGCGGCGGCGAGCACGAAGTGGGTCTGCGCACCCTCGGGCGCGACGGCGAGCCAGCGGACGGGGCCCATCTGCCGGTCGGCGACGACGTCGAAGCCGAGGGCGTCGGTGTAGAAGGTCTTGGCCCGGTCCTGGTCGGTGACGGGCAGGGTCACGAACTGCGCATGGGTGATGTTCATGCGGCAGATGATACGTAGGAAATTTCCTACGTATCAACCCGGGCCGGATGCGGCGGGTGGCGGCGGGCCCGGCGGCCGGGGGTTCTCGTCGCCGTCGTACGCCGCGAGCGCCGTCTGCCGCAGCTCGAACAGCCCGGCCAGATCCGCGGCGCCGATCCCGTCCTGCGCCAGCAGCACGGTGGCCCGCGCCTCCACCGCGGCCCACGCCTGCCGCGACCACTTGTTCGCCAGCCGGCGCCGCTCGCTCCGCAGGAACGCCGCCCCCGCCGCGAACCCCGCCGAGACCAGCGTGCCCAGCGCCGCCGGCACCCGCGCGTCCGCGGACGCCAGCGCGGCGGCGCCGGAGACGGCGGCGAGGAGGGCGGCGGGGAAGCCGAGGGCGATGTCGGTCCTGGCCCAGAACTCGGCCCTGCGGTGGGCGAGTTTCCGCTGCCGTGTCGCGTCCTGGCGTAACCGCTCCACTTCGGTACGCAGCCGGTGTACCGGCTCGTCCGGGGTGGCCGGTGGGGTGCCGTCGGTGGTCGTGGCCATAGTCGATTGCAGCACGGCTGCCGGCGCGGCGGAGGTGCACCGGGGCGACAGTCCTCGGCGCGTACGGTCGTCGGCTTCCGCCAACGGCGCTGGCGCGGGGCGGAGTTGCGGGCGCGCAGGGCCGGGCGGGCGCCGGGGCCGGGACGCGCACCCGGCCCGCCCTCACCCGTACCGGCGCGTCCCCGCCGGCCACGCCCCTGCCGCCACCGCGAGCGCCGCCCCCGCCGTCGCGGCCTCCGCCGTGCCGAGCGGCAGCAGCACCCCGCCGAGCAGGGTGCCGAGCCCGATGCCGGTGTAGATCGCCGAGGCGTTGAGCCCTACCACGAGCGCCGTCTCCTGCGGCGTGGCGCGCGCGAGGGCCTGGAGGCGCTTCTTCAGATACTCCTGCGGCAGGTCGAACCAGACGGCCAGCCTGCGGATGGGCACCGGCCCCGCGTCCCGCAGCCAGGCCAGGGTCAGACAACTGTGCAGCCCCCACTCGACGCCTTCGCCCATGTGCATAAAGGGGATGCCACACATCCCGGTCATCTGCTGCGGCTGCGGCCACCGGCTACGGGACGTACCCCTCGACGACGCGCCTCGCCTCGTCGTACAGATGCGGTCCCTCGCTCCGCACCGCCGCCCGCGCCGCGCCGGGCTGCAAGTCCCGTAGCTGCCCGGCCGACAGGGCGTACACCACCCGCCCGAGCCCCGACCGCGCCAGCGCCCCCGCGCACATCCCGCACGGCTCGCAGCTCGTGTACATCGTCGCCCCCGCCGCGGTCCCCGCGTCCAGTTCCCGAGCCGCCCACCGGGCGAGCTTCAGCTCGGGGTGCGCGGTGATGTCGCCGTCGGTGACGGTGGTGTTCCGGTCCTCCGCCAGTACGTCCCCGCCGGGCCCCACGAGCAGCGAGCCGAACGGCCCGTTCCCCTCGCCCCGCGCCTCCTCCGCCAGCTCGAACGCCCGCCGCAGAAACCGCTCCTCGTCACGCTCCACCGTCACCACTCCCTCCACATCACCGACGAAGGGGATTCAACCCGACGGAAGGACCGCGAGGCAGCCGCCACACCCCGGGGCGTACGGGACTCACGCTCCGTCGGTGCGCGGCATGCTGCTCGCCGGGGGCCAGGGTGCTTCGCGCACCGGGATCGGAGCGGCCTTCGGATGGCGCCCGTACCGGTTGTCCCCCAGGCCGCTCTTCCGCAGCATGAAGCCGAGGTACACGAGCCAGCCCGCCGGGCCGAGGAACCCCATGAGAATCCACCAGCCCGACTTGCCCGAGTCGTGCAGCCGCCGGACGCTCACCGCGAGCGAGGGCAGGAAGGTCGCCAGGAAGTAGCTGGTGGCCGCCAACGAGACGGCGAGCGACCCGGACAATTCCGCCGCTGTCAGGAGGGCGACGGCCGGAAGCAGGGTGAGCAGGAAGAACGACCAGTACTCCCGGCGGCCCGCCCGCCCGGTGAAGTCCGCGTACTTTCTGAACGGTAAGAAGCAGAGACTCACAGGATCCTCCCAGGTGAACGCAGAGTGGAGGCGAGGGAATCTAGCGGTGACCGCATGTCTGGACCAGACCTTGGAATCGGTCATTCCGGTCGTGGAGTCCGGCAGGCCCGTGATTCATGTCACGGTTGTACGAACGGCCGTCACGGTTCCCTCACAACTGCCCGCCGCGTCCGTCGTGACCTGCGTATTTCATCGGCTTTCAGATTCCCGCGGGGTGTTGAAACGGCGCTGAAAGGCCGTTGAGCGCGGTGCCACGCAAGCTCCGGGGCATGACGACGACCACCGACACATCCGCCATCGCCGCCACCGGGCTGCGCAAGTCGTACGGCGACAAGACCGTCCTCGACGGCATCGACCTGCACGTGCCGGAGGGCACCGTCTTCGCCCTCCTCGGCCCGAACGGCGCCGGCAAGACCACCGCCGTGAAGATCCTGTCCACCCTCATCACCGCCGACGCCGGCGCCATCCGCGTCGCGGGCCACGACCCGGCCACCCACCCCGACGCCGTACGCGCCGCGATCGGGGTCACCGGCCAGTTCTCCGCCGTCGACAACCTCATCACCGGCGAGGAGAACATGCGCCTCATGGCGGACCTGCAGCACCTGCCGCGCGCCGAGGGCCGCCGGATCACCGCCGAACTGCTGGAGCGCTTCGACCTCACCGACGCCGCCGCCCGGCCCGCGGCCACCTACTCCGGCGGCATGCGCCGCCGCCTCGACATCGCCATGACCCTGGTCGGCAGCCCGCGGATCATCTTCCTCGACGAGCCGACCACAGGACTCGACCCGCGCTCCCGGCACAACATGTGGCAGATCATCCGCGAGCTGCTGACCGACGGCGTCACCGTCTTCCTCACCACCCAGTACCTCGAAGAGGCCGACGAACTCGCCGACACCATCGCCGTGCTGCACGGCGGCGGGATCGCCGCGCAGGGCACCGCCGCCGAGCTGAAGCGGCTCGTCCCCGGCGGCCACGTGCGGCTGCGCTTCGAGGACCCCGGGGCGTACGAGCGGGCCGCGGGCGCGCTGCGCGAGACCGTACGCGACGACCAGGCGCTGACGCTGCAGATACCCAGCGACGGCACCCAGCGGGAGCTGCGCGCGATCCTCGACTGGCTGGAGGCCGCCGACGTGCACGCCGACACCCTCACCGTCCACACCCCCGACCTCGACGACGTCTTCTTCGCCCTGACCGCCACGCCCGAGAAGGAAGCCGCCCGATGAGCACCCTCGCCCTGGCCGTACGCGACTCCTCCACCATGCTGCGCCGCAACCTGCTGCACGCCCGGCGCTACCCCTCCATGACCCTCAACCTGCTGCTCACCCCGGTCATGCTGCTCCTGCTCTTCGTCTACGTCTTCGGCGACACCATGAGCGCGGGCCTCGCCGGCGGCGCCCCCGACCGCGACGTGTACATCGCCTACGTCGTGCCGGGACTGCTGCTCATGACCATCGGCAGCACCACGATCGGCACCGCCGTCTCCGTCGCCACCGACATGACCGAGGGCATCGTCGCCCGCTTCCGTACGATGGCGATACACCGCGGCTCCGTGCTCATCGGGCACGTCCTCGGCAGCGTGCTGCAGTGCCTGGTCAGCGTCGTCTTCGTCGGCGCCATCGCCGTGGCCATCGGCTTCCGCTCCACCGACGCGACCGTGCTGGAGTGGCTCGCCGCCTTCGGGCTGCTGGCGCTCTTCGCGATGGCGCTGACCTGGGTCGCCGTCGGCATGGGGCTCGTCAGCCCGAACGCCGAGGGCGCCAGCAACAACGCCACGCCGCTGATCCTGCTGCCGCTGCTGTCCAGCGCGTTCGTGCCGCTCGACGCGATGCCCGGGTGGTTCCGGCCGATCGCCGAGTACCAGCCCTTCACGCCGGCCATCGAGACCCTGCGGGGGCTGCTGCTCGGCACGGAGATCGGGCACGACGGGTGGCTGGCCGTCGCCTGGTGCCTGGGTCTGATCGTCCTCGGCTACCTGTGGTCCAAGGCGTCGTTCAACCGCGACCCGAAGTAACCGGGATGAGCCCGCGGGCCACCTCGCGCAGCTCGCTCCGCCCCAGGGCGGCGTACTCCGACACCGCGTCGGCGTACGCCGCCCCGTCGGCGTCCTGCGCGGCGCGGCGGGCGCGGTCGACGGAGAGGGTGGGGTGGAACGCCTGCGGTACGTACAGCCGGTCGGCGAGCGCCAGGAGCCGTACGGCGTCCGGCCCGCCCGCGGCGAGGCGGACGAGGCCGAGGCACAGCACGCCGGTGCCGTCGACGGAGGCTTCCGCGGGGATCTCCCCGTCGGGCCGGGAGCCGTGTCCCGGGCCGTCGGAGAGGAGGGTACGTATCCTGCGCTCCACCTCCGCGACGAGCCCGGCGACGGGCTCCAGGCGGCCGGCGTACGCGTGGGCGGCGACGGCCGCGGCGGCGATGTGCAGGCCCCAGGAGTCGTCGAGGGGATCGGGCGGCGCGGGCTCCGACACGGGCGCCGCCGTCGACCCGGGCGCCGCGGCCGGCGGGTACCGCGTCTCCGCCGGCCGCCCGGACCGCAGCTTCGCCACCGCCGTACGCCACCGCTTCAGCCCCAGCTCCGTCAGCCCCCGCGACAGCGCGATCTCGCCCCACCCCGCCATCTCCGCCGCCAGCAACTCCGGCTGCTCCGCCGCCGACCGCGCCTCCTCCACCAGCCGCAGCCACTCCTCCGCCTCGTCCGGCTTCCCGCGCTGGAGGCACGCCAGCACCAGCCCGCGCCGCAGGCCCGTCGTCGGCGACTGGTCGCTCAGGTGCGCCATCGCGTCCAGCGCCGCCAGCAGATGCCCGTACGCCTCCTCGCCCAGGCCGCCCTCCAGGCACAGCTCGCTGCAGCGGGAGTGGCCGAGGAGGCTGAGCGACGGGTTGGGCACGGCGTCGACCGCGGCGAGCATCCGGCGCGCGGCGGCCAGCGCGCGCTCCGGCTCGTGCGCGTGCTCCAGCAGGTAGCTGACGACGCACTCGGCGATACCGGCGAGCAACGGGGCGTCGCTCGCGCGGAGTTCGTCCAGCGCCTCGAAGCGGGGCGGGCGCACGTCCGGTACGGCGCACAGCACCACGGCGAGCGCCCGCAGCAGGGTGTCAGGATCGGCGGGCGGGAGGCGGCGCAGGGCGGCGAGGTGGCGCGGCTGGAGCGGCCCGTAGCCCATGAAGGGGGCGGCGGTGCACAGGGCGCACAGGGTGCGGGTGACCTCGGTGTGGCGGGGGTCCGGGCGGTAGTGCGACAGCGGGCGGGCGGTGTCGGCGGCCAGGGCGAAGGACCGGTGGAAGCTCGCCGAGTCGGTGATCCAGATACCGGCGAGGACGGCGCCGGCCGCGGCGGTGGCGGCGTGGTCGCCGCGGGCGAGGGCGTAGCGCAGGGCGAGTACGAGGTTGTCCTGCTCGGCGCGCAGGTGGGCCCAGTGGCGCAGCGGCTCCGGGCCGAAGAGCGCGTCGTGGTGGGCGACCCCGAACTCCCGTGCCCAGTCCAGGAAACGGGCCGTCACCGCCTCGTCCTCGCCGGCCGCCGCGCGCCGGGCGGCGCTGAACTCGCGCACCGTCTCCAGCATGTGGAAGCGGATCCCGGCGGCCGTGTCCGCGGCCTTCAGCAGCGACTGGTCCACCAACTGCTCCAGCAGCTCCAGCGCGTCCCCGCTGGTCAGCAACTGCTCCGCGGCCTCCGCGGTGAAGCCGCCGGGGAAGACCGACAGCGCCCGCAGCGCGGCGCGGGCGTCCTCCTCCAGCAGGTTCCAGCTCCAGTCCACGACGGCGTGCAGCGTGCGGTGCCGCTCGGGCGCGTCCCGCGATCCGCCGCGCAGCAGCGCGAACCGGTCGCCCAGCCGCCGCGCGATCTCCGGTACGGACAGCACCCGCACCCGCGCCGCCGCCAGCTCCACGGCCAGCGGCAGCCCGTCGAGGTGCCGGCACAGCTCCGCGACGGCGGCGGGCGGCAGTTCGGCGTCGGGGCGGGCGGCGCGGGCACGCTGGGAGAAGAGGTCGGCGGAGATCGCGGGGGTGAGCTGGGGGAGGTGGTAGACGGCCTCGGAGCTGAGCCCGAGGGGCGCGCGGCTGGTGACGAGCACGCGCAGGTCGGCGGCGCTGGTCAGCAGGTCCCGTACCAGATCGGCGGCGCCGTGCACGACCTGCTCGCAGTTGTCGAGCACGAGCAGCGCGGGCTGCCCGCCGAGGGCGGCGACGAGGGTGGCGTGGACGTCGGCGCCGGGGGTGCTGCTGCCCCCGCCCACGGCGGAGGCCACCTCGCCGGCCACGTCCTCGTCGGCGCGGACGCCGGCCAGCGAGACGAATTGCACGAGCTGCTGCTCCGCGCGCCGGCTGACGGTGTACGCGAGCCGCGTCTTGCCGAGGCCGCCGGGCCCGACGATCGAGGTGAGCCGGGAGGAGTGCAGCAGGGCGCCGACCGCGTCGAGGTCGCCGTCCCGGCCGAGCAGCGGGTTGGGGTCGTGCGGCACGCCGTGCCGGACGACGGGGGCCTCGGCCCGTAGCAGCTCCTGGTGGACGGCCCTGAGCGCGGCGCCCGGATCGGTGCCGAGGTCGTCGCGGAGCCGGCGCCGGTACGTGTCGTAGCGGGCGAGCGCCGCCGCGGGCCCGGCCGACGCGGCCTCGGCGCGGAGCAGCTCCGCGAGCACCTCCTCGTCGCGGGGCGCGTCGCCGTGGAGCCGGGCCAGCGGCGCGGCGGCCTCCGCGCGCCGGCCGGTCCGCGCGAGGGCGAGGGCCCTGGCCCGTACGAGGTCGCCGTACAGCGGCGCCCGCTCGGCCTGCAACTCCGCCACCGGATCGCCCGGCACCGCCTCCGCCGCCGGCGGCGCGTCCCAGTACCCGAGCCCCTCGGCGGCGGCGGCGAGCGCCGCGGCGTGGTCCCCGGCCCGTACGGCGCGCGCCGCGTCCTCGGCGCACCGCTCGACGGCCGCGGTGTCGACCTGCTCCGCCGCCAGCGCCAGCCGGTACCCGGCCGGCGTGCTGACGACGACGTCCGCCCCGACCTGGGCGCGGGCGCGGGATACCAGGATGCGCAGCGCGTTCGCCGGATCCGCCGGCAGCTCCTCGCCCCACAGCCCGTCCACCAGCCGCCCCACGCTGCACCCGCCCCGCAGCTCCCCGGCGAGCAGGGCGAGCAGGCCGCGTACGCGCGGCGCGGTGATCTCCCGCCCGCGGAAGGCGACGCGCGACAGAAAGGTCAGCTCGACGCGGCCGGTCACGGCCGGCGACCGGCTGCGCTGAACCCGGAGGGGGGCGGCTCGGTGGTGTCGGTCACGGCGGCGGCTCCCTCCACGAGAACGGGTGTGCGGGCAGCCTATAGCGAGGGCTTACGGGCCACCGCACCGAAACCGTCGAAGGCGGCGGGGGCACCGACGCCGGCGTCGGGACGCCACAGCGACACGGACACCGGCCCGGACTCCGGCATCTCCAGCCCGTCGAAGAACCGCGCGAGCCGGTCGGGAGTGCGGTTGATCCGGGGATTCTCCCCGATCATCTCCCGCATCGCGGCGGGCCCGAGCATCTCGGTGTCGCCGCCCGGCACGAGGAGACTCCCGGCGGGCAGCGCGGCCATGAGCCGCCCGACGAAACGCCCGGCGGCGCCTGGCCCGGCCCGGGGCCGGGGCCTGGATCAGCGCGGTACGAGCCGGATGGTGGCGGCCTGCGCCTGGGGCGTCACGACGGTGCCGAAGATGTCGGCGGGATAGCGCCCGTACTTCGCCCGGTACGCGGCATCCACCCGCGGCGTGGTCTCACCCGCGTCCCCCACGTCCACGAAGGCGACCTCCTTGTCGACACCCCCCGCCCGGATCCGCCCCTCAAGCCGCGCCCGGGTCCCCCGGAACCACGGCCCCTGCGCCCCCTTCACGGACCGCACGTAGACGTCGTCCCCGTCCCGTACGACCCACATGGTCACGGGATCCCGCAGACTGCCGTCGCCCCGCAACGACTGCAGATTCAACTCCTCGGCGGTCCCGATCCGCTCAAGCTCGTCATCCGTCCAACCGGCCATAAAGGCTCCTCCGCTCCGTACCTTGAGCAAGACCCATACAGCCCAGAACCTAAACAAACCGACCACCCCCCGCACGCCCACGGGAGCCAATCGAGCACTACCCCACAACGGCTGGCCGCAACGCGGCACTTAGCGCGGAGACCGGGAACGCGAAAGGGCCCGCCCAGCAGGCATGCTGGTCACGGGCCCTTCTCCATGTGTGGCGGCGCCAGGATTCGAACCTGGGAAGGCTGAGCCGGCAGATTTACAGTCTGCTCCCTTTGGCCACTCGGGCACACCGCCTGGGGATGTCGCCTGGTCCGGCCGCTGGGGCCGCCTGGCAACGTCGTAAACCATACCCGATGGCCGGGGGTGGTTCGCCACTCGGTTGTGGGGCTCGTGGGTCGGGTGGGGTGGCTAGGCTGGGCTACGGCCCCGGGGACCGGGGTGCGGTACCAGGGAACCAGTGCACGAGGAGCGCACCGAAGATGGCCGACTCCAGTTTCGACATCGTCTCGAAGGTCGATCGGCAGGAGGTCGACAACGCTCTCAACCAGGCGGCCAAGGAGATCTCGCAGCGCTACGACTTCAAGGGCGTCGGCGCCGCCATCGCCTGGTCCGGGGAGCGGATCGAGATCCGGGCCAACGCCGAGGAGCGGGCCAAGGCCGTGCTGGACATCTTCCAGTCCAAGCTGGTCAAGCGGGGGATCTCGCTGAAGGCACTGGAGTCGGGGGAGCCGCAGGCGTCCGGGAAGGAGTACAAGCTGTACTCCACCGTCAAGGAGGGCATCTCCCAGGACGACGCGAAGAAGCTCGCGAAGATCGTCCGCGACGAGGGGCCCAAGGGGGTCAAGGCCCAGGTGCAGGGGGACGAGCTGCGGGTGACCTCCAAGAGCCGGGACTCGCTCCAAGACGTCATCAACCTCATCAAGGGCAAGGACCTCGACTTCGCCGTCCAGTTCGTCAACTACCGTTAGTTGGCTGCTGAGTTGCGAAGATCCTGCTTCGCACACCGGCCCGGACAACTTGTTCGGCGGGGGCGGCCGCGATGCGCGACCGCCCCCGCCTATGCACCGGGTCAGCAATCTCGGCAGCGTCACCTACTGCCGAACCGGGCACCGTGACTCCCCGCCGGTGCCTCGGGCAGGCGGACCCGGGGCAGCCTCACTCGCAGCCGAGCCCGATTACCGTCACCGGCACGGCGGCCACCCCGGATTTACAGGTGAAGCTGCCGGCCGGAATGGTGATCACGAAGGGGCCGTCGACCAGGCCGATCCTCGGCGCGCCGGCCGACGCGGTGCAGTCGAAGCCGGTGACGAGATAGCCCGCCGTCAAGCCTCCGCCGCAGGTGTACGTCGGTACCTGTTGCTGTGTCGGCTGTGCGGCGGCCGCCGTGCCGGTGGCCGTGGCCGCCAGCCCCAGTGCGGCTACCGCACCGACCGCCATGGCCCGCGCGGAACGCCGGCCCATGCGCATCCTGTTCATCACTATGTGCTCCTGACTGTGTGAGATCACCGTTGCCCACCGAATGCGCGAGAGAGGGTTTCCTGCCGGGATGCCGGCTCAGCGCTCGGCGTTCAGTAGGATCAGCCTGAACCGATCCGGATGACCTCGGCAGGGCGCGCGGCGGGCTCGAAGAGGCGTTTTCGGAAGCGCGGGTTGCGATTCCCGGGCCTGGTGTTCAAACAGCGACATTTCCGTCGCCTTTCGGGGGCGGTGCTCACGAAGTGAATCGTTCGGGCACCCTTGTCGCGCCGGTGGTACTTCCGGGACTTACGCGCTCCATCTTTCGGGTGAGTCCGCACACTTGTTGTTGCGCCTGAGTTCCTCGTGTGGAGTATTGAAATCGGGCATCTGGTAGGTCATTCACCATCGCCAGGGAACGTCAATGGGCGTTGTTACGTGCCGTATCTGCGTTCCCGCCGAGGATATGGATCTGCCATTTGATCTCAGGCGCCGGGCTGGTTCTACGTGACCCATCGGTCGATCTCTCGACCCCGGTGCGGCGCCATGCGTATTGCCCACCCGGATCGGGGAGTTCCGGATGCGCAACGAAGAAGCGAAATCGGATCCTGAGCCAAGGAGTGATCGTGCCGATCTCACCCGATGAGGGATCGACCGGCGGCGGGAGCGCCGTCACCAACAGGGCACCCGGCCTCGCTGACCCCCCGGGCGTGACTTTCGGCGCCGGAGGCGTGGTCATGGCAGCCGGTACCGCGACCGCAGTCCCTGCGGTCCCCTCCCTCCGGGAGTGGTGTTGCGAACCCCCACGTCACTACGCCGGACGGCACCTGCGACCCAGTGCGATTCCTCTGCATTCCCCTCCCTGCAAGTTCTGGCCTCTGCACAGAGAACGGCCCGGTGAGGGGTGGCGGCAGTCTCCGGTTCGCCGCCGCAGTGGCCGCGAGCTCCGCCGCCGGGCCCGTGACCGTCACCGTCGCCACGGCCAGTGTCGACGGTGACGGTCGCCGGCCCGGCGGCAACGCGGTCGCGTCGGGCGCTCATCTCAGACATTGAAACCCTCGGCAGGTTAGCCGGCGAAGGCAGGAGTTCGGTTACGTATTCTTCATGACCGGGTGTACCGGAAGGACAGTCCAGTGCCGCATTCGAAGATCGTCATTCTTGCCGATTGCCCGTTCGTGATTCCGCTCCTGCCCGCCGCGGCCAGGGTGGATCACGAGAGCAAGGTCAAGATCATGCAGGGGAACGGCTATGAGCACTTCGAATTCCTCGGCGAGTACATCGAGGTGAGCGGAATCCTCACGCCGGTCTATCGATGGCGCAATCGCACCTTCATCGCGGAATGATTCTGCGCCGCCAGACGCACGCCTCAGACAAGGAACGCCGATGAATCGATCCAGGAGCGCCCAGGACGTTGTTGTCACCGGCATGGGATTCTGCTTGCCAGGCGACCCCACACCCACCTTCACTGCCGACGATCTCTGGCAGGTCGCGTCACGCGGCGGCACCTTCCTGAGGGCCGCGCCCATGTACTACGGGTCCGTGGAACTCACCCCCGAGATGTTCACCGAACGCCTCCCCGACGTTCCCGAGTTCTTCTCCAGGCACTACACCGCGGCCCACCGCTTCGGCCTGGTCTCCTTCGTCGAGGCATGCGCGGACGCCGGGTTGGAGCTCCGCTCCCCAGCGCTCGCCGAGGCGGCCATCCTGGCGGGGCGCGGCGGTATCGATGCCAACATCGACAGCTACATGTCGGTGCTGGGCGCCGATCCGGCGGGGACCAGTCCGCAGGAGGCGATGGAACTCTTCGTGGCGGCCGAGCAGGCCATGACGCCTTCCGACGTGTCCCTCGTCCAGGCGGCGCTGACCTGTTCCACCGGCCCGTGCTTCACGATCTCTTGCGGCTGCGCTTCCTCTGCCGTACAACTCGGCCAGGCGCGGCGGCTCATCGCCCAGAACGAGGTGGAGGTCGCCGCCGTGACGGGTGTCGATGTCTTCAGCATCGACCTGATCGAAAAGGTCCAGCGGCTGCTGCGCGGTGCCCAGCGCACGTACGACGCTCTGCGCACCGACGGGATGCCGGAGCTCGTCCCGTCCTTCGAGGACCTGATGCGCCCCTACGACCGTCGCGCCCGCAGCATCAACCACGGTGCCGGCTCCGCCACGCTCATCGTGGAGAGCCGTGGCCACGCCGAGGAGCGCGGCGCGCATGTCTACGGCCAGATCCTCGCCACGGCGATGACCCGCGACGGGCTGGCGAATCCGCTGGCCTGCGACGAAACGGGTGCCGAGCTGGTCAGGGCCGTCCGTGCCTGCCTCGGGGAGACCTGGAGCCTGTCGCAGATCGGCTACGTGCACGGCGGCAGCGACGGCAACACCGTGGTGACCGCTTTCGAGTCCGCGGCGGTCAGGGAGCTGTACGGCGACTCCTCCGACCTGCTGATGACGTCGCAGGAAGGCATCTTCGGCCACAACGGCTCCGCGGCCGGCTGTCTGGGCGCCGCGCTGACGCTGTTGATGATGGAGCACGGCGAGGTGTGCCCGACGGCCAACTGCGAGCAGCCCACCGACGGGCTCCCCTTCGATCCCGTGCCGGGCACGAGGACCCGCCCACTCGACTTCGACCACGCGTTCAGCTTCAACTACCAGGTCGGCGGCGTGAAACACGCCATGCTCCTGGGCAGCGCGGACGCGGTGTAGGGAGAGAGGCCAGTCATGGACGACAACCCACACGCGCCGGCCCGCGCGAACGACGGGACCGCCGGGCAGGCAGGCGGGGGATTCCCCGACGCCGCGCGGAGGGGGCGTGGTGCGGCGATCGCCGTGCTCGGCGCGGGGTGCCGGCTGCCCGGCGACGCCGATTCTCCTGCGGCTCTCTGGCAGCTTCTGGCGGACGGACGTGACGCCGTCGGTGAGCTGTCTTCGGACCGGGCGGAGCTGAGTGCAGGTGCGGACTCCCAGTTCCGCCCCTGGGGCGGCTTCCTGCGCAACGTCTCAGGCTTCGACGCCGACTTCTTCGGCGTCTCGGGCCGCGAGGCAGAAGTTCTCGACCCGCAGCACCGGTTGCTGCTTGAGGTGGCGTGGGAGGCTTTCGAGCACGCCGGATTCCGCCCCGAGTCGCTCAACGGGATGCCCGTGGGCGTCTTCACCGGCATGAGCTACCACGACTACATGGACGGACTCACGGGCCACCCGCGCGAACTGGAAGGCTCCGTCCTGACCAACGGCCATTGTGTCGCCCCGGGCCGGATCTCCTACCTCCTCGGCCTGCGAGGGCCGTCGCTGTCCCTGGACACGGCCTGTTCCTCCTCCCTCGTGGCGCTCCACCTGGCTGCCCAGTCCCTCAACGCGGGCGAGTGCGAACTCGCTCTGGCCGGGGGCGTGTCGCTTATCCTCCAGCCCCGGACCACGCAGTCGTTCGCGCGGATGGGCATGCTGTCGGCCGCTGGGCACTGCCACGCCTTCGACGCCGCCGCCGACGGCTTCGTGCGGGGGGAGGGCTGCGGTGTGGTCGTGCTCAAACGACTCGCCGACGCGGTGCGCGCGGGCGACAGGGTGCTGGCCGTGCTACGCGGCTCGGCGGTCAACCAGGACGGCGCCTCGGAAGGACTGGCAGCGCCTTCCTCCGACGCTCAGCGGGCTTTGTACATCCGTGCACTGTCGGCGGCGGGCGTCGACCCGTGCGACGTCGGCATGGTCGAGACACACGGCACCGGCACGCCCGTCGGCGACCCGGCGGAGTTCGCCAGTCTGGCCGCGGTGTACGGCGAGCGCCGAACCGATGGCGGCCGGTGCGCGCTGACGTCCGTGAAGACCAACCTCGGCCACCTGGAGCCGGCCGCCGGTATCGCCGGGCTGATCAAGGTCATCGGCAGTCTCGGCCGGGGCCTGATCCCCCCCAACCTCCACTTCACCGACTGGAATCCGGCGTGCCGGCCCGAGGGCACGCGGCTGTTCGTGCCCACCAGGCTCGTCGAATGGCCGGTCCGCTCCGGATCGCGGCTGGCTTCCGTCTCTTCCTTCGGATTCGCCGGGACCAACGCCCACGCGGTCCTTGAGCAACCTCCCACCAGCAGGTCACGCGGCGGCCGGGGCAGGCAGAAGCCGGCGGTGCCCCCGCCCTCGCCCGCGCCCGAGGTCTTCCTGGTCCCGGCCAGTTCGACCGCGGTGCTGCCGGACGCTGCGCTCCGCCTGGCCGAGTGGCTGGAGGGGGGCGGTGCGAGCGTGCCGCTGCGGGACGTCGCCCATACCCTTGCGATGCGGCGCAGCCCCGGCCGCGGCCGGCTGGGCGTAGTGGCCGATTCACACGGCCGGCTCGCGGAGTCGCTGCGGATGTACGCCGCCGGACAGGCGGGGCCACATGTGGTGACGGGCTCGGTCGGTTCGGGTATCTCCCGTCGGCCCGTGTGGGTCTTCTCCGGGCAGGGCTCCCAATGGCCGGGAATGGGCAGCGGGTTGCTGGGCACCGTGCCGGCCTTCGCCTCGGCGCTGGCGGAGGTGGACGAACTCATCACCGCAGAGGCCGGATTCTCGGTGCTGGACGTGGTGCGCCGGGGCCGGCCGGTCAGTGGCTGCGGACGGGTGCAGCCGGTGCTCTTCGCACTGCAGATCGCGCTTGCCGCCGCTTGGCGCGGCCACGGCGTGGAGCCGGCCGGGGTCATCGGGCACTCGATGGGCGAGGTGGCTGCCGCCGTGGTCGCCGGAGCATTGTCGCTGCCGGACGGGGTACGGGTGATCTGCCGTCGCTCCGCACTGCTGGAGCGCATCGCCGGTAAGGGCGCCATGGCGAGCGTGGAACTGGACGCGGAGACGGTCGAGGCGGAGATCGCCGCGGTCGGCGCGGACCCGGACACCCCCGCCGGGCAGGTCTCGGTGGCGGTGCTCGGTGCCCCCGGGGCCACCGTGGTGGCGGGGGACACGGCCCGCGTGCACCGGATGGTGGAGGACTGGCAGGCGCGCGGCGTCCCGGCGTCCACCGTCGCGGTGGACGTGGCCTCGCACTCGCCGCAGGTGGACCCACTGCTCGATGATCTCCGTGCCGCGCTCGTCGATCTGACACCCACGTCACCGCATCTGCCCTTCTACTCGACGGTGCTCGACGACCCCAACGGCCGGCCGGCCTTCGACGCCGGCTACTGGTGCGAGAACCTGCGCCGCCCGGTGCGGTTCGCCGCCGCCGTGGCCGCCGCTGCCGCCGACCGCCACCCGCTCTACGTGGAGATCTCGCCCCACCCCGTCGTGAGCCGGGCCCTCACCCGCAGCCTCGCCGCGCCCAACGATCAGGCGACCGAGCCGGTGGTGCTGCCCACGCTGCTCCGAGACGAAGACGAACTTGCCACGCTGCGAGTTCAGTTGGCAGCGCTGCACTGCGCCGGGGGCACCGTGGACTGGTCCGTGCTCTACGCGGATGCGCAGCTCGCGGAAGTGCCCACCATCGCGTTCGACCGCACGCGCCATTTCACCCGTCCGGAGATCCCCCGGCCTCGCTCGGAGGCAAGCCCGGCCGGCGCCGATGCCGACCCGCTACCCGGCAGGCGTACGGAGATTCCCGGAACGCCGCACCGCCTGTGCTGGCACGGGGACACCGGCATCTCCCGCCTCCCCTGGCTGGCGGATCACCAGGTGTACGGCTCGGTGGCCCTGCCGGGCGCGGTCCACTGCGCCATCGCGCTGAGCTGCGCCTGCGATGCGTTCAACGCCGGACCGGACGAGGTGGAGGTCGCCGACCTGCGCTTCCTGGAACTCCTGCGCCTTACCGAGCGAACCCCCGTCAGCACCACCGTGACACTGACGGACGCCGACCACGCGCAGTGTGAGATCTACGCACGCGGCGAGAAGGACACCTGGGTACTGCAGGCCACAGCAGTGCTGCGCCGCCGCGCTCCGGTGCCGCGTTCCTCGCTCTCGTCGGTCGGCTCCCTCGCCTCCGGGCATCCCCGGCGCCTCGACCCGCGCACCCTCTACGAGAGCCTGCGGGCCCGTGGACTCACGCACGGGCCGGCCTTCGCAGGGGTGACGGGGTTGCGCGGAGCCGAGGACGGCGAGAGCTACTGGGCACAGGTCGAGGTCCCCCAGGAGGCCAGGCGGTCCGTGCCCACGTCTCTGCGTGTTCATCCCGTGCTCATCGACCTGTGCGCCCAACTCGTTGCCGCACGGCTGATCGAGGAGGCCGATTCGGGGACGTTGCTCCCGGTGGGGATGCGGGACCTGCGTGTCCTGGGCGATCCCGCCACCACGGTGTACTGCCACTCACACATCGCCGAGACGAGCGACGACGCCCTCACCGGCAACGTGCAGTTGCTGGACCAGGCGGGCAGCCCCGTGCTGTCCATCGACGGCCTGAAGTTCACACGGCGCGCCGCCACGAACTCCAAAGCGGTGGACAGTTGGTTCAGCGGCATCAGATGGTCCGAGTCCCCGCGCCGCACCCCGTCGCGGGACGTGTCGGCGCCGACCACGCTGATCATCAGCGAAAGCGGGCAGGACGCCGAGAGCTCCCGTGCGCTGGCCCGCGCCATCGAGTCGGCAGGCGGGAAGGCAGAGGTGTGGAAGCCGCCTCCCGCTCACGAAGGACTTCAGAGGCTGACGGCCTCACTCGTCGCGCGGCTGGGGGCATCCGAGGAGCCGCCCCGAGTGGTAGCGGTGCTGTGCCGGCAGGACGGGGACGGGGACGGAGAGGCGGGGCACGACCCTGCGGCGGTGGGCCTGCGGCAGGTCAGGCTCCTGCTTGCCGCCGCACAGGCGATCACGGGTGTGGCGGCCGGGTCGGTGCGCCTCTACGCCGTGACGAGGGGCGCCCGCCCGGTGCGCCCCGGCGATACGGCCGATCCCGCCCAGGGAGCGCTGCGCGGCGTGGTGCGTGTGCTGGCGCTGGAGCACCCCGAGTTGCAGGCCACTCTGGTCGACGCGGACGCCCGCTCCGGCCCGGACACCGGCAAGGGCGGCGACCGCGCCGCACTGCGGGAGCTGGCCCATGAGCTGATGTCCTATCAGGTGCCCGACACCGAGGACCTTGAGGACGAGGTGGCGCTGCGCGGCGGGGCGCGGCACGTCGCCAGACTGGAGCGGACGCCGCTGGCGAAGGGCGAGCGAGTCCTGGCCGCGCGCATGGTGCGCAGCGGCGAAGACGGATTCCGGCTGCGTGTGCGCCGCCCCGGCGATCTGACGAGCCTGCGGCTGGCCGAGTCACCTCGGATCGTGCCCGGCGCCGGCGAGGTCGAGGTGCGTGTGACCGCCACCGGGCTGAACTTCCGCGACGTCCTGATCGCCCTCGGCATGCTCCCCGACGCCGGCGCCGGTGCCGGAGCGACCGGTGCCTTCGACGGGATCGGTTTCGAGTGCGCGGGTGTCGTTACGGCCGTCGGTCCCGGCGTCGAGCGTTTCTGCGTGGGGGACGACGTACTCGCCGTGAGTCTGGAGGGCGGCGCCTTCGCCTCCTTCGTCACCCTGCCGGCCAGAGCCGTCGCCTCGATCCCCCCGGGTCTCGGCGCCGTCGCCGCCGCCGGACTGCCGATCCCGTTTCTCACCGCGTGGTACGCGCTGCGCCATGTCGCGCGGCTTGCCCCGGGGGAACGCGTGCTGATCCACTCGGCAACCGGTGGTACGGGACTTGCGGCCATCGCCGTCGCCCGGCATCTGGGGGCGGAGGTGCTGGCCACCGCGGGCAGTGCAGAGAAACGCGGCCATCTGCTGGCTATGGGAATCACCGAGGTGATGGATTCCCGGACGCTGGACTTCCGGGACCAGACCCGCGAGACAACCGGCGGCGAGGGCGTCGACGTGGTGCTGAACTCCCTCTCGGGAGCGGCCATCAGAGCCGGGCTGGAAACACTCCGTCCCTTCGGACGCTTCATCGAGCTGGGCGTGCGCGACATCCTCTCCGACGGGCTGCTCGGGCTCTCGCCGCTGCGGCACAACATCACGTTCCGTACCGTCGACCTGATCGAACTTCAGCGATCACAGCCGGAGGTGTTCGACACGGTGCTGCGGGAGGTGCTCGGCCAGTTCACGGCGGGCGAGCTCGCGCCGTTGCACTCCACGACGTTTCCGATCACTGCCGCCTCTCAGGCGTTCCGGCTCATGGCGGGAGCACGCCACCTGGGCAAGGTGGTGCTGACGACGCCCGCGAAGGGCGAGACCGTCGCCGTGCTGCCTGCCGGGCCAGTGACCGCGCGACGAGACGGGGCGTACATCATCACCGGTGGCCTGCGCGGCGTGGGACTGGCCACCGCGCAGTGGCTGGCCCGGCAGGGCGCCGGTCATCTGGTGCTGAACGGGCGTACCACGCCCACCCCCGAGGCCACGGCAACGCTGCGCGACCTCGACGCCCAGGGCACCAAGATCACGGTCGTGCTGGGCGACATCGCCGAGCAGCAGACGGCGGAGCGCCTGGTGGCCGCGGCCGGGAAACAGCCGTGGCCGCTGCGGGGCGTCGTGCACGGTGCCATGGTGCTGGCGGACGCCGCCGTCACGACACTGGACGAGGAGAGGCTCCATAAGGCATGGAAACCGAAGGCCGACGGCGCATGGCACCTCCATCGGGCGACCGCCTCGCACCGGCTCGACTGGTTCGTGGTCCACTCCTCCATGGCGTCACTGCTGGGGAATCCCGGCCAGGCCGGGTACGCGGCGGCGAACGCTTGGCTGGATGCCTTCGCGGCCTGGCGAACGGCTCTCGGGCTGCCCACGCTGGCGGTCAACTGGGGTCCATGGGGTGAAATCGGGGCAGCTACTGATTTCGCCCGACGCGGATACCGGACCATCCCTACGGAGATGGGATTCCAGGCGCTGCAGGAACTGCTGGTACATGGAAGTGTCCAGGCCGGGGTCATTCCAGGAGACGCTGGGACGTGGATTCCCCGAGCCGGCTGGGGCAGGGATTTCTTCAGCCTGGTCAGGCCGGACGGCGACGCCGGGGCGAGCGGGAGTGAGGAAAGCCCGGGGGAACTGGTGGAGCGGCTGCGCTCCATGCCGGCAGGCACCGCCCAGCGGCGGGCGCTGGAGACGTTTCTGGCCGAGCACATCCGCGCGGTGCTCCGGATCGGCGCTACGAGGATCGATCCGCAGACCCCGCTGCGCAGCCTGGGCTTCGACTCGCTGCTGGCCACCGAGGTGCGGGCGCGCATCGAACCGGTCCTTGGCGTGCGCCTGGCCGGCGACTTCGTGTGGCGGCACCGTACCCTCGCGGCACTCGCCGAAGGGCTGTCCGAACGTCTGGGACTGGTTCCCTCCTGAGTGCGCTGCATTCCTGACGGGCCCCGGGACGTAAGCAAACCGTTCCCGGAGCCCGTCGCCCGCGAGTGCACCATCCGGCAGTTCGTCGATTGATGCGGCGTCACCCGCCCCCGCCGTCTACCGCCGCTGCGGCAAGGCTCTGCCGCATCAGCCCCCGCCGCAGTGCCGGCCTCGAACGTCGCCGGCCGCTACCTTGCAGCCGGTGTCTGAGGCACGGGGCCGGCGTCCGCAACGTGCCAGCGGCCCAGGTCGGTCTCCATGGCACGGGCCTCCCCTCCTCGCTGCCTGCCCAACGTGGTTGCGCTGTCGGCCATCCGGTCCTCGAACGCCCGCCGCGCTTCGCTGTCCCGGTTGCCTTGCAGGCGTCCGCGGAAATCACTCAGATACTCCATGCCGAGGTGGGAGCGCAGTCCGCCGAGTAATTCCAGTGCGCGCAAGGCGTGGTGACACCCCTCCGTCACCTGACCGGCCTCGGCCTGTGCAGTGGCAAGTAGCAGCAGATCGATGGCGCGACGGCGTACGTCTCTCAGGGGCAGGCCGTCGAGCGCCGTCTGAGCCCAACGGGCCGACTCGGCCGGACGGCCCAGATCGCGGTAGCAATGGGCCAGCCCGTCGGCCAGGTGCGCCGCGGTGAAGTCCGCGATCCACCGGGGTTCGCCGTCCGCGGACGTTTCGTCGAACGTCTCCAGTGCGAGGTCTGCGCTCCGCTCGCAGGAGAATGCGTCGCCAAGCAAAGCGTGCCCGCGTGCCTCCGCCAGGTGAAACAGTGCTTCCAAGGACGGGGTAGTGAGGCCGCCGGTGCCGCCACGGGCGGCGAGGGCGAGTGGCACCACTTCTCGTGGGTGACCGAGAAGCGGCGCGATATAGGCCATACCGTCGGCCAGCACGAATCCACCGAGCGCGCGGTCGCCGGCCGCTTGAGCCAGCCTGAGCGCCTGGATGTAGTAGCGCTGCGCCAGACTGGGCCTGCCGGTGTCCACCGTCATGAGGCCGGTGTGCTTGGCGAGTTGGGCAACGGCGGCGAAGAGGCTGCGGCCGGTCGTCTCCGTGTAGGTGCCTGAGAGCAGTCCGGAGACGAATACGTTGAGGTAGTGCACCGCGACGGAACGCGTGTGGCCGCCGCCGAAGCTGCGGTCGAGCCCGGACAGCGCCAGGGTCGTCTCCCGCACCGCCTCCACGTCGGCGAGGTGCACCTGTGAGCCGCCCTCGCGGGAGACCTCCGCATCGCATGCCGTGATGAGCCAGTCGCGGCTGGGGCCGATCAGGGTGGAGACCGCCACCGTGGGGCCGAACACCAGGCCCCGGGGGTCGGCGTCGCAGGACCAGAGTTCGCATGTCGACTGGATGGCCTCGGGCAGATCTGGTGCAAATTTCAGACCGACGTTACTGGCCAGGCTTTTCCCGTACCCCATTCCGATCTCGTCCAGCGATACGGTACGGTCGAGTTTCTCGCTGAGTACTTCGGCGATAATCACGGCCGTGCGGATTCGAGGACGCTGACCACGCACCCACCGACTCACGGAGGTCTTGTCGTGACGCAGGTTGAGTCCGCGCTGGCTGCCCCGGATGTTCACTCGCCGAGCGAGTCCGGCATTCGAGATCCCCGCCTCGTGCAGCAGGGCCTCAAGTCTCTGATTCGGCGGACGAGAAACAAGCTTGCGGGCAGCCATCTTCATCCTTTCAAAGAACCCCTGAGCGGACCGGCCGTGCCGTCACTCAATGAGGAAATTTGACCAAGCAGCCCCGTGCGAGAACCAGACCCCCCTGCAGCCATTCTCATGTTTCCGATTGCCTCTGGCAAGTGCGCAAAGTGGTGAACCGGAATCGAAGTCGCATGTACCGGCGCGCAAGTAGCATTTGGGAAAGAAACGTTCCCTCGTGCACCTGTTTTCACCTTCTCATTAGTTATTCCTTTTAATACGGTGCCCGTGGGAGGAGGTAGCGCACGGCACGATGAACGCGGGCCGACCTCGCCCAGCTCCGCGCCGCACCGGCGGCCGCAAGCCCTGCTTCTGCCGGCGATTCACCCGGGGGCGGCGGTTGTGCGCGGCCCGGCAAGTTCGCCGATCCGGGCGCGTTACCAGGCGCGTTCGTGTAGGGGGGTCTCGTGGCGGCGGTGGTGTGGGACGGCTGCGGGCGCCGCTCAGCCATTGATCACGGCGAGCGGCGCCCGGTCGTCGGGGTGTTCAGTACACGACGACGTCGTTGTCGATGTTGCCGACGGTGAAGTTGATCACGCCGCCGCAGGCGAGGACGCAGAAGCCGTAGGGCGGGTCGGGGGGAGTGGGGGAGGAGGAGACCGTGACGGTGGCTTCGTCGTTGGAGGCGGCGCAGTTGTCGTTGCCGTTGTAGGCGGCGGTGATGGTGTGGGTGCCTGTGGTGGCGAAGGTCGTGTCGTATGTTGCGGTGCCGTCGGGGGCGACCGGGACGGTGGCCAGGAGGTCGGGGCCGTCGAAGAAGGAGACGCCCAGGCCGCCGCTGGGGTCCTCGGGGCAACTGACCGTGGCGTCCAGTTCCACCGGTGCCCCGACGGCTGCGGTTGAGGGTGTTGCGGTGACCGAGGTGGTCGAGGGCTCCAGGGCTGCGGCCGGGGAAGCCAGGCCGATGACTGCGGCCAGTGCGCAGAAGAACGCTGTCTTCCAGAATCTCCATCGCTGCCAACGACTCACTGATGGGCTCCTTGAACGAGGGTTTTCCGGGCTTGTGCACCCGGCCGGACAGCCGAGGACCGTAGTCGCCCTTTGCGGTGACGACACGGAAGGCACTCGGGAGACGGTCCACTTGGATCACACGGAATACCCCCCCCGGAGTAACACCCCCTTTTCTCCGTGGTGCTTCCGGTTCCTCCCGTCTCAGCGCGGAACATGCGGGTGCGGCCGGGCGGGGAGGTGGATCGACTCACATGTGTTCATATGTCCCAACAGTCACTCGGATGTAACTCGTTTGGGTGATGTGTCGTGCATATTCTTGCCACTTCTTTCACCCGAGTGGCTCACTGGCTATGTCCGACACAGGCGGACCGCACATCCCTCCGCTGGGGGCATCGGCGGCAGTGCCGCGATTCCCAAGACGCCTCGGCTCGGCAACCCGGTCACGGGCGTACCCGGCGTGGTGATCCGATCTGCTTCCTCGTGTCTGCTGCCGCACGCGGCACTGATCCGGATGCGGCGGCAGAACTCACTCCGCAAAGGAGAGGACCCCATGGCCCCCTTCATCACGTCCATCAGCCCCACCCAGGGCACGGCCGGCACCTCGGTGACCATCACCGGTACCGGGTTCGGCGCCCTCGCCAGCACGCCGGTCGTCCACTTCGGCAGCACGTCCGTGAACGGTACGGTCACGGTCGCCAACACCCAGATCAGCGTCACCGCCCCCGGCGGTTGCGCCGGGCAGGTCAACGCCAGCGTGACCGTGGGCAGCTCCACCAGCAACAGCAAGGCGTTCTTCTACATCGCCGCCCCCACGATCGGGGGCGTCAGCGCCAACGTCGGCCCCGACACCTCCCCGCCGGCCAGCACCCTCTTCGGCAGCGGATTAGCCGCTGCCACGGCGGTCACCTTCGGTGCCGCCGGCGCCGGCACCCTCGGCGCCGTCGTCAGCGACTCCCAGCGCTCCGCCACCCCGCCCTCCTTCGCCGTCACCGGCGCCCCGGTCACCGTCAACGTCACGGTGACCAACCCGGGCGGGACCAGCACCATCACCGGAGCCGCCGACCAGTACTCCTACTACGACCAGCCGACGGCCACGGCCATCAGTCCCAGTACCGGGTCGCCGGGAGACAGCGGCGTCCTCATCACGGGCACCGGCTTCTACGATGTCAGCGCGGTGACCTTCACCGACCCCGCAGGCCCGACCGACTTCCCGGCCAGTTTCGCCGCTTCCAGCGACACCCAACTGATCGTGACGGTCCCCTCCGGTGCCCCGACGGGAACGGCGCTCAATGTGACCGTCACCAACCCCGGCGGCACCACCACTCCCGCTCTGGTCTTCAACACCTGACCGCACAACACCGCGCGCGTGTGTGCCATGGGCAACCAGGGCACACACGCCCCCGAACCGGGCATGGCGAGCGCACAGATGTGCACAGCGCCCGGACGAGAAACACAGCGAGAAAGGTCCTTTCCATGGCACCGGTGATCAGCGCTCTCAATCCCACCCAGGGCCCCGCCGCCGGTGGCAACCAGGTCACCATCTCCGGCTCCGCCTTCACCGGCGCCACCGCCGTCCGCTTCGGCACGAACTCCGCCACTTTCGGGGTGGTCAGCAACTCCTCGATCACAGCCGTCGCGCCCCCGGGCTCCGGAGCCGTGACCGTGCGGGTGACGTCGCCGAGCGGGACGAGCAACGGCCTCACCTACACCTACGTCCCGGCGCCGGTACTCAGCGGGCTCGTACCCGGCCAGGGGCCGACGAGCGGCGGGACTCAGGTGGTCCTCACGGGCACCGGATTCACCGGTGCCACTTCGGTCCACTTCGGCGCCGCCTCAGCGGCATTCACGGTCAACAACGACACGCAGATCACCGCCACCGCACCCGCGGGCTCGGGTTCCGTCGCCGTGACGGTGACGACACCGGGCGGCACCAGCA
The DNA here is from genome assembly GCF_002847285.1 of Streptomyces sp. CMB-StM0423. Lineage (NCBI taxonomy): Bacteria > Bacillati > Actinomycetota > Actinomycetes > Kitasatosporales > Streptomycetaceae > Streptomyces > Streptomyces sp. CMB-StM0423. The sequence continues at coordinate 3,230,891 of NZ_CP025407.1, read as the reverse complement.
ACAGCATCACCTACACCTACGTCACGGCACCGGCGCCCGTCCTCATAGACCTCGATCCCCATTTCGGGCCCAACGGTGGCGGCAACAGCGTCACCATCCTCGGGGCCGGCCTGACCGGCACCACTGCCGTCCACTTCGCAGCCCAGACCGCCGGCTACGTCGCCGTGAGCGACAACGAGATCACCGCAACCGCACCGGCCGGCACCGGCACCGCCGTGGTCACCGTCACCACACCCGGAGGCACCAGCAGCACCAGCATCGGCAACCCCTACTACACCTACCTACCACAACCCGTCCTCACCAGCCTCGCCCCCAACACCGGCCCCACCACCGGCGGCACCGACATCACCATCAACGGCACCGCCCTCACCTACACCGACAAAGTCCTCTTCGGCGCCACCCTCGCCAACTTCGCCGCCATCTCCGACACCATCGTCGTCGCCACCGCACCACCCGGCACCGGAACCGCCCCCCTCACCGTCCACACCCCCGGCGGCACCAGCAACTCCCTGCCCTTCACCTACCAGTGACCAGACCACACCACACCCGGCTCCGTCCTCCGGCACCGCTGCCCCGGGAGACGGGGGCTCGTCCAGTGCCGCGGTGCGGGCGGTGCGGGGGTTCAGCTCGCGTGTGGGTACGCGACCATCGTGCGCGACGCTTCGTCCCAGAACAGGCCGAAACCGGCGGTGTCGCCGAAGGGGAAGTCGATGTTGACGTCGTCGAACTCCTGGATCTTGCCGGTCCTCATGTCGAGTTGCACCGGCCGCCCCGAGGAGCTGAAGCCCTCCGAGTTGATGGCGTTCCCGTACACCACGCCCTCGTCGGTGGCGAGTTGGAACTCGACCGGGTTTGTCGAGTCCGTGCGCTCGTAGCAGACGCCTGTGCCCTCTTCGAGGTCGAACACGCGGCCCCCGTGGACGAGGTAGCGGCCGTTGGCCGACATGTGGTCGTCTATGGGGGTCGTGTCCCCCTCACAGCGGACCGTGGCGAGCGTCTCACCCGAGGCGCTGTCGACGGCGCTCCACACGATCGCGTCGGTGTTCCGCTCCTGGCCCCAGTCGACGACGAGGAGGTCGTCGGAGATGACCTGGGCGATGGGCGACCCATCCGGGTCGACGCCCTTCGGGCGGAGGTCGGCGGAGGTCCAGCCGCCGGGGACCCAGAAGCCGCTGTAGTCGATGTCGATGCTGGTGCCCATCAGCAGACCGTTGGCCGTGAGTCCCCGAACCTCCCAACTGCTCTCGCACTGTGGGCAGTCGGCCGGCGGTTCCTGGTCGTCGATGCCGTACTCGGTGGTGTCGCCGGTCGCCGGGTCGACGGCCACCACGGTGTCGTCGCCGCTCTCCACCAGCAGGCCGGCGCCGCCGTCGCGGACCTTGCCCTCACCGTCCACCTCGACGTGGACCGGTTGGACGCCGTCACCGGACGAATCGGCCGGGAAGATGTCGATGGCGACGATCTCCCTGCCGCGGTTGACGGCATCGTCGTCCGTGGTGCCGGACGACCAGACGGCCAGATACTCCTTGCCGTCCACGGTCGCCCTGATGTACGGAAGATTCGTACTCCCCAGCGGGCTGACGGGGACGCTGCTCCACCGCTTCTCGCCCGTTGCGGCGTCCAGGACCGTGAACCCGTGCTCGTCGGGTCCCCCCTCGCCCGGCCGCTCCCAGTACACCGCCACCGCGCCGGTCCGCGGGAGCGGCAACTGCGTGCCCTCCTCCGTCGACTCCCAGCCGCGCCCCGTGTCGTACAGCGTCGGCACCTCCAACTGGGTGCCGGGCGGCGTCGCCTCGGCACTCGGCGACGGGCCGGTGCGCTTGCCGTCCTTCGCCCCGGGGTTCTCCTCGTCCTCTCCGGAGTCCGAGCAGCCCGCCAGTAACGCCACCACCACCGCCGCGCAGGCGATCCACCTCGTTGTACGCATCAGCGTCCCCCACCCCGTATTCGACTGAGCGCACCACAATGTCACCGCGGCTGACGGTCCGCAAACCTCGTCCAGGGCTGCGCGGCAGGGAAGTTCGCCGGCCACCGGCGGACCGCCGCCCTCCGGCAGAATCGACCCGGACGAAGGTGGAGGATGTGTATGGGCAGGAGCCGGATCGGATACCTGGGCTCGTACCGGCCGCTGGACGGGCCGGAGGCCGGGGACGGGGTGCCGGAGGCGCGGGATCAGGTCGTGTCGGCGTTCTTCCAGCAGGTCTCGGACATGGCGTTCAAGGGCGGTCCGCTCGGCATCGAGCTGACGCGCCTGGACGCTGTCAGCCAGACGTTCACCTTCCGCAAGGCGCCCGAGCCGGATCCGCTGGTTCCGGTCGGCGAGGCCGGTGCCGTGCCCGCCGATGACCGCGAGCGGGCCGGGACGGAGTGGGCGCCGCGGCCCGCTTCTCCGGCGTGGGCGCATCTGGCGTGGCTGCTCGCCGAGCTTCCCTTCGTCCATACGTTCAGGGAGTACGGCCCCGAGGGTGGCCCGGCGCTCCGCGGAGTGGTGGTTCCGTCGCGTGAATGGGCGGACGTGCTCGTGGAGCATCGCCGGGAGCAGTGGCGGGTGCGGGTGGCGCTGCAGGGGCGCACCGAGCCGATCGAGTTTCCCGGGATGGTGATCGGCGAGCTGTTCGGCGAGGGCAGGCACCGGCGCCTGGCGGTGGCGGGCGAGCCGAACCTGGTGGCTTCCGGGATCTGACGACGCCCTCCCGCGCCGTCAGGTACGGGCGTCCCGCACCGCTACCCCCCGGAACCCGGGCCTCAGCAGTTTGCGGGGGTCCCGCAGCCTTCCTTTCTCGTACATCTCCTTCACGTTCGGGTTCGGCTTCGGCCGGTGGCGGGCGGCGGGGCCTTCGGCGAAGGCGTGCAGGAGGTTCTCCGTGGTACGGGTGACGAAGGCGCGGGTGCGGGCGTCCATGCCGTGGACGCGGCCCGCGTGGGGGGTCTTGGCCGTCAGGGCCTCCACCCAGCGCATGGTGCCGGTCGCGAAGACGCCCGCGCCGCCCGGCACGGTGTAGTACGCCGAATCGCTGCTGCTGCGGCGGCCGTTGCACACCAGCGGGGAGTGGGCGGTGATCTCGATGGACCCCGGGTGCGGCGACTCCGGGGTGACCCGGTCGTACTCGACGCCGACCAGATGGTCGAAGCCGTCGCCGCGGCGTACGCCCGTTCCCTCGTACAGCCAGTGGCCCGCGGTGTGGACGACGTAGGGGGCGTCCGTCGGGTAGCCCTCGTAGAGCACGCCCGTCAGCGTGGACTCCGGGTCGGGTTCCGGGTCCTGGCGGAAGTCCGCCGTCACCGCTGCGGGGCGGCTGGTGTAGCAGGGGTCGTCCTTGAAGGAGGACTTGTAGCAGACCACCCTGTCCCCTTCGAAGCGGATGCGGCGGTAGCAGGTGTTGGCGCCGAGGAAGGCCACGTTGGTGCCGGTGTCGCGGGCCTCGGTGAGGTGCCGGCGCTGCCGCGGGGTCCAGTACTCGTCGTGGCCCAGGGAGATCACCGCGGCGGCCCCGCGCAGCACCCGCGGGTCGCGGTGCACGTCGTTCCCCGTCGTGTACGCCAGCGGGATGCCGAGCCGTTCGGCGAGGACCACCAGCGGCCGCTCGTACACCATGAACTTCTCCGCGCCGTCACGGTCGTAGGGCCGGTCGTAGCTCACGGCCAGGGACCGCTTCTCGTACGAACCGGAGTGGCCCTCGTAGAGGTTGTAGCCGCCCCACCGGTTGTACGCCTGCCAGGTCGCGGGCGCGTGCATCAGCACCGTCCGGCCCTCACCCTGCTCCGAGCGCACGACGAGCGGGACGTAGCGCTGGTGGCCGTCCCGGGTGTCGAGCCGCAGCAGGTAGGCACCCTCCGGCCAGCCCTCCGTGTCGAGGCTCATCGTGCGCCGCCACTCCGCCCGGATCGTACGGGTACCGGACACCAGCCGGGGCCCGGACTGGGCCCGGCCCCGTACCCGCCCGGACGACCACACCAGCCGCGCCCCCGCCCCGCCGTACCAGCCGATGCGGAAGGCCGAGACCTTGAAGGACGGGGCGGTCGTCGACACGTACAGGCCGCACTCGTCGCCCGGCCGCACGCTCACCCGGTCGGTATACGCGGCGACGGCCGCCGCGGGACCTTGCGAGCGGATACGCCAGTCGGAGGTCCCGGACCGGTCCCGTTCGTCCTCCGGCCGGTGCGAGGCCGATGCGCCGCCTTCGCCGGCGGCGGGGGCGTCGCAGGCGCCGGCGATCGCGGGGACGAGCCCGGCACCCGCCTTCAGCAGGGTTCTGCGGCGCAGTACAGGCCCGTCTTCCGCGCCGTGCCGCGGTGTCTCCTGCCCGCCAGGGCTCATGTCGCCTCCGTACGTCCGGCCCGTATGCCGCCACCTCCCCAGCGGCAGCGTCGCACGGCGGCAGACGTTCCGCCCGGCGTGCCCGGCCGGTACGGAGGCGGCGGCATCGACGGCGGCGACGGCGGCGGAGCCGTCAGCGCCCGCTACGCCCCCGGGCTCACGGCTCCAGGTAGCGCAGGATGGCCAGGACCCTGCGGCTGTAGCCCTGCGTGTGGCCCAGGTCGAGCTTGTCGAAGATCGCGTTGACGTGCTTCTCCACCGCGCTCTGCGAGATGTGCAGGCGGGTGGCGATCGTGGCGTTGGTGTGGCCCTGGGCCATGCGGTCCAGGACGTCCCGTTCGCGCGGGGTCAGGCGGTCCAGGGGGGCCGTGCGGGTGCTGTGGGTCAGGAGGCGGCGCACGACCTCGGGGTCGAGGGCCGTGCCGCCCGCGGCCACGCGGTCGAGGGCGTCGAGGAACTCGTCGACCTGGACCACGCGGTCCTTCAGCAGATAGCCGACGCCGCCCGTGCTGCCGGTGACCAACTCGGCCGCGTAGCGCCGCTCCACGTACTGCGACAGCACCAGTACCCCCGTCTGCGGCCACCGTTCGCGGATCTCCAGCGCCGCGCGCAGGCCGTCGTCGGAATGGCCGGGGGGCATGCGGACGTCGACGACGGCGACGTCGGGCGGGTCGGCGGCGACGGCCGCGACCAGGGCCGGGGCGTCGCCGACGGCGGCGGTGACCTCGTGGCCCTCGTCGGCGAGGAGGCGGGCGAGGCCCTCGCGGAGGAGTGTCGAGTCGTCGGCCAGCACTACGCGCACGGCAGCTCCGCGGTGACGGTGGTGGGCCCGCCGGGCGGGCTGGAGACGGCGAGCCGGCCGTCGAGGGCGGCGATGCGGCGGGCGAGGCCCAGCAGACCGCCGCCGGCGGGGTCCGCGCCGCCCGTACCGTCGTCCTCGATGCTCACGCGCGCCATGGTCGCATCCCGCGTCAGCCGTACGGTCACGAGCGTGGCGGACGAGTGCTTGATCGCGTTCGTGACGGCCTCGGAGACGGTGAAGTACGCGACCGTGCGCACCGCTTCCGGCAGCGGGTCCGCGAGCGCGTAGTCGATCCGTACGGGCAGCTCCGAGCGCTCCGCCAGCGCCTCCAGCGCGGCGCGCAGGCCGGTGTCGTCCAGCGCCGCCGGGTAGACGTGCCAGGCGACCTCGCGCAGGTCGGTGAGCGCCAGTTGGGACTGCTCGTGGGCCTGGCGGAGCAGTTCCCGCGCCTTGTCCGGGTCGGCGGCCCCGGTGCGCCGGGCCCGGCCCAGGAGCAGTCCGAGGACGACGAGGCGCTGCTGTACGCCGTCGTGGAGGTCGCGTTCGATGCGGCGGCGCTCGTCGTGTACGGCGGCCACGATCCCGGCCCGGGTGGCGGCGAGTTCGCCGATACGGCGCTGGAGGAGGTCGGCGGGGCTGGGGCCGAGGAAGCGGTGGGCGAGGTGGTTGTCGAGCGCGGCGACGCTTTCCACACCCTGGATGGAGAGGAAGAGGAGAAACAGGCCGCCGAGGCCGGAGGCGAGCATGACGAAGGGGTTGGCGTCCCGCGCGACGAACCAGATCCACAACAGCGTCGAGCCGTACAACGCGCCGATCAGCGCCGTCAAGAGCACAGCGCCCCCGAGCGCGCCGACGCCCCAGCGCAGCGCGAGGTACTGCAGCGCGCGGGGGGTGGCACGGGGCGGGGCGAGCTCGCTGCCGTAGAAGTACGTCATGCGCGTGCGCTCCGCCGCCGCCAGGCGGGCGGCAGCCGCGTACGGCAGGCGCGTCGCGCGCGGGGCGCCGCCGGCGGCGGCCTGCCACGGCCAGGCGGCGAGGAGCCACAGCCCGCACAGGGCGACCAGCGGCAGCTCGACGAGGGCGGTGAGGCCGCCGGTGAGGACCCCGGCCGCGGTACGCAGGCGGCGGAGCAGGATCGGACGCATGATGCCGTCACGCTAACCGCGGGCGGGGGAGGGGCGCACTGCGGCTTTCCGCACGATGGTCCGGGGTGCGGTCCGGCACAGCCGGGGGGTGTGGTTTTCCTTACGGGGTTGGGTGGGACCCCGGATTCCGGTTGTCGGACCGGACACGTAACGTCATCACCATGATCGGAATCGCTGCGGGAGAGGCGCCCAGCGGTGGCGTCGCGGGGTGGGCCGCCGGGCTCATGGAGGATCTCGGGGCGCCGGGGGCCGGGCTGGCCATCGCGCTGGAGAACCTCTTCCCGCCCCTGCCCAGCGAGGTCATTCTCCCGCTCGCCGGATTCACGGCCAGCCAGGGCGGGTTGAACCTGGCGGCGGTCCTCGTCTGGACCACCATCGGCTCCGTCGTCGGCGCCCTCGCGCTGTACTGGGTGGGCGCGATGCTCGGCCGCGAGCGGACCGTCGGGCTGGCGGCGAAGCTGCCGCTGCTCAAGGTGCGCGACATCGAGCGTACGGAGGCATGGTTCCTCCGGCACGGCACGAAGGCGGTCTTCTTCGGCCGCATGATCCCGATCTTCCGCAGCCTCATATCGGTGCCCGCGGGCGTCGAACGGATGCGGGTGCCGGTCTTCCTCTGCCTCACGGCCGCGGGCAGCGCCCTGTGGAACACGGTGTTCGTGCTCGCCGGCTACTGGCTGGGCTCGCGCTGGCACGAGATCAGCGACCTGGTCGGCGTGTACTCCAAGGTGGTCCTGGGCGTCGTCGCCCTCGCGGTGGTGCTGTTCTTCGCCGTACGGGCCGTGACCGCGGGCCGCGGCCGCCACCGGGCGCCCCGCGGGGGCGCGTAGCCCGTACCGTCCGGGCGTCCGGCCCTACGCCGGGTCGCCGCCGCCCAGGTGCCGCTCGTACGCCGTCAGCGTCTCCACGAACGTCCGCCGCTCGGCCGCCGTCAGCGGCTCCAGCGCCACCCGCCACGCCGCCGCGCTCCGCCCCAGCCACCCGTCGATCGCCGGGCGGCGCTCCGCCGTGATGCTGACCAGCTTCCGCCGCCGGTCCGCCGGGTCCTCGCGCCGCTCCAGGACGCCGTCGTCTACCTGCGCGACGGCGCCCGCCTGCTCGTCTTCGGCTCCAACGGCGGCGCCGACCACCACCCCGCCTGGTACCGCAACCTCCTCGCCCACCCCCGCGTCACCGTCGAGATCCGGGACGCCGACGCCCCCGGCGGCACGACGGCGTACGAGGCCGACGCCGTCCCGCTGCCCGCCGCGGAACGCGACCGGATGTACGCGGTGCAGGCCGGACTCGACCCCGCCTTCGCCGCCTACGAGCGAGGCACCGCACGCACCATCCCCGTCGTCGCCCTGCACCCCGCCCCTTCCCCGGACGCCAACCCCTTCGCCGACCCGCAGCGCCGCCTGGCCGCCGGGGAGCAACTTCTCAAGGCGCACGAGGATCTGCGCCGCGAGCTGGCAGGGGTGCTGGCCGCTGCCGAAGGGGCACGTGCGGACACCGCCCGGGAGCCTGCCTCCGTGACCTCCGCCGCCACTGCCTCGCCTACGGCGGGTCCCTCGAAGAGCACCACGGCGCGGAAGACGGCGCCCTCGGCGCCATGGAGCGGCAGTTCCCCCACCTCGCCCCCGCCGTCGCCCGGATCCGCGAGGAGCACCACGACGTCACCGCGATGCTGGAGCGCGTACGCGACCTGGCCGCCGCAGTGCCGCAAGCGGCTGCTGCCCAGGCTGCCGCCCCCGTCCTCGCCGAGCTGCACGCCCTCGCCGGCCGCCTCGACGCCCACTTCGCGTACGAGGAGCGCGAGCTCCTTCCCGCCCTCGGCCTCCCGGCACCGCTTACGCGCGCTGTCACCCCCGGCCCGTAACCTTGGCCTCGTGCAGGTACGCCACGACGCCCCCCTCGCCCCGCTGACCACCCTCCGCCTCGGCGGCCCCGCCGCCCGGCTCGTCACCGCCACGACCGACGCCGAGGTGGTCGACGCCGTGCGCGCGGCCGACGCCGCCGGGACGCCGCTGCTGATCGTCGGCGGCGGCAGCAACCTCGTCGTCTCCGACGCCGGCTTCCCCGGCACCGCGCTGCGCATCGCCACCGCGGGGTTCGCCCTCGACGGCACCGCGCTCGAACTGGCCGCGGGGGAGAACTGGTCAGACGCCGTCTCCCGCACCGTCGACGCGGGACTCGCCGGCGTCGAGTGCCTCGCCGGCATCCCCGGCTCGGCCGGGGCGACGCCGATCCAGAACGTCGGCGCGTACGGCCAGGAGGTCGCGGAGACGATCACCGAGGTCGTCGCGTACGACCGCACCACCGGCGAGACCGTCACCGTCCCCGGCGCCGACTGCGGCTTCTCGTACCGGCACAGCCGCTTCAAGGCCGACCCCGACCGCTTCGTCGTGCTCCGCGTCCGCTTCCGGCTCGCCGACGAGGGCGGGCTCTCCGCGCCCATCCGCTACGGGGAGACGGCGCGCATGCTCGGCGTCGCGCCCGGCGGGCGGGTGCCGGCCGCCCAGGCGCGCGACGCGGTGCTGAAGCTGCGCGCGGGCAAGGGCATGGTGCTCGACCCGGAGGACCACGACACGTGGTCGGCCGGCTCCTTCTTCACCAACCCGATCCTCGACGAGCAGGCGCACGCCGCCTTCCTCGGCCGCGTCGCCGACCGCCTCGGCCCCGACGCGCGCCCGCCGGCGTTCCCGGCGGGGGAGGGGCGTACGAAGACGTCGGCGGCCTGGCTGATCGACCACGCCGGCTTCACCCGCGGCTACGGCACGGGCCCGGCCCGCATCTCCAGCAAGCACACCCTGGCCCTGACCAACCGCGGCTCGGCGACCACGGAGGACCTGCTCGCGCTCGCCCGCGAGGTGCGCGACGGCGTACGGGACGCCTTCGGCGTCACGCTGGTCAACGAGCCGGTGACGGTCGGCGTCAGCCTGTAGCCGACGGTTGGGCGTCGCCTCGCAGGCGAGGTTCGACGGCACCCCGCAGCCGGCGGTCGGCGCCAGCCCGCGGCCGCCGTACGGGCCTTCACCCCCGCGCCGACCCGAGCCCCACCGTCCGCCCCCGCACCGCGGGGTCGTCCATCAGGTCGAGCACCGCCCGTGCCAGGTCCGCCCGCGCCAGCGTCCCCGTACCGGGGACGTTGCCGCCGACCCGGCGCCGGTAGCGCCCCTTGCCCCGCCGGTTCGTCAGCTTGCCCGGCCGCAGCACCGTCCAGTCGAGACCGCTGTGCGCCAACTCCGACTCCATCGCCGCGGCCTCCGCGTACACGTCCTTGAACACCGTCCGCAGTACCGGCGACACCGCCCGCCCCAGCACCCCCTCGTCCGGCGGCAGCGGCCCGACCGGCGCCGTGCTGACGACCAGCAGCCGCCGCACGCCTGCCGCCCGCGCGGCCCGTACCAGCGCGTGTGCGGCGGCGCCGAGGCGGCCCGTGGGCCGGCCCCCGCCCGGCAGCCCGGGGCAGAACAGCAGCGCGTCGCGGCCCCTGACGACGGGACCGAGGGCCGCGGGGTTCGTCAGGTCCTCGACGGTCATCACCGTCAACCGCCCGCGCCCGCCGCCCTGTCCGCCCCGCCGCGAGGCGTCCGCCACGCCGCTACGGCCCTTCCCGCCCGGTGCCGCGCCGTCCCCGGGGTCCGCGCCCGCCACCGCGGCCAGGCTCCGGGCCCCCTTGCGCACCACAGCCGTCACCTCGTGCCCGGCGGCCAGCGCCTGCCGGACGACCTCCCGGCCGGTCCCGCCGGACGCGCCCAAGACCGTGAGCTTCATGGTCCCTCCCGTAAGTGGGTGCTCACCCACCCCCTGTTAGGGTGAGTGAATGCCCACCTCCCCGTCAAGGCCGGCTCCCGAGCGCATCGTCGACGCCGCGGAGCGGCTCATCCGCACCGCCGGGTTCGTGCACGCGACCACCAAGGAGATCGCGCGCGAGGCGGGCTGCTCGGAGGCGCTGCTCTACAAGCACTTCGTCAACAAGGAGGACATCTTCCTCCGCGTCCTCATCGAGCGGCTGCCGCGCCTGACCGCGCTGTTCACCGGGCTGACCGACGACCCGGGCGGGCGCGGGGTCGAGGAGTGCCTGACGGCCGTCGCCCGCAAGGCCGCCGACTTCTACGAGGAGATGCTGCCCATGGTGGGCGCGCTGCTCGCCGAGCCGGGGCTGCTCACGCGGTTCGCGGAAGGGCTCTCCGCGGTCGGGCGCAAGGGGCCGTACGAGGCGGGCGACGCGCTCACCGACTACCTGGCCCGGGAGCGCGAGCGCGGCCGGATCCGCGCCGACGCGGACCCGCGGGCCGCGGCGGGGATGCTGATAGGCGCGTGCTTCCAGCGGGCGTTCTTCGTGGCCTTCGGCGGGCCCGCGGCGGTTCAGCCGGCGGACGACTTCGCCGCGGCGCTGTCCCGTACGCTCTGGGCCGCGCTCGCCCCGCCGCCCGCGGCAGCCGCGCCTCCGGCAGCCCCGCCCGCGGCGCCTCCGCCCGCGGCCTGACGGCCGGCCTCCGGCTCCCCCGACAGCCAGTCGTCCACCCGCGCCAGCAGCCCCCGCCGCACGTCCTCCGGCGCCACCGAGGCCCGTACCGACTGCCGCGCCAGCTCCGCCAACTCCTCGTCCGTGAACTCGTGGTACGTCCGCGCGAGCTCGTACTGCGCCGCCAGCCGCGAGCCGAAGAGCAGCGGGTCGTCCGCCCCCAGCGCCATCGGCACCCCCGCGTCCCACAGCGCCCGCAGCGGCACGTCCTCCGGCCGCTCGTACACCCCCAGGGCGACGTTCGACGACGGGCACACCTCGCACGTGACCCCCGCAGCCGCGAGCCGCGACAGCAGCCGCGGGTCCTCGGCGGCGCGGATGCCGTGCCCGATGCGGCCCGCGTCCAGGTCGTCCAGGCAGTCGCGGACGCTCGTCGGGCCCGCCAGCTCGCCGCCGTGCGGGGCGGCCAGCAGGCCGCCGTCGCGGGCGATGGCGAAGGCGCGGTCGAAGTCGCGGGCGAAGCCGCGGCGCTCGTCGTTGGAGAGCCCGAAGCCGACGACGCCGCGGTCCGCGTAGCGCACGGCGAGCCGGGCGAGGGTACGGGCGTCGAGCGGGTGCTTCATCCGGTTCGCGGCGACCAGCACGCGCATCCCGAGGCCGGTGTCCCTGGCCGTGGTCTCGACCGCGTCGAGGATGATCTCCAGCGCCGGGATCAGCCCGCCGAGGCGCGGCGCGTACGAGGTGGGGTCGACCTGGATCTCCAGCCACCCCGAGCCGTCCGCGAGATCCTCTTCCGCGGCCTCGCGCACCAGCCGCTGGATGTCCTCCGGCGTACGCAGACAGGAGCGGGCCAGGTCGTAGAGCCGCTGGAAGCGGAACCAGCCGCGCTCGTCGGTCGCGCGCAGCTTGGGCGGCTCGCCGCTGCTCAGCGCCTCGGGCAGGTGCACGCCGTACTTCTCGGCCAGCTCGATGAGCGTGGCCGAGCGCATGGAGCCGGTGAAGTGCAGGTGCAGATGTGCCTTCGGCAGGCGGCGTACGTCTCGTGCGGCGGGGCGGTGGTCGTGCTCCATGGAGAGATCTTGCCGCATCCGCGGGGGGTGGCGACACCGGCACCTACGAACGAGGGCTTGCCCGGACGGTTGTCCGGGCAAGCCCCGTCTGCTCACGTGCCCGGCTACTCCGCCTCCGCCAGCAGCTTCTGCATCCGCGAGACGCCCTCGACCAGGTCCTCGTCCCCCAGCGCGTACGACAGCCGCAGGTACCCCGGCGTCCCGAACGCCTCACCCGGGACCACGGCCACCTCGGCCTCCTCCAGGATCACCTCGGCCAGCTCCACCGAGTTCGCCGGCCGCCGGCCGCGGATCTCCTTGCCGAGCAGCCCCTTCACCGACGGGTACGCGTAGAACGCGCCCTCCGGCTCCGGGCACTCCACGCCCTCGATCTCGTTCAGCATCCGCACGATCGTCCTGCGCCGCCGGTCGAACGCCTCGCGCATCTTCGCCACCGCGTCCAGGTCGCCGGAGACGGCCGCCAGCGCGGCGGCCTGGGCGACGTTGGAGACGTTGGACGTGGCGTGCGACTGCAGGTTCGCCGCGGCCTTGATCACGTCCTTCGGGCCGATGGCCCAGCCGACCCGCCAGCCGGTCATCGCGTACGTCTTGGCCACGCCGTTGACGACGACGCACTTGTCGCGCAGCTCCGGCACCACCACCGGCAGGGAGTGGAACTCGGCGGTCCCGTACACCAGGTGCTCGTAGATCTCGTCCGTCAGCACCCACAGCCCGTGCTCCGCGGCCCAGCGGCCGATCGCCTCGACCTGCTCGCGGGAGTAGACCGCGCCGGTCGGGTTGGACGGGGAGACGAAGAGCAGCACCTTCGAGCGCGGGGTGCGCGCGGCTTCGAGCTGCTCGACGGAGACCCGGTAGCCCGTGGTCTCGTCGGCGACGACGTCGACGGGCACGCCGCCGGCCAGCCGGATCGACTCGGGGTAGGTGGTCCAGTACGGCGTCGGGACGATGACCTCGTCGCCCGGGTCGAGCAGGGCGGCGAACGACTCGTAGATCGCCTGCTTCCCGCCGTTGGTGACGAGCACCTGGGCCGGCTCCACCTCGTACCCCGAGTCGCGCGCGGTCTTCGCGGCGATGGCGGCCTTCAGCTCGGGCAGCCCGCCCGCGGGCGTGTACCGGTGGTACGTCGGGTTGGTGCACGCTGCGATCGCGGCCTCGACGATGTAGTCGGGCGTCGGGAAGTCGGGCTCGCCTGCGCCGAAGCCGATCACCGGCCGGCCGGCCGCCTTCAGTGCCTTGGCCTTGGCGTCCACGGCGAGCGTCGCGGACTCGGAGATGGCGCCGACGCGGGCCGACACCCGTCGTTCGGTCGGGGACTGGGACGCGGTGTTTGCAGCGGTCATGACGCCCATCGTTCCAGACGGGCGGGGGGCCGGGCACGTGGGTTGCACGGCTCGTACGCGGGGCGCGCGGCGTACTCGTTCGACGGCGGGGCGTGAAACCCGTACACTCAACCACCGTGCCAGCCCTGGTGCAGATCTTGCACGCGCTCGTGAAGCCCCTGCAAGAATGCGTTAGGTTGGCATGACACAAAGGGTCGTAGCTCAATTGGTAGAGCACTGGTCTCCAAAACCAGCGGTTGGGGGTTCAAGTCCCTCCGGCCCTGCTACGCGCATCCTCTTCAGGGGGTGCGTACGCAGTTCACAGCAGCCCCGCCGTGCTGCACCACCGGGCGCGGCAGGTCAACGAACCGGGATCCAGGTGAGGGACGAGTGACGGAAGCCTCCACCGCGACGCCTGACCGCCCCGAAGGCGACGCGCGACCCGCTCGCCGCGGCGGCAAGCGCGGCCGGAAGGGCCCGTTCGCCCGCCTGGCGCTCTTCTACCGCCAGATCGTCGCGGAGCTGCGCAAGGTCGTCTGGCCGACGCGGAACCAGCTCACGACGTACACGACCGTCGTGATCATCTTTGTGGTGGTCATGATCGGCATCGTGACGGTGATCGACTTCGGGTTCACCGAACTCATGCAGTACGTCTTCGGCTGACCGATTCGCGTACGCGCCGCCCCGTAAGGTACGTAAGGTAGGCGTCTGCATGTGCACATCCCCTTTTGAGCCAGGAAGAAGCAGCTACCGTGTCTGACCCGAACCTGAACGACGCAGTCGCGACCGACGAGGTCGCCGGCGCTGAGCCTGCCGAGCGGGTGGAGGCGGCCGAGACGGCGGCGGTGGAGGCCGGACGCGAAGACGCCGAGGAAGCCGGGGCCGCGGCCGAGCGGGCCGGCGACGCCGAAGAGGACGCCGAAGAGGCCGAGGACGGCGCCGGGAGCGCGGCCGGAGAGGCCGCTGACGAGGCGGCCGAGGCCGGCGACGAGACGGCCGAGGCTGGCGACGAGACGGACGGCGACGAGACGGCCGCGGACGCGGACGAGAAGCCCGACGAGACCGACGAAGCCGCCGAGCCGGCCGAGGAGACCGTCGACCCCGTCGAGGCGCTGCGCCAGGACCTGCGCGGCCTGCCCGGCGAGTGGTACGTGATCCACACCTACGCGGGCTACGAGAAGCGGGTCAAGGCCAACCTCGAACAGCGCGCCGTCTCCCTGAACGTCGAGGACTTCATCTACCAGGCCGAGGTGCCCGAGGAAGAGGTCGTCCAGATCAAGAACGGCGAGCGCAGGAACGTCCGGCAGAACAAGCTCCCGGGCTACGTCCTGGTGCGGATGGACCTGACGAACGAGTCGTGGGGCGTCGTGCGCAACACCCCGGGCGTCACCGGCTTCGTCGGCAACGCCTACGACCCGTACCCGCTGACGCTCGACGAGATCGTCCGCATGCTCGCCCCGGAGGCCGAGGAGAAGGCCGCCCGCGAGGCCGCGGAGGCCGAGGGCAAGCCGGTACCGTCCCGCAAGGTCGAGGTGCAGGTGCTCGACTTCGCCGTGGGCGACTCGGTCACCGTCACCGACGGCCCGTTCGCGACGCTGCAGGCGACGATCAACGAGATCAACGCCGACTCGAAGAAGGTCAAGGGCCTGGTGGAGATCTTCGGCCGGGAGACCCCGGTCGAGCTGAGCTTCGACCAGATCCAGAAGAACGACTGAGGGCACCCCGCCCGCCACGCTTCCGACCAGGTCAGAGGGCTTCACAGCCGCTCTGACCTGCTCGGTTTCAGGACCCGTACCCGATACGGCTATCGTGGTGCGGTATGCCTCCATCCGGACGATCTGGCAATCACCGGATCGAGGCGCAAAACCTCTCATTCAAGGACCCGGAGAGACATGCCTCCCAAGAAGAAGAAGGTCACGGGGCTGATCAAGCTCCAGATCCAGGCCGGTGCCGCGAACCCGGCCCCGCCGGTCGGCCCCGCGCTGGGCCAGCACGGCGTGAACATCATGGAGTTCTGCAAGGCGTACAACGCCGCGACCGAGTCGCAGCGCGGCTGGGTCATCCCGGTGGAGATCACGGTCTACGAGGACCGCTCGTTCACCTTCATCACCAAGACGCCGCCGGCCGCGAAGATGATCCTCAAGGCCGCGGGCGTCGAGAAGGGCTCCGGCGAGCCGCACAAGACCAAGGTCGCGAAGATCACCCGCGACCAGGTCCGCGAGATCGCCACCACCAAGATGGCCGACCTCAACGCCAACGACCTGGACGCCGCCGAGAAGATCATCGCCGGCACCGCCCGCTCCATGGGCGTCACGGTCGAGGGCTGAGCGGCCCACGCCACCCGCAGCACCCTGTGGCAGGGCCGTGCGCCGGCCCGGACCACGACTCCGTACCGACACATCAGGAGCAGCAGTGAAGCGCAGCAAGGCACTCCGCGGCGGCGACGCCAAGGTCGACCGCACGCGGCAGTACGCACCCCTTGAGGCCGTCCGCCTCGCCAAGGAGACGTCCACGACGAAGTTCGACGGCACCGTCGAGGTCGCCATGCGCCTGGGCATCGACCCGCGCAAGGCCGACCAGATGGTCCGCGGCACCGTGAACCTCCCGCACGGCACCGGCAAGACCGCCCGGGTCCTGGTCTTCGCGACCGGTGACCGTGCAGCGGCCGCGGAGGCCGCGGGCGCCGACATCGTCGGCGCCGACGAGCTGATCGAGGAGGTGCAGAAGGGCCGCCTCGACTTCGACGCGGTCGTCGCCACCCCGGACCTCATGGGCAAGGTCGGCCGCCTCGGCCGGTTCCTCGGCCCGCGCGGTCTGATGCCGAACCCGAAGACCGGCACGGTCACGCCCGATGTGGCGAAGGCCGTCACCGAGATCAAGGGCGGCAAGATCGAGTTCCGCACCGACAAGCACTCCAACCTGCACTTCATCATCGGCAAGACCTCGTTCGACGAGCAGAAGCTGGTGGAGAACTACGGTGCGGCGCTGGAGGAGGTGCTGCGGCTCAAGCCGTCGGCCGCCAAGGGCCGTTACATCAAGAAGGCCACGATCACCACGACGATGGGCCCCGGCATCCCGGTGGACCCCGCGCGCGTGCGCAACCTCCTGTCGGAGGACCCCGCGGTCTGACGGGCGCCGCCCGTTCGACAAGCACGCATCATCTGTCACGGCCATGCAACGGGTCGGACCCGGAACGCCCATCGGGCACCGGGTCCGGCCCGTTTCTGGTGTTCACTGGCCCGTACGGGCAGAACGCCTGCCCGTACGAGAACGACCACCACGAGGGGGCGGGGATTCCCATGCACACGACCGTGAAGCGCGCAGGTGTCTCTCTGGGGGCGGCGCTGCTGCTCGCATTCGCGGCGGCCTGCGGGTCCGACTCGGGCGGCGGTGACGGCGGTTCCGGCAACGGGGGCGGCGACGGCGGTGGCAACGGCGGCAGCGGGACGATCCGGGGCGCCCAGGCCGCGCTGAAGGCGATCGACGAGAAGACCACGGGCGCGGAGTCGTCGAAGTTCGAGAGCACCATGGTCATGGGCGAGGCGATGACCACCGAGAACGAGGGTGAACTCGACTGGGCCGACGGCGCGATAGGCACCGCCACCGTCAAGTACACCGACGGCCAGATGGCTTCGTCGATCCAGATGATGGACGACGACGGCACGCTGGACGCCCGCTACCTGCCGGACGCCTACTACGCGGGCGTCGAGGGCGCGTTCCAGACCCAGTACCCGGACAAGAAGTGGATCCGTTACGACTACGACGACCTGTCGGAGTTCATGGGCCCGTCCGGGGACTACATGAAGGACCAGATGCAGAACAGCACCCCGGGGCAGGCCGTGAAGCTCCTGCTGGCCTCCGAGGACGTCGAGGAGGTCGGCCAGGAGGAGGTGCGCGGCGTACAGACCACGCACTACTCCGGCACCGTGGACGTCTCCGACCTGGCCCGCGCGTCCTCCAAGACGCTGAGCGAGCAGCAGCTTTCGGACCTGGAGGACCAGCTTGAGGCTTCCGGCGTCACCACGCAGACCGTCGACATCTGGGTGGACGAGAACGACCTGATGATCAAGCGCGAGGAGTCCGGGAAGATGACGGGCGGCGAGTTCAGCACCACCGTCTACTACTCGGACTACGGCGTCGACGTGCAGGTCGAGGAGCCGTCCGCGGCGGAGAGCATTGACTTCACCGAAATCCAGTAGCGGCCGGCGGTTTCCCCTTGTCCGATAGCGTGTTCCCTTCCATGTCCCGGGACACGCGTGCCCGGAGGGAAAGGATCACCATGCGCTCGACCTTCGTACGGGGCGGTGCCGCGCTCGGCGCGGCCGCCCTGGCCCTGACCGCCTTCACCGCCTGCGGCGACGACGAGGGAGCCGGCAAGGCGGACGGCGGGAAGGGCGGGAACGCCGCCCAGCCGGTCGGCGTCACGCCCGCGGCCGCCGTCCGCAAGGCCACGGAGAATGCCGAGGAGTTCACCTCCCTCGAGTACCGGATGGCCGGTGAGATGCCTGGCGAGGGCGCCATGGAGGGCACCGGGGCGATCAGCCTGGACCCGCCCGCCATGCAGATGACGATGACGGTGGACGGCGCGACCCCCGCCGAGAGCGGCGAGTTGGAGATACGTCTCCTCGACGACGCCATGTACATGAACCTCGGCGAAGAGGCCGCCGCCGAGATGGACGGCAAGACCTGGCTCAAGATGGGCATGTCGGAGGGCGGTTCGGGGGCGGACGAGAACCCGCTGCTGGAGCTGAAGCAGGCGGACGACAACCCCGCCGAGGACACCCAGATGATGAACGCGGCCGATGATCTGAAGAAGGTCGGCGAGGAGGAGATCGAGGGGGTGCGGACCACCCGCTACACGGGCACGGTCACCCTCGACGACCTCCGCGCGGAGCTGGAGGGCGTGGACGCGAAGGCGAAGAAGAACCGCCAGGAGAAGGTCGACGAGTTGGCGGAGACGGGCGCCGACGAGATCACCATGGACATGTGGATCGATGGCGAGGACCGCACCAAGCAGTTCCGCATGCGGGCCGACACGAAGGAGGGCCCGCTGGACACCACCATGACCTTCCTGAGCTACAACGAGCCCGTCACGGTGAAGGCACCGCCGGCCGCCGAGACCGCCGACATGGACGCCATGATGGAAGAGGGCGGCGCGTAGCACCGGACGCGACGTCTTGTACGGCCCGGCCGTCCCGGGGGCGATTTGCCCGCGGGACGGCCGCTGCCGTACGCTTCCTCCTCGTAGCCAAAGACCGCTGGCCGCCGCCGTACGCCCGCAGGGGAGTGCGGTGGCCGAAGGCTCCGCGTACGTCGCGGACGGCCCGCGCAGGTGAACGAGGAAGACCTCCCGCAGGGCCCCGGCCCGTGCGGTCGAGTCACGCCCCGAGCGCCTGCGCCGGGGCGTTTGCCGTGTGTGCGAGGGCCTCGTGCATCCGAAGGGCGGTCCCATCACCCGGAAGGAGGCTGAGGCTCATGGCGACGCCGGACAAGGTCGAGGCCGTCAAGGAGATCGCGGACAAGCTCCGCGGCTCCAACGCGGCCGTCGTGACCGCGTACACCGGACTGAGCGTGGCGCAGCTTAAGGATCTGCGCCGTTCTCTCGGCGAGAACGCGCAGTACCGAGTGGTGAAGAACACGCTGACCAAGATCGCGGCGAAGGAGGCCGGGCTCGACCAGCTCGACGAGCACCTCCAGGGCTCGACCGCTGTCGCCTTCGTGACCGGTGACCCGGTCGAGGCGGCCAAGGGGCTGCGTAACTTCGCCAAGGACAACCCCGCGCTCGTCATCAAGGGCGGCGTGCTCGACGGCAAGGCTCTGACCGCCGACGAGATCAACAAGCTCGCGGACCTCGAGTCCCGCGAGGTGCTGCTCGCCAAGCTGGCCGGTGGCATGAAGGCGTCCATGGCGAAGGCCGCGGCGACCTTCCAGGCCCCACTCACGAAGTTCGTCCGCACCGCGGACGCGCTGCGCGACAAGGTCGAGCAGGGCGGTGCCGGTACGCCGGCTCCCGCCGACGCCGCGGAGTAGCAGAAGCGCTCTCCGTGGCTCAGCGGGCACCGCGAACGCCCGCCGTACCGATGCATCAGCACAACCGCACCAGCCGACTTAGTGGAAGGACCGCCACCATGGCGAAGCTCAGCCAGGAAGACCTGCTCGCGCAGTTCGAGGAGATGACCCTCCTTGAGCTCTCCGACTTCGTCAAGAAGTTCGAGGAGAAGTTCGACGTCGAGGCCGCCGCGCCGGCCGCCGTCGTCGCCGCCCCGGGCGGTGGCGCCGCCGCCGCCGAGGCCGCCCCGGAGCAGGACGAGTTCGACGTCGTCCTGCTCGGCGCCGGCGAGAAGAAGATCCAGGTCATCAAGGTCGTGCGCGAGCTGACCTCGCTTGGCCTGAAGGAGGCCAAGGAACTGGTCGACGGCACGCCGAAGCCGGTTCTGGAGAAGGTCAACAAGGAGGCCGCGGACAAGGCCAAGGACTCCCTTGAGGGCGCCGGCGCCTCCGTCGAGGTCAAGTGACCTCGTCCCGGCCGGTCGGGGCGCTGTGAGCCCGGCCCGCCGGGGCTGACGGCCCCTGTGCCGCAACCGAGGGCGATCACCCATCCGGGTGGTCGCCCTCGCTGCGTTGCCGGGGCCCCCGGCCGGAGCGCTTGCCCCGCGGGCACCGGCGGGTATGGTGATCTTCACCGGCCGGGGCAGCCGACATGATCTCCCTGGGGCAGGGGGGCCTTGACGAACGGCCAGCGGCGCGCGATTCTCAGGTCGTCACATCTCAGGTCGTCACATCGGTCCGTACTCCGAGGCATGGATCGGTGACTGAGTGGGAATGGCTTCAAGCGCGAAGGCATCCGGTATTCGGCATAACTTCAGGGGAGGCCCCACGCGAGGGCGGGCGCTCCTCAGGCAGGGAGAGATCGAAGATTTGCTGGTCTCCAGCCTCCGCTGGACATCAGTGTGGCGAGTCGCTACACTGACCCTTTGCGCTGCCTGTTAACTGCCCCCTGCCCGTCACCAGGGGTCTGTCCAGAGCTCGTACGATCTTGAGAGACACGCTTTGACCTGGGCGTTCTCCTCCCCGTGTGGGTTTTGGGACCGGTACGCGCGTAGTGAGTCCGAGCCCTCGGAAGGACCCCTCTTGGCCGCCTCGCGCACCGCCTCGACCGCTAGTACGAACAACGGCGCCAGCACCGCCCCGCTGCGCATCTCTTTCGCGAAGATCAAGGAACCCCTCGAGGTTCCGAACCTCCTTGCGCTCCAGACCGAGAGCTTCGACTGGCTCCTCGGCAACGACGCCTGGAAGGCTCGTGTCGAGGAGGCTTTGGATCACGGACAGGACGTCCCCACCAAGTCCGGCCTCGAGGAGATCTTCGAGGAGATCTCCCCGATCGAGGACTTCTCCGGGTCGATGTCGCTGACCTTCCGCGACCACCGCTTCGAGCCCCCGAAGAACTCCATCGACGAGTGCAAGGAGCGCGACTTCACGTACGCCGCGCCGCTCTTCGTCACCGCCGAGTTCACCAACAACGAGACCGGGGAGATCAAGTCCCAGACGGTCTTCATGGGCGACTTCCCGCTCATGACGGACAAGGGCACCTTCGTGATCAACGGCACCGAGCGTGTCGTGGTCTCGCAGCTCGTCCGGTCCCCGGGCGTCTACTTCGACTCCTCCATCGACAAGACCTCCGACAAGGACATCTTCTCCGTCAAGGTCATCCCCTCCCGGGGTGCCTGGCTGGAGATGGAGATCGACAAGCGCGACATGGTCGGTGTCCGCATCGACCGCAAGCGCAAGCAGTCGATCACCGTGCTGCTCAAGGCCCTCGGCTGGACGAACGAGCAGATCCTCGAGGAGTTCGGCGAGTACGAGTCCATGCGCGCCACCCTGGAGAAGGACCACACCCAGGGCCAGGACGACGCGCTGCTCGACATCTACCGCAAGCTGCGTCCGGGCGAGCCGCCGACCAAGGAGGCCGCGCAGACGCTGCTGGAGAACCTGTACTTCAACCCCAAGCGCTACGACCTCGCCAAGGTCGGCCGCTACAAGATCAACAAGAAGCTGGGCGCCGCCGCGCCGCTCGACGCCGGCACGCTGACGGTCGAGGACATCATCGCCTCGATCAAGTACCTGGTGAAGCTGCACGCCGGTGAGGTCGAGACCGTCGGGGACAACGGCCAGTCCGTGGTCGTCGAGACCGACGACATCGACCACTTCGGCAACCGCCGCATCCGCAACGTCGGCGAGCTGATCCAGAACCAGGTGCGTACGGGCCTCGCCCGTATGGAGCGCGTCGTGCGCGAGCGCATGACGACCCAGGACGTCGAGGCGATCACGCCGCAGACCCTGATCAACATCCGGCCGGTCGTCGCCTCCATCAAGGAGTTCTTCGGCACCAGCCAGTTGTCGCAGTTCATGGACCAGACGAACCCGCTGTCCGGGCTCACCCACAAGCGCCGGCTCAACGCGCTGGGCCCCGGCGGTCTGTCCCGTGAGCGGGCCGGCTTCGAGGTCCGCGACGTGCACCCGTCGCACTACGGCCGCATGTGTCCGATCGAGACGCCGGAAGGCCCGAACATCGGCCTCATCGGCTCGCTCGCCTCGTACGGCCGGGTCAACGCCTTCGGCTTCATCGAGACCCCGTACCGCAAGGTCGTCGGCGGCGTCGTCACCGACGACGTGGACTACCTGACGGCCGACGAGGAAGACCGCTTCGTCATCGCGCAGGCCAACGCGCCGCTGACGAACGACCTGCACTTCGCCGAGAACCGGGTCCTGGTCCGCCGCCGCGGCGGCGAGGTCGACTACATCCCCGGCGACGACGTCGACTACATGGACGTCTCGCCGCGCCAGATGGTGTCGGTCGCGACCGCGATGATCCCCTTCCTGGAGCACGACGACGCCAACCGCGCGCTCATGGGCTCCAACATGATGCGCCAGGCCGTGCCGCTGATCCGGGCCGAGTCCCCGCTCGTCGGCACCGGCATGGAGTACCGCTGCGCGGTCGACGCGGGCGACGTCATCAAGGCCGAGAAGGACGGCGTGGTCCAGGAGGTCTCCGCGGACTACGTCACCGTCGCCAACGACGACGGCACGTACACCACGTACCGCGTCAACAAGTTCCACCGCTCCAACCAGGGCACCTCCTTCAACCAGAAGGTGCTCGTGGACGAGGGCTCCCGCGTCATCGAGGGCCAGGTGCTCGCCGACGGCCCCTCGACCGACGAGGGCGAGATGGCGCTCGGCAAGAACCTCCTGGTGGCGTTCATGCCGTGGGAGGGCCACAACTACGAGGACGCCATCATCCTCAGCCAGCGCCTCGTGCAGGACGACGTCCTGTCCTCGATCCACATCGAGGAGCACGAGGTCGACGCCCGCGACACCAAGCTGGGCCCCGAGGAGATCACCCGGGACATCCCGAACGTCTCCGAGGAGGTCCTGGCCGACCTCGACGAGCGCGGCATCATCCGCATCGGCGCCGAGGTCGTCGCCGGCGACATCCTGGTCGGCAAGGTCACGCCCAAGGGCGAGACGGAGCTGACCCCGGAGGAGCGGCTGCTGCGCGCGATCTTCGGCGAGAAGGCCCGCGAGGTCCGTGACACGTCGCTGAAGGTCCCGCACGGCGAGACCGGCCGCGTCATCGGCGTCCGCGTCTTCGACCGCGAGGAGGGCGACGAACTGCCGCCCGGCGTGAACCAGCTCGTCCGCGTCTACGTCGCCCAGAAGCGCAAGATCACCGACGGCGACAAGCTCGCCGGCCGGCACGGCAACAAGGGCGTCATCGCCAAGATCCTGCCGATCGAGGACATGCCGTTCATGGAGGACGGCCACCCGGTCGACATCATCCTCAACCCGCTCGGCGTGCCCTCCCGGATGAACCCGGGTCAGGTGCTGGAGATCCACCTGGGCTGGCTCGCCGCCCAGGGCTGGGACGTCTCCGGCATCAAGGAGGAGTGGGCCGAGCGCCTGCAGGGCATCGGCGCCGACCAGGTCGCGTCCGGTACGAACGTGGCGACGCCGGTCTTCGACGGCGCCCGTGAGGACGAGCTGGCCGGCCTGATCCAGAACACGCTGCCCAACCGCGACGGCGACCGCATGGTGCAGCCGTCCGGCAAGGCGCAGCTCTTCGACGGCCGCTCCGGCGAGCCGTTCCCGGAGCCGATCTCCGTCGGCTACATGTACATCCTCAAGCTGCACCACCTCGTGGACGACAAGCTCCACGCCCGGTCCACCGGCCCGTACTCGATGATCACCCAGCAGCCGCTGGGCGGTAAGGCGCAGTTCGGCGGCCAGCGGTTCGGCGAGATGGAGGTGTGGGCCCTGGAGGCGTACGGCGCCGCCTACGCACTGCAGGAACTGCTCACCATCAAGTCGGACGACGTGACCGGCCGCGTGAAGGTCTACGAGGCCATCGTCAAGGGCGAGAACATCCCCGAGCCGGGCATCCCCGAGTCCTTCAAGGTGCTCATCAAGGAGATGCAGTCCCTGTGCCTGAACGTGGAGGTGCTCTCCTCCGACGGCATGTCCATCGAGATGCGCGACACGGACGAGGACGTCTTCCGTGCCGCGGAAGAGCTTGGCATCGACCTGTCCCGGCGCGAGCCGAGCAGCGTCGAAGAGGTCTGACGGGTCCGGCGGGGGCTTCCTTCGAAGCTCCCGCCACCCCCTCGGCCCTAGCGGGCCCGGGAGGCACCCCCTCCCCGCGACCCGCGATCAGACCATTGGCACACGACCCTGAGAGGGATTGACGAGAGTGCTCGACGTCAACTTCTTCGACGAGCTGCGGATCGGCCTGGCGACCGCGGACGACATCCGGACCTGGTCGCACGGCGAGGTCAAGAAGCCCGAGACCATCAACTACCGCACCCTCAAGCCCGAGAAGGACGGCCTCTTCTGCGAGAAGATCTTCGGCCCCACCCGGGACTGGGAGTGCTACTGCGGCAAGTACAAGCGCGTCCGCTTCAAGGGCATCATCTGTGAGCGCTGCGGCGTCGAGGTGACCCGCGCCAAGGTGCGCCGTGAGCGGATGGGCCACATCGAACTGGCCGCGCCCGTCACGCACATCTGGTACTTCAAGGGCGTCCCGTCGCGCCTCGGCTACCTGCTCGACCTGGCGCCGAAGGACCTGGAGAAGGTCATCTACTTCGCCGCCTACATGATCACGTGGGTGGACGACGAGCGCCGCCAGCGCGACCTGTCGTCGCTGGAGGCGCAGATCTCCGTCGAGCGCCAGCAGATCGAGCAGCGCCGCGACGGCGACCTGGAAGCCCGCGCCAAGAAGCAGGAAGCCGACCTGGCCGAGCTGGAGGCCGAGGGCGCCAAGGCCGACGTGCGCCGCAAGGTGCGCGAGGGCGGCGAGCGCGAGATGAAGCAGCTCCGCGACCGGGCCCAGCGTGAGCTGGACCGCCTGGACGAGGTGTGGAACCGGTTCAAGAACCTCAAGGTCCAGGACCTGGAGGGCGACGAGCTGCTCTACCGCGAGCTGCGCGACCGCTTCGGCACGTACTTCCAGGGCGGTATGGGCGCCGCGGCGCTGCAGAAGCGCCTGGAGTCCTTCGACCTGGACGAGGAAGCGGAGAAGCTCCGCGAGATCATCCGTACCGGCAAGGGCCAGAAGAAGACCCGTGCCCTGAAGCGGCTGAAGGTCGTCTCCGCGTTCCAGCACACCCGCAACAGCCCCAACGGCATGGTGCTGGACTGCGTCCCGGTGATCCCGCCGGACCTGCGTCCGATGGTGCAGCTCGACGGTGGCCGCTTCGCGACCTCCGACCTGAACGACCTGTACCGCCGCGTCATCAACCGCAACAACCGGCTGAAGCGGCTGCTCGACCTCGGCGCGCCCGAGATCATCGTCAACAACGAGAAGCGCATGCTGCAGGAGGCCGTCGACGCGCTGTTCGACAACGGCCGCCGCGGCCGGCCGGTGACCGGGCCTGGCAACCGGCCGCTCAAGTCGCTGTCCGACATGCTCAAGGGCAAGCAGGGCCGCTTCCGGCAGAACCTGCTCGGCAAGCGCGTCGATTACTCGGCCCGTTCCGTCATCGTCGTCGGCCCGCAGCTCAAGCTGCACCAGTGCGGTCTGCCCAAGGCCATGGCGCTGGAACTCTTCAAGCCGTTCGTGATGAAGCGCCTGGTGGACCTGAACCACGCGCAGAACATCAAGAGCGCCAAGCGCATGGTCGAGCGCGGCCGCACGGTCGTGTACGACGTGCTGGAAGAGGTCATCGCCGAGCACCCGGTGCTGCTGAACCGGGCGCCGACGCTGCACCGCCTCGGCATCCAGGCATTCGAGCCGCAGCTCGTCGAGGGCAAGGCCATCCAGATCCACCCGCTCGTCTGCACCGCGTTCAACGCGGACTTCGACGGCGACCAGATGGCCGTGCACCTGCCGCTCTCCGCGGAGGCGCAGGCCGAGGCCCGCATCCTCATGCTGTCCTCGAACAACATCCTCAAGCCGGCCGACGGCCGTCCGGTGACCATGCCCACCCAGGACATGGTGCTCGGGCTGTTCTTCCTCACCACCGACGAGATCGAGGGTGAGAAGAAGGGCGAGGACCGCTCGTTCGCCTCGGTCGCCGAGGCGATCATGGCCTTCGACGCCGGCGAGCTGTCGCTCCAGGCGAACGTCGACATCCGGTTCCCCGTCGGCTCCGTGCCGCCGCGGGGCTGGACGCCGCCGGTGCCCGAGGGCGAGGCGGCGGCCGACTCGGACTGGCAGCCGGGCGACCCGTTCCGGCTCCGTACCACCCTGGGCCGCGCGCTCTTCAACGAGCTGCTGCCCGAGGACTACCCGTTCATCCACTACACCGTCGGCAAGAAGCAGCTCTCCGAGATCGTCAACGACCTCGCCGAGCGCTACCCGAAGGTCCTCGTCGCGCAGACCCTGGACAACCTGAAGTCCTCGGGCTTCTACTGGGCCACCCACTCCGGCGTCACCATCGCCATCTCGGACGTGGTCGTGCCGGAGGCGAAGAAGGAGATCATTGCCGGGTACGAGGCCCAGGACGAGAAGGTCCAGAAGCAGTACGAGCGCGGCCTGATCACCAAGGACGAGCGCACCCAGGAACTCATCGCGATCTGGACCAAGGCGACCAACGAGGTCGCCGAGGCCATGAACGAGAACTTCCCGAAGACCAACCCGATCTTCATGATGGTCAACTCGGGTGCGCGCGGAAACATGATGCAGATGCGCCAGATCGCCGGTATGCGCGGCCTGGTGTCCAACGCCAAGAACGAGACCATCCCGCGGCCGATCAAGTCCTCGTTCCGCGAGGGCCTGTCCGTGCTGGAGTACTTCATCTCCACGCACGGCGCCCGCAAGGGTCTCGCCGACACCGCGCTGCGCACCGCCGACTCGGGTTACCTGACCCGGCGTCTGGTGGACGTCTCGCAGGACGTGATCATCCGCGAGGAGGACTGCGGCACCGACCGCGGCCTGAAGCTGGAGATCGCGTCGGTCGGCGCCGACGGCGTGCTGCGCAAGGCCGAGGACGTCGAGACCTCGGTGTACGCGCGCTGCCTCGCCGAGGACATCGTCGTCGACGGCAAGGTGCTGGCCCCGGCCGGCACCGACCTGGGCGACGTGCTCATCGACGAGCTGATCCGCCACGGCGTGGCGACGGTCAAGACCCGCTCGGTGCTCACCTGCGAGTCCGCCGTCGGCACCTGCGCCATGTGCTACGGCCGTTCGCTGGCCACCGGCAAGCTGGTCGACATCGGCGAGGCCGTGGGCATCATCGCCGCCCAGTCCATCGGCGAGCCCGGCACCCAGCTCACGATGCGCACCTTCCACACCGGTGGTGTGGCGGGTGAGGACATCACCCAGGGTCTGCCGCGTGTCGTCGAGCTCTTCGAGGCCCGTACGCCCAAGGGCGTGGCGCCGATCTCGGAGGCCGCGGGCCGGGTGCGGATCGAGGAGACGGAGAAGACCAAGAAGGTCGTCGTCACCCCCGACGACGGTTCCGACGAGGTCGCGTACGGCGTGTCCAAGCGCGCCCGTCTCACCGCCGGCGAGGGCGACCACGTCGAGGTCGGCCAGAAGCTGACCGTCGGTACGGAGAACCCGCACGACGTGCTGCGCATCCTCGGCCAGCGGGCCGTGCAGGTCCACCTGGTCGGCGAGGTGCAGAAGGTCTACAACAGCCAGGGCGTGTCCATCCACGACAAGCACATCGAGATCATCATCCGGCAGATGCTGCGCCGGGTGACGATCATCGAGTCCGGCGACGCGGAGCTGCTGCCGGGCGAGCTGGTCGAGCGCTCGAAGTTCGAGCACGAGAACCGGCGCGTGGTGGCCGAGGGCGGCCAGCCCGCCTCCGGCCGGCCGCAGCTCATGGGCATCACGAAGGCGTCGCTGGCCACCGAGTCGTGGCTGTCGGCGGCGTCGTTCCAGGAGACGACCCGGGTGCTGACCGACGCGGCGATCAACGCCAAGTCGGACTCCCTGATCGGCCTCAAGGAGAACGTGATCATCGGCAAGCTGATCCCGGCCGGTACGGGCCTGTCCCGCTACCGCAACATCCGGGTGGAGCCCACCGAGGAGGCGAAGGCCGCGATGTACTCGACCGTCGGCTACGACGACATCGACTACTCGCCCTTCGGCACCGGCTCCGGCCAGGCGGTCCCGCTGGAGGACTACGACTACGGCCCGTACAACCAGTAACGGCCACTGTCACCGCACGCCCCGCAGGGCGGCTCTCCCCCGGGAGAGCCGCCCTGCGGCGTTCCAGGGGCCCGCTGGGAGGCCGCGCGGGACCCGGCCGCCCGGGCGCGTCCCGGGGCTGATGCCCGTACGGCACAGGGCTACGCTGAGGCAGCGTGCGAACCGGACAACGTGGTGTGCGGGGGGCGCGCGGCGGCGTGAACTTCGCGGCGCCGCACCGGAACTCCCCCGGCGCCCCATGCGTCGAGCACAATAGAAGGCACGCGGTACGCGGAGACCGCGGGTGGGGAGGTTCCTGAGTGTCCATGCAGCCGTGGGACCCAAGCCGGCCCCCGTCCATGCGTGCCGCGCACGCCGACCGGGAGCGGACCGTCGACGTGCTCAAGGCCGGTTTCGCCGAGGGCAGACTCACCCAGCCGGAGTACGAGCAGCGCATGGCGCAGGCGTACGACGCGCAGACCTACGGCGAGCTGCACGCGCTCGTCGCCGACCTGCCGCAGGGCCCCGCCGGCATCCCCACGATGCCCGCCGTGGTGCCGCGTACGTTCCATCCGGTGCCCGTCCTGCCGCCCCCGCGGCGCACGAACAGCTCGGCGATCGGCGCGATGGTGTGCGGGGCGCTGGTGCCGGCGACGTTCGGCGTGACGTTCATCCCGGCGATCGTCCTGGGGCACAAGGCGCGCGCCGAGATCCGCAGGACCGGCGAGCAGGGCGACGGACTGGCGCTGGCGGGCCTGGTCATCGGCTATCTGACGCTCAGCTTCGTGGCCTTCATCGCCCTCATCGTGGCCGCCGTGGCCGGCAGCGGGGCATAACTGTACCCAGGGCCGCCGTCCCTTATGTCTCTTTGTTTTGACCGGAGCGGGTGGCTGTAGGTACCCTCTGACCTTGTGCCTGGGGTGTCCCCGGGTCTTCGCGTGCGCGGGGGCGCTCCCGCGAAGGCGCCGAGGCTGTGACACCGAAGAGCTGCACTACCCCGTGAGACTGGCGGGGTCGTACGGGGCTTGCGACACACCCGACCGCGTGGGTCGGGGGCCGGCCGGTCTTCACGGACAAAACCCCAGGTTAGAAGTATCGAGATCGGCACACAGAAACCGGAGAAACGGTGCCTACGATCCAGCAGCTGGTCCGCAAGGGCCGGCAGGACAAGGTCGAGAAGAACAAGACGCCCGCGCTCGAGGGTTCGCCCCAGCGCCGTGGCGTGTGCACGCGTGTGTTCACCACCACCCCCAAGAAGCCGAACTCGGCCCTGCGTAAGGTCGCGCGTGTGCGTCTGACCAGCGGGATCGAGGTCACCGCTTACATCCCGGGTGAGGGGCACAACCTGCAGGAGCACTCGATCGTGCTCGTGCGCGGTGGCCGTGTGAAGGACCTGCCGGGCGTTCGCTACAAGATCATCCGCGGTTCGCTCGACACCCAGGGTGTCAAGAACCGCAAGCAGGCCCGCAGCCGCTACGGCGCCAAGAAGGAGAAGTAAGCATGCCTCGTAAGGGCCCCGCCCCGAAGCGACCGGTGCACATCGACCCGGTCTACAACTCTCCTCTGGTGACCTCCCTGATCAACAAGGTGCTGCTGCACGGCAAGCGCTCCACCGCCGAGCGCATCGTGTACGGCGCCATGGAGGGCCTGCGCGACAAGACCGGCAACGACCCGGTCATCACGCTGAAGCGCGCCCTGGAGAACGTCAAGCCGGCCATCGAGGTCAAGTCCCGCCGCGTCGGCGGCGCGACGTACCAGGTCCCGGTCGAGGTCAAGCCCGGCCGGTCCGCCACGCTCGCGCTGCGCTGGCTCGTGGGCTACTCCCGCGCCCGCCGTGAGAAGACGATGACCGAGCGGCTCATGAACGAGCTGCTGGACGCCAGCAACGGCCTCGGCGCCTCCGTCAAGCGCCGCGAGGACACCCACAAGATGGCCGACGCCAACAAGGCCTTCGCGCACTACCGCTGGTAGTCGAGAACCCCGTATTACGAGAGAGAAGACTGAGCCAACATGGCCACCACTTCACTTGACCTGGCCAAGGTCCGCAACATCGGGATCATGGCGCACATCGACGCGGGCAAGACGACGACCACCGAGCGGATCCTGTACTACACCGGTGTCTCGTACAAGATCGGTGAGGTCCACGACGGCGCAGCCACGATGGACTGGATGGCGCAGGAGCAGGAGCGCGGCATCACGATCACGTCCGCCGCGACGACCTGCCACTGGCCGCTCGATGACGTCGACCACACCATCAACATCATCGACACCCCGGGCCACGTCGACTTCACCGTCGAGGTGGAGCGCTCGCTGCGCGTGCTCGACGGTGCGGTGACGGTGTTCGACGGTGTGGCCGGTGTCGAGCCGCAGTCCGAGACCGTGTGGCGCCAGGCCGACCGGTACGGCGTCCCGCGTATCTGCTTCGTGAACAAGCTGGACCGCACGGGTGCCGAGTTCCACCGCTGCGTCGACATGATCACCGACCGGCTGGGCGCGACCCCGCTGGTGATGCAGCTCCCGATCGGTACCGAGGCCGACTTCAAGGGCGTCGTCGACCTGGTCCGGATGAAGGCGTTCGTCTGGTCGCCCGAGGCCAAGCTCGGCGAGGCGTACGACGTCGTCGAGATCCCGGAGACGCACCTTGAGGCGGCCGACGAGTGGCGGGGCAAGCTGCTCGAAGCCGTCGCCGAGAACGACGAGGAGATGATGGAGCTGTACCTGGAGGGCGAGGAGCCCACCGAGGAGCAGCTCCACGCGGCCGTGCGCCGTATCACCATCAACTCCGGCAAAGGCGAGGGCACCACCGTCACCCCGGTGTTCTGCGGCACCGCGTTCAAGAACAAGGGCGTACAGCCCCTGCTGGACGCGATCGTGCGGTACCTGCCGTCGCCGCTGGACGTCGAGGCCATCGAGGGCCACGCCGTGGGCAACCCCGACGAGGTCATCGTCCGCCGGCCCTCGGAGGAGGAGCCGCTCTCCGCGCTCGCCTTCAAGATCGCCAGCGACCCGCACCTGGGCAAGCTGACCTTCATTCGGGTCTACTCGGGCCGGCTGAACTCCGGCTCGCAGGTGCAGAACTCGGTCAAGGGCCGCAAGGAGCGCATCGGCAAGATCTACCGGATGCACGCCAACAAGCGCGAAGAGATCGACTCGGTGGGTGCCGGCGACATCGTCGCCGTCATGGGTCTGAAGCAGACCACCACCGGCGAGACCCTGAGCGACCCGGCGAATCCGGTCATCCTGGAGTCCATGGACTTCCCGGCCCCGGTGATCGAGGTCGCCATCGAGCCGAAGTCCAAGGGCGACCAGGAGAAGCTGGGTGTCGCGATCCAGCGCCTCGCCGAGGAAGACCCTTCGTTCCGGGTCAAGACGGACGAGGAGACCGGCCAGACCATCATCTCGGGCATGGGCGAGCTGCACTTGGACGTGCTGGTCGACCGCATGAAGCGCGAGTTCAAGGTCGAGGCGAACGTCGGTAAGCCGCAGGTGGCCTACCGCGAGACGGTGCGCCGGCCGGTCGCGAAGCACGAGTACACGCACAAGAAGCAGACCGGCGGCTCCGGCCAGTTCGCGCGCGTCATCATCGCGCTCGAACCGCTGGAGGGCGACGGCTACGAGTTCGTCAACGAGGTCACCGGCGGCCGTATCCCCAAGGAGTACATCCCCTCGGTGGACGCGGGCAGCCAGGAGGCCATGGAATTCGGCATCCTCGCCGGATACCCGCTGACGGGCGTGCGTGTGCGCCTGCTGGACGGTGCCTACCACGAGGTGGACTCGTCCGAGATGGCCTTCAAGATCGCCGGCTCGATGGCCTTCAAGGAGGCCGCCCGCAAGGCCGCTCCGGTCCTGCTGGAGCCGATGATGAAGGTCGAGGTCACGACGCCCGAGGACTACATGGGCGACGTGATCGGCGACATCAACTCGCGCCGTGGACAGATCCAGTCCATGGAGGACCGGAGTGGTGCCAAGCTGGTCACCGGTCTGGTCCCGCTGTCGGAGATGTTCGGCTACGTCGGCGACTTGCGCAGCAAGACGTCCGGCCGGGCGAGCTACTCCATGCAGTTCGACTCCTACGCCGAGGTTCCCAAGAACGTCGCCGAGGAGATCATCGCGAAGGCCAAGGGCGAGTGAAGCCGTAGGCTGTAGCAAACGGCATACGGGTCATACCGCCGCAGATCCCCCGGGAGCTGTGGCGGGTGCCCCGGCCGCCGACCACAGGCGGACAGGTCAAGGGCATCCCCCTAGGGGTCCTGACCGGTTCGGAACGACCACCTGAACCCCTCCGTAGAAGGCGGGGGGCGTACAGCACCAGTCCACAGGAGGACCCCAGTGGCGAAGGCGAAGTTCGAGCGGACTAAGCCGCACGTCAACATCGGCACCATCGGTCACATCGACCACGGCAAGACCACTCTTACCGCGGCGATCACCAAGGTGCTGCACGACGCTTACCCGGACCTGAACGAGGCTTCGGCCTTCGACCAGATCGACAAGGCTCCGGAAGAGAAGCAGCGCGGTATCACGATCTCCATCGCGCACGTCGAATACCAGACCGAGTCGCGGCACTACGCGCACGTCGACTGCCCCGGTCACGCGGACTACATCAAGAACATGATCACCGGTGCCGCCCAGATGGACGGCGCGATCCTCGTGGTCGCCGCTACCGATGGTCCGATGCCGCAGACCAAGGAGCACGTGCTGCTCGCCCGCCAGGTCGGCGTGCCGTACATCGTCGTCGCGCTGAACAAGGCCGACATGGTGGACGACGAGGAGATCATGGAGCTCGTCGAGCTCGAGGTCCGTGAGCTGCTCTCCGAGTACGAGTTCCCGGGCGACGACGTCCCGGTCGTCAAGGTCTCCGCGCTGAAGGCGCTGGAGGGCGACGCCGAGTGGGGCAAGACCGTCCTCGACCTGATGAAGGCCGTCGACGAGTCCATCCCGGAGCCGGTCCGTGAGATCGACAAGCCGTTCCTGATGCCGATCGAGGACGTGTTCACGATCACCGGTCGTGGCACCGTCGTCACCGGCCGCATCGAGCGTGGCATCCTCAAGGTGAACGAGGAAGTCGCGATCATCGGCATCAAGGAAGAGACGACCAAGACCACGGTCACGGGCATCGAGATGTTCCGCAAGCTGCTGGACGAGGGCCAGGCCGGTGAGAACGTCGGTCTCCTCCTCCGCGGTATCAAGCGCGAGGACGTCGAGCGCGGCCAGGTCATCATCAAGCCGGGCACCGTCACCCCGCACACCGAGTTCGAGGCGACGGCGTACATCCTGTCGAAGGACGAGGGCGGTCGGCACACCCCGTTCTTCAACAACTACCGCCCGCAGTTCTACTTCCGCACCACCGACGTGACCGGCGTCGTGCACCTCCCCGAGGGCACGGAGATGGTCATGCCGGGCGACAACACCGACATGAAGGTGGAGCTGATCCAGCCCATCGCCATGGAGGAGGGCCTGAAGTTCGCCATCCGCGAGGGTGGCCGGACGGTGGGCGCCGGCCAGGTCACGAAGATCCTCAAGTGACCTGACGGTACTGCTTGTCAGGGGCCCCGGCCCGCCTTGCGGCGGACCGGGGCCTTTGGCGTGGGCGGGGGTGGAGTATGCCTGTTCAGGCAAGTTGCCTTGGAGGGAGGGGCAATGGAATTCCAATTGCCTGATGAGGGCGGTGTGAAATGCGTCAACGCGCGGAGTTATCCACAGCCCCGAAAGCGGGGGTGGTGAACGCTGCGGGGACTCCTATAGCGTCGGCTTCCCAACGTATCGTCACCGTAACCGGGAGTTGATCGTGTCCCCCCGCGCCCTTTCCGCTGCCGCCCTGGCGGCCACCGCCGCCCTGAGCCTGCTGCTGACCGCCTGCGGCAGCGACGAGGAGGACGGCGACACCAAGCCGGACGACAAGATCCAGGGCGCGGACAAGCCGGAGCAGTCCCCGTCACCGAGCGCGGAGGAGGAGGCGGCGGGCAGACCGGAGATCAAGCTGCCGAAGGACGTCACGTACGAGTTCGAGTGGGCGAAGACCGGCGACCCGGAGAAGGACGCCGTGCTGCGGGACACCGAGGAGCGCATAAAGGCGTTGGACATGGCCATCGCCGACCAGGACCCGAACCACCCGGCGTACCGCTTCTACTACGAGGGGATGGCCGCGGTTGGGGCGGAGGAGACGATTCAGCGTTTCGTTGATCACAAGGCGCGTACGACGGGCACCAACCGCTACTACGCAGAGCAGCTCTCGCTGGAGGAAGACGGCACTGCGAACCTGATCTACTGCGAGGACCAGTCGAAGGCTTTCAACAAGTTCCTGGACACCGGGAAAGTTGACAGGACGCCTGCGACCGCGGACAGCTACGTCGTCTACAACACCAAACTCCGCAAGGGCGAGGAAGGAACCTGGGTTACCGAGGAACTCATCTCCGAAAGGGGGGCGGCCCAGTGTCAGCCGTGAAGTTAGCCTGCCGACTCCTGTGTGCCGTGACGTTGGCATTAGGAGTGGTACTTGCCGGCGGAGTCCCAGCCCACGCAGACAAGGACTTCGAGGGGCGGAACGAGGGCGACGGGGGAGAACACGCCGACGGCGGTGCCGAAGGGCAGAACCTGAACGCTGAGGCCGGCGGGGTGGTGTTCGATGACTCGGAGAACGGGGGCGGGGGTGGGGGTGGCTCCCCGGGAGCTGGGGCGTTGGAGCCTTTGGGGGACTGGGTGCCGCCGCCCTGTTGGTACGCACCGCTCTATACGCCCAAGCAACTGAAGAAAGAGATGGAGCACATCTGGTCCCTGGAGTCCACCGGCTATGAGTGGGACGCCGAGCAGCGCGCGAAGTACTCCAAGGGCGGTGACAAGCCCGGCACCTACGAGGACTTCAACATGGCGAAGTCCGACGACGGCTACTGGTGGGACGGCTACGTGCCGGACGGCGGCGAGGGTGTCCCCGGCGCGTTGGACTGTGACGACGGGCCGTTCTGGCTGGACAAGGGTGATCCGCCGCCGGCGGAGTACCAGAACGCCGTGACGCCGCAGATCCTCTCCGAGATCGCGTACAACCGTATCCGGGTGCCGGATACGGAGATCAACCTCAAGCCCGATGCCGAGAACGCACAGAAGGTGAACCTTCCCACCTGGGCCTGGCTGGACGCCGCCACCTTCGAACCCGTCTCGGTCACCGCCCGGGTACCGGTGCTCGGGATATGGGCCAGAACCACCGCCACCCCGGTGTCCCTCACCCTCGAACCCGGCACCGGCGACGCCGAGTTGCACCCGTCCTCGGGCACCTGCCCCATCAATGACGACGGCTCCATCGGCACCCCGTACACCGCCGGGTCGGCGGAGGAGACCCCGCCGTGCGGGCTGACGTACCTGCGGGCCACGCCGGACGGCGAGACCTACCCGCTCCGGGCGACGATCACCTGGTCCATCGAATGGACAGGCTCGGGCGACACGGGCGACGACCTTCCCGACGGCTCCTTCGGCACGACCACCGAGGTGGAAGTCGACGAGATCCAGTCCATCGTCCGCTGACGCCCTCAGCCTCAACCTGGGCCGGCCGACTGCGGAGTTGGGCTGTCCGATGGGCAACGTGCCTCGGGTGGCCCGGGAAGCTCGACGTCTCCTGCCCGGAGCGGCCGGCGCCGGCCGTAGGACGTCTGGTCATCGAAACCGGGAGTTGATCGTGTTTCCCCGCGCCGTTCCTGTCACCGCCGTAGCGGCTGCCGCGTTGAGCCTGCTGCTGGCCGGCTGCAGTGGTGACGACGACACTTCGCCGAGTGGCAAGAGCCAGGGGCTCGGCACAGTGGAGTTGTCGCCGTCGCTGAGCCTCTCGGATGAGGCGGCGGCCGGACCGGAGATCAGGTTGCCCGCGGATCTCAAGGTGACATTCGACCCGGAGGAGACGGGTGATCCCGTCAAAGACGCCGTCCTGCGCGGCAACGCCGAGCGCATGAAAGCAGTGTTCGCCGCCATCGTCGGCCAGGACCCGAATGACGACGCCCTCAGCTACTACAACATCGGTCGGGCACGAGCCGAGACGTCCGACTGGGTCGGGGAATTCAAGGAAGAGAAGCTCACCGTGACAGGAGACGTCCATTATCTCGACCGGAAGGTGACACTGAACGAGGACGGAGCGGCAACGCTCACGTTCTGTGCCGACGAGAGCGAGGGCTTCAGCAAGAGTCTTGAGACCGGGAAGGTGTATGTCACGCCGGTCACAGAGAACAGCTACGTCTACTACCGCGCCGAGTTGCAGAAGAGCGAGCACGGCGTCTGGCGGACTGCCGACATCTCCTCCGAAAGGGGTGCGGCCGAGTGCCAGCCGTGACGCGCGCCTTCGTAGTCCGTGCCGGCCCCGAACGAACGGCCGATGTTCCTTCGTGATCCTCCGGGGGCTCGCTGGAGCCTGTCTGCTCGGGCAGGGAACCGATCTCGAAAGGTGGAATGGAATTCCGAAGGGCTGGTGAGAACGGTGCTCCGTGTGGTCGTCGTCAACGGCCTCGATTGTGGGGTGGTGCGTGCCGTTGGGGCTCCTATAACGTCGAGTCTCCTTGCGCATCGTCGCTCGACCCGGGAGTTGGTGGAACCGTGCCAGCCGTGAGGTGTTTGCGAGAGATTCTGGCCGCGTTGTTCGTGGTGGGAATCTTGGTCGCATTGCCATTCCCCGCGTCCGCGGCCGAGCCGTCTGCCACCCGGGTCACCCGCGTTCCCGCCACCGGCGCCGCGGCCGAGCGGCAGGCGCTGCGGGACGAGGCGGGGGCGCTTGCTTCCCTTCCCGCGGCCACCTGTCCGGCCCGGGCGGCGGGGAGGGCGACCGGGCGGTGCGGGGGGCGGCGGGGGCGTTCGCGGAATGGGGCGCGTTGTGCGGTGCCGGGCCGGGTGGGGCGGCAGAGGTGCCGCGGGGGCGGTTCGGGGGTGATCTCCGGTCAGGGAAGGGCGGGTACCGTGGCCCGTTCGGGGTGGTCGTCCACGTCCCTGAGGACCAGGCCCGGCAGGTGCGACTCCGGCCGGTGACCGCGCGACCGCCGGAGAGTTGCAAAGGGGTTCGCGTGGAACTGGCCGGCGGGCTTCGCCATCCTCGGACCGTCGAGGAGGCGGTGGCGGAGCAGGAGCGGTTGCGGGGGCTCGTACGGGTCGAGTCGGCGCACGACGTAGCGCAATGGCGCACGGCCGCCGGGGTCGATGTGGCGTACGACGACGAGTCGGGGGCGTGTGCGGCGGCGGTCGTCGTGCTGGATGTGGCGAGTCTGGACGTCGTCGATTCGGTGACCGCTGTTTCGCGCATCGAGTTCCCGTATGTCTCCGGCCTGCTGGCCTTTCGGGAGATTCCCGCGGTTGCTGAGGCGCTGCGCAAACTCGGTGATCCTCCCGATGTGTTCGTGTGCGACGGCTACGGCATCGCTCATCCCCGTCGCGTCGGTCTGGCGAGTCACCTGGGGGTGCTGACGGGGATTCCGTCGTTCGGAGTGGCGAAGAATCCGCTGTATTTCCGGTGCGAGGTGCCGGGAGCCGAGCGGGGTTCGTCGACGCCGCTTCTGGACGGTACGGAGACGGTGGGGTGCGCCCTTCGTACGCAGGCCGGGGTGAAACCCGTGTACGTGTCCGCCGGCCACCTGATCGGCGTGGACGACGCCTGTGCGCTCACGCTCAGGCTGGCGGGGCGGTATCGGCTTCCCGAGACGACGCGGGCCGCGGACAGGCTCTGCCGCCAGGCGCTGGATACGGCGCTCGGCGAGCGGCAGACCCCCCGCGGCGCAGCCGGCTCCTGACCGCAGCCCACGACCGCCCCGTCCCGTCCCGCACGGCGGGCGGCCTCAGCGGACGCCCGTGCGGGCCCGGTTGAAGCTCGCGCGGTACGCCGTGGGCGTGACGCGGTGCGGCGGACGGGGGCGGCGTACGTCATGCTCGGCAACCTCTACGCGTACGGGCCGGTCGCCGGACGATCACGCCGGACCTCCCGCTGGCCGCGACCGGCCCCAAGGGCCGCGCCAGGGCCGGGGTCTGGGAGGAGGCCGCGGCGGAGGCGGCGGCCTCGGGGGCACGGGTGACGAAGGTGCGGGCGGGGCAGTTCTACGGCGCCGGGGCGTACTCGTTGTTCAGCCTCATGGTAGTGGCCCAGGCGGTTGCCAATCTGTACAACTTTTCGCAGGGACTCCGGTTCGCAGGTACCGTCCACGCCGGGTTTTGCCTGCATCAGCACGGAGGGCAGATGAGCCTGGGCCCGCTCATCGTGGCCGCTCGGCGCACGGGTTATGGCGCACCCGGTACCGCGGTGGCGGGAATGGTGTCCGCTTTCGGGCGGAGTGAGCGTGGTTCGCGAGTGCGGGGAAAGCCGTTCGACCTGCCGTGTGGAAGGCTGCTGTGTTTGCCAGTGAGTTTCCGTACGTCATCCCGAAGGGTGATGTGCCGCAGGGGGCACAGGTATCCATCGTGATGCGGCAGTTGCAGGCGTTCATTCCGCTACCGCGAGAAGCGGGCGACGGCCAAGAAGCGGTGGCTGTCGTCACGATGCTGACTCCGGCCCATGCGCACTGGGACCTGTACGCCGGGCATGCAGTAGAGGTGCTTCGCAGTCTGGAATTTGATGAACCCCGTACCCGGGAAGATCGGTGTGAGTGCTGACGAGGCCGGCTTCCACGCCGCGGCGGTCGTTCCGCGCTCCCTGCGGCGCCGGGTTCGAGACCGTCTGCCGCCCGGCTAGCCCTTGATGAGGCCGTTGATCGCGATCGCGGCGAAGAACACCAGGACGATCTCGCTGATCACCCAGGAGTGGGAGTTCATCCAGTCGCGGATCTTCGGCAGGACGACCTCGGCCCGTCTCCCGAGGAACACGACGCACAGCGCGGGCATCGCCAGGAGCAGCAGGGTCAGCGCCACAAAGGGAAGGCACTGCCACCAGGGGTCGCCGCTGCGTTCGACGTGGAAACCGGCCGCGACCGAGCTTGCGATGTCCGTCGGGAAGACGCCCATGAGGGCGAGGCCCATCTGAAGGGCGAACCTCGGCTCCGCCGCCTGCAACTTGCCCATCCACTTCGGCGGCTGGGACCTTTCGCGGGTGAGGTAAACGCGCACGATCAGGAACAGCATCAGCACGAGCACGATCCCGTCGATGCTGCGGTCGAAGGCCGCCTTGTGGCCGCTCGCCGAGTTGTTGACGCCTTTGGCGACGAAGTAGGCGACCGTGACCGTCGTGGTGACGGAGATCGCGGCGCCGAGGACATAAGCAAGGGAATTCGCAGCCCAGCGCCCGCTCGTCGCCAGGAAGAACGAGGTGACGATCTGTGGTCCCGCGATCATGACGAAAGCCAGCGGAAGGGTTTCGCTGAAGCTCACGGCAATCGCCCTCTCCTCGGGAGCACGAAAATCTCGCCGAGAACCTACCA
Organism: Streptomyces sp. CMB-StM0423; assembly: GCF_002847285.1. Taxonomy (NCBI): domain Bacteria; kingdom Bacillati; phylum Actinomycetota; class Actinomycetes; order Kitasatosporales; family Streptomycetaceae; genus Streptomyces; species Streptomyces sp. CMB-StM0423. The sequence goes on along the minus strand of NZ_CP025407.1, from coordinate 3,191,795 downwards.
CCGGCGACGGCTCAGGCCCGGCTGACTCGATTGCGCCCGGCATTGATGTCATTTTCTGAAGGGCGTCGCGCACCTTTCGCGGGCCGCGACCTGGCCGCGACCTGTCCGCGTCCGGCCTGCGGGATGGGCGGCATGGCCGATGGATTCGGATACGAACTCTCCCGGCCTCGCATGGGCGGGCACGCCACGCGGCTCGTCTTCGTGCGGGACGACAGCGAGCAGGCTCGCCGACGGGCCGAGTAGTCCTCTGAGGCACTACCGCGCGCACGGACGACGGGCCTCATCGATCTACGCCGCCGGTCCGTCGTACGGCCGATGCGTAGGGAAGGTCATTGCCGCCGCGCCGTACGCTGCGCATCCTGCGGGGATGCGCTTCTCCGTCAACATCCCGAACTTCGGTGATTTCGCCGCCCCCCGCAACGTCGCCACCGTCGCGGCAGCCGCCGAACAGGCCGGCTGGGACGGGCTCTTCGTCTGGGACCACGTCCTGCACCGACGCCATCTGGGCCGCCCCTTCGGCGACCCCTGGATGCTGCTGACCGCGGCCGCGCTGGCGACCTCCCGGCTCCGGCTGGGTCCCCTGCTCACTCCCGTCCCCCGTTACCTCCCGCAGCAACTCGCCCGCCAGGTCGCCACCCTCGACCAGCTCAGCGGCGGGCGCGTGATCTTCGGCGCCGGCCTGGGCGGTCCCATCGAGGACGAGTACCGCAGCTTCGGCGACACCGCCGAGCCGCGGGTGCTCGGCGAGCGCCTGGACGAGGGCCTGGACCTGCTCCAGCGCTTCTGGTCCGGCGAGCCCGTGACCCACCACGGCCGGCACTTCCACGCCCAGGATGTGACCCTTCTGCCCGCAACTGTCCAGCAGCCCCGTCCGCCGGTGTGGATCGGCGGCTTCTGGCCCCGCCGCCCTCCCATGCGGCGGGCAGCGCGGTGGGACGGTGCGGTGCCGTTGTTCGAGTCGGCCCGCCACGGATACGTACCGGATCTGGCCGAGGTACGGGATCTCTTCGCGTACGTACGCGAACAGCGCGCGGCGGCCGGGGCCGAAGGGCCCTTCGAGTACGTACTCGGTGGTGCCACGCCGCCGGACGGGGCCAGGGCCAAGGACATCGTCGGCCCCCTGCGGGACGAGGGAGCCACGTGGTGGGACGAGCGCCAGGTCCAGACCGGCCCCGATCTGGACAGTCTGTCCGCGGTGCTGCGCCGGGTGGAGGCGGGTCCGCCGGTGGTCGAGTAGCGGGTTGAGCGTGTGCCGAGGACGTGAGGGGGGTCGCCGGGAGTACGGGGAGGAGCGCCGGGACATGCGTGTTCGCGTGCGGGGCTCCTTGCTTCTGTGCTCGGCTCCCCGCTCCCGGCACCCCGTGGCTACGTACCGCTCGCCGGTGGATACTGCACGTAAGTGTCCATTCGAGGGGGGAACACACATGGCACGTGCAGAGATCCCCGGGAATCCCGACCGCGAGCGGGCCCGGCTGGTGCCCCGGCAGGTGCCCGGCCGGGCCCCGCGGGAGTTACCCGTCCGCGACGGTCTCCCCCTCCCCGCCCGGCGGCGCGGGGAGGAAGCCGCCGCCCGGATCCACCCGCCCGGCGAGCTCCCCCTCGAAGACGTCCCCACCCGCGAGGAGTGCTGGGACATCCTCGGGCCCGACGTACGGGCGCGGCTCCAGGCCAAGGCCGGCACCATCCTGGAGTGGTGGGCCCGCCTCGACCGCACCGGCCGGCCCCGCGCCGTCGTCCTCGGGCCCAACGGGCTGTGCAAGGCCAAGCCCATCACCCGGCACGGCAGGCACGCCCACGTCGTCGAGCGGCTCCAGTTCGAGCCCCGCGCCCTGCGCCGCCAGGCGTTCGACACCCGTACGCCCCCGGCGCCGCCCCCCGGCGCCCCCGCCGCCCGCGGCGCCGGCCACCTCCCCACCGTCGATCTCGGGCTCGACGCCGAGACCACCGCTGTCCTCGGGAACTTTCCCCCCGCCGTACAGGACTTCCTCCAGCGCCCCTTCCTGCACGGCGACTCCCGCGGTGTCGTCTCCGACTGGGACTACCAGGAGGAGACAGAGTTCACCCACCGGCACCTCTCGGTGCTCCTCGTCCTGTCCGCCGACCGCAACGTGACCTTCGCCTCCGGCATCCGCGTCCTGCCCCGGGGGCGCTCCCCGCAGGACGCATACTGGGAAGTCGAGTGCTACCACGCGCCGGTACGCGCCCGGGGCCCGATCGGTACGTAGAAGCGCCCTGGGCGCAGGTACGCGCCCGGTCCCTGGGCGGTCGCCGGGGCCGTGTGGTATTTGGGCCGATTGGCGCGAGCCGAGCGCCGTATGGCACACTAACCGGGTTGCTCGGCTGAGCGTCGATGCTGCGCGCCTCCCGCCGGGAGGACCGGAAGCGAGTCCCACGTATTCGTCGCCCCTCATCAGGGGCGGAAGTACGGGAATCTTCCGGGAAGCGTCAGCGCGGTGCAGGCCAGGGCACTTGGTGGGATCTTCCCCCCTCTTCCTGCAAGGAAAACTCCTGCGGACCGCGGACCTCCGTGGACGTCCGTAGGAGACATGCTTTCGCGGGAGAAATGCGGGGAGGGTTGCGACACGCCCGACCGCGTGGGTCGGGGAACGGGTACGCAGCGAGACCGCCGGGCGCCGGAGCGCTACGAGAACAGGACTGCTGAGAAGCCATGGCGGGACAGAAGATCCGCATCCGGCTCAAGGCCTACGACCACGAGGTCATCGACTCCTCGGCGAAGAAGATCGTCGAGACGGTGACCCGCACTGGTGCGTCGGTCGCGGGCCCGGTGCCGCTGCCCACTGAGAAGAACGTGTACTGCGTCATCAAGTCGCCGCACAAGTACAAGGACTCGCGCGAGCACTTCGAGATGCGCACCCACAAGCGTCTGATCGACATCCTCGACCCGACCCCCAAGACCGTTGACTCGCTGATGCGCCTGGACCTCCCGGCCGGCGTCGACATCGAGATCAAGCTCTGAGAGGTCGCGAAGAGATGGCTAAGCAGATCAAGGGTGTCCTGGGCGAGAAGCTCGGCATGACCCAGGTCTGGGACGAGAACAACCGGATCGTCCCCGTGACCGTGGTCAAGGCCGGCCCCTGTGTCGTCACCCAGGTCCACACCGCAGACTCCGACGGCTACGACGCCGTCCAGATCGCCTTCGGCGAGATCGACCCGCGCAAGGTGAACAAGCCCCTCAAGGGCCACTTCGCCAAGGCCGACGTCACTCCCCGCCGCCACCTGGTGGAGATCCGCACCGCGGATGCCTCCGAGTACACCCTCGGCCAGGAGGTGACCGCCGAGACCTTCGAGGCCGGCGTGAAGGTAGACGTGACCGGCAAGAGCAAGGGCAAGGGCTTCGCCGGTGTCATGAAGCGCCACGGCTTCGCCGGCGGCAAGGCCAGCCACGGCGCCCACCGCGTGCACCGCAAGCCGGGCTCCATCGGTGGCTGCGCCACCCCGGGCCGCGTGTTCAAGGGCATGCGGATGGCCGGCCGGATGGGCAACCAGCGGGTCACCACCCAGAACCTGACCGTCCACGCCGTTGACGCGGAGAAGGGACTGCTGCTCATCAAGGGCGCCGTCCCCGGTCCGAACGGCGGCCTCGTCCTGGTCCGTAGCGCGGCCAAGGGGGCCTGAGGTAATGAGCACCGTTGACATCCTTTCGCCGGCGGGCGAGAAGGCCGGGACCGTCGAGCTCCCCGCGGAGATCTTCGACGCGCAGGTCAGCATTCCGCTGATCCACCAGGTCGTCACCGCCCAGTTGGCCGCGGCCCGGCAGGGCACGCACAAAGTGAAGACCCGCGGCGAGGTCCGCGGCGGCGGCAAGAAGCCGTACCGCCAGAAGGGCACCGGCCGCGCCCGCCAGGGCTCGATCCGCGCCCCGCAGTTCGCGGGCGGCGGCATCGTGCACGGCCCCGTGCCGCGCGACTACTCGCAGCGGACCCCGAAGAAGATGAAGGCCGCCGCACTGCGCGGCGCTCTCTCGGACCGGGCGCGCCTCGGCCGGATCCACGTCGTCACCGGCGTGGTCGACGGCGAGGTATCGACCAAGGCCGCCAAGACCCTCCTCGGCAAGGTCAGCGAGCGCAAGAACGTGCTGCTGGTCATCGAGCGGGACGACGACCTGGCGCTGCTGTCCGCCCGGAACCTGCCCGACGTGCACATCCTGGACGCCGGTCAGCTCAACACGTACGACGTGCTCGTCTCCGACGACGTGGTCTTCACGCAGGCCGCCTTCGAGCGGTTCGTGGCCGGCCCCGTCAAGGGCGGCAAGGCCGTGGCCGACGAGGTCGAGCTCCAGAAGGCTGAAGGGAGCGACGCCTGATGGTCGACATGGACAAGACCGAGGCCGAGGCCGCGGACGAGACGGCGACGGAGTTCACCGTCACCAGCAAGACCTATGACGACCCGCGCGACGTGCTGCTGAAGCCCGTCGTCTCGGAGAAGAGCTACGCGCTGCTCGACGAGAACAAGTACACGTTCATCGTCGACCCGCGGGCGAACAAGACCCAGATCCGGCAGGCCGTGGAGAAGGTCTTCCAGGTCAAGGTCATCGGGGTCAACACGATCAACCGCCAGGGCAAGCGCAAGCGCACCCGCACCGGCTACGGCAAGCGCGCCGACACCAAGCGCGCCATCGTGACCGTCGCCGAGGGCGAGCGCATCGACATCTTCGGCGGCCCGGTCTCCTGACGGGGACCGACAGGGCTGTCCGTTACGGACGAGGACTGAAGAAATGGGTATCCGCAAGTACAAGCCGACGACTCCTGGCCGTCGTGGCGCCAGCGTCGCCGACTTCGTCGAGGTAACGCGGTCCACGCCGGAGAAGTCGCTGGTCCGCCCGCTGCACAGCAAGGGCGGCCGAAACAATTCCGGTCGTGTGACCGTCCGCCACCAGGGCGGTGGCCACAAGCGTGCCTTCCGCGTGATCGACTTCCGTCGGCACGACAAGGACGGTGTCCCTGCCCGGGTCGCGCATATCGAGTACGACCCGAACCGCACCGCGCGCATCGCGCTGCTGCACTACGCCGACGGCGAGAAGCGCTACATCCTCGCGCCGGCCGGCCTGAAGCAGGGCGACCGGATCGAGAACGGCGCCGGCGCGGACATCAAGCCGGGCAACGCGATGCCGCTGCGCAACATCCCGGTCGGTACCGTCATCCACGCCATCGAGCTGAAGCCCGGGGGCGGCGCGAAGTTCGCCCGCTCCGCCGGTGCGCACGTGCAGCTCCTGGCGAAGGAGGGCCGCATGGCCCACCTGCGGATGCCGTCCGGCGAGATCCGGCTGGTCGACATCCGCTGCCGCGCCACGGTCGGCGAGGTCGGCAACGCCGAGCAGTCGAACATCAACTGGGGCAAGGCCGGCCGCATGCGCTGGAAGGGCGTGCGCCCGACCGTCCGCGGTGTCGTGATGAACCCGATCGACCACCCGCACGGCGGTGGCGAGGGCAGGACCTCCGGTGGTCGCCACCCGGTCTCGCCCTGGGGCCAGAAGGAAGGTCGTACGCGCTCACCGAAGAAGGCGAGCAGCAAGTACATCGTCCGCCGCCGCAAGACGAACAAGAAGCGCTAGGAGCGGGTGGAGTAGAGATGCCGCGCAGTCTGAAGAAGGGGCCCTTCGTCGACGACCACCTCATCAAGAAGGTGGACACGCAGAACGAAGCAGGCACCAAGAACGTCATCAAGACCTGGTCCCGCCGCTCGATGATCATCCCCACCATGCTGGGGCACACGATCGCGGTGCACGACGGCAAGAAGCACGTCCCGGTGTTCGTCACCGAGTCGATGGTCGGGCACAAGCTCGGCGAGTTCGCGCCTACCCGCACCTTCAAGGGCCACGTCAAGGACGACCGCAAGTCGCGTCGTCGCTGACCTGCGGAGTGCGAAGACCATGACTCACACCGAAGGGACAACCATGGAAGCCAGGGCCTCCGCGCGCTATGTGCGCGTCACGCCCATGAAGGCCCGCCGTGTGGTGGACCTCATCCGTGGCATGAATGCCACGGAGGCTCAGGCGGTCCTGCGTTTCGCCCCGCAGGCCGCGAGCTTGCCCGTCGGCAAGGTGCTGGACAGCGCCATCGCCAACGCGGCGCACAACTACGACCACACCGACGTCGACAGCCTCTTCGTCAAGGAGGCGTACGTCGACGAGGGCCCGACCTGGAAGCGGTTCCGGCCCCGCGCGCAGGGCCGGGCGTACCGGATCCGCAAGCGCACCAGCCACATCACGCTGGTCGTCGGCAGCAAGGAAGGGACCCGGTAATGGGCCAGAAGGTAAACCCGCACGGGTTCCGGCTTGGCATCACCACCGACTTCAAGTCGCGCTGGTATGCCGACAAGCTGTACAAGGACTACATCAAGGAAGACGTCGCCATCCGCCGGATGATGACGCAGGGCATGGAGCGCGCCGGCATCTCCAAGGTGGAGATCGAGCGCACCCGTGACCGCGTCCGCGTCGACATCCACACCGCCCGGCCGGGCATCGTCATCGGCCGCCGCGGCGCGGAGGCCGACCGGATCCGCGGCGACCTGGAGAAGCTCACCGGCAAGCAGGTGCAGCTCAACATCCTTGAGGTCAAGAACCCCGAGACCGACGCGCAGCTCGTGGCCCAGGCCGTCGCCGAGCAGCTCTCCTCGCGTGTCTCCTTCCGCCGGGCCATGCGCAAGAGCATGCAGTCCTCGATGAAGGCGGGCGCCAAGGGCATCAAGATCCAGTGCGGCGGGCGGCTCGGCGGCGCCGAGATGTCCCGCTCGGAGTTCTACCGCGAGGGCCGTGTGCCCCTGCACACCCTGCGCGCCAACGTCGACTACGGCTTCTTCGAGGCCCGTACGACCTTCGGCCGCATCGGTGTGAAGGTCTGGATCTACAAGGGCGACGTGAAGAACATCGCCGAGGTCCGCGCCGAGAACGCCGCGGCCCGCGCCGGCAACCGCCCGTCCCGCGGTGGCGGTGGCGGTGGCGGCGGTGGCGACCGTCCGCGTCGCGGCGGTGAGCGCGGTGGCCGCGGCCGTCGTCCGCAGCGCGAGCAGCAGCAGCAGGCTCCGGCTGCCGAGGCCCCCCGGGCCGAGGCCGCCGGCACCGCCGCAGCCGCTCCCGCTGCCGAAAGCACCGGAACGGAGGGCTGACCCATGCTCATCCCTCGCAGGGTGAAGCACCGTAAGCAGCACCACCCGAAGCGCCGCGGCCTCGCCAAGGGCGGCACCGAGCTGGCGTTCGGCGACTACGGCATCCAGGCCGCCACGGCCGCGTACGTCACCAACCGGCAGATCGAGGCCGCGCGTATCGCCATGACGCGGCACATCAAGCGTGGCGGCAAGGTGTGGATCAACATCTACCCGGACCGTCCGCTGACGAAGAAGCCCGCCGAGACCCGCATGGGCTCCGGCAAGGGCTCGCCGGAGTGGTGGGTTGCGAACGTCAAGCCCGGGCGCGTGATGTTCGAGCTGTCGTACCCGAACGAGAAGACCGCTCGTGAGGCGCTGACCCGTGCGGCTCACAAGCTTCCGATGAAGTGCCGGATCGTCCGGCGCGAGGGTGGTGAGTCGTGATGGCCGCCGGTACCAAGGCGACCGAGCTGCGTGAGCTCTCCAAGGATGACCTCGTGGAGAAGCTCCGCGAGGCCAAGGAAGAGCTGTTCAACCTCCGCTTCCAGGCGGCGACCGGACAGCTTGAGAACCACGGCCGGCTGAAGGCCGTCCGCAAGGACATCGCCCGGATCTACACCCTGATGCGCGAGCGCGAGCTCGGCATCGACACGGTGGAGAGCGCCTCATGAGCGAGACGAATGTGACCGAAGAGACCAAGACCGAACGCGGCTTCCGCAAGACCCGTGAGGGTCTCGTCGTCAGCGACAAGATGGACAAGACCGTCGTCGTCGCCGTCGAGGACCGCGTCAAGCACGCGCTGTACGGCAAGGTCATCCGCCGTACGAACAAGCTCAAGGCGCACGACGAGCAGAACGCCTGCGGCGTCGGCGACCGCGTCCTCCTCATGGAGACCCGGCCGCTGTCGGCGACCAAGCGCTGGCGCGTCGTCGAGATCCTCGAGAAGGCCAAGTAAGTATTCCTGGGGGGAGCCCCCAGGACGGTTCCGCCAGGCTCGGCGGGTCCCTCGTAACACGGGTCCCGCCGGGAACCGGCAGACGATCAGGAGATAGACGTGATCCAGCAGGAGTCGCGACTCAAGGTCGCCGACAACACGGGTGCAAAGGAGATTCTTTGCATCCGTGTGCTCGGCGGATCGGGCCGCCGCTACGCGGGTATCGGTGACGTGGTCGTCGCCACCGTCAAGGATGCGATCCCGGGTGGCAACGTCAAGAAGGGCGACGTCGTCAAGGCGGTCGTCGTGCGCACCGTCAAGGAGCGCCGCCGGCCGGACGGTTCGTACATCCGCTTCGACGAGAACGCCGCCGTCATCCTCAAGGCTGACGGTGACCCCCGCGGCACCCGTATCTTCGGCCCGGTCGGCCGTGAGCTGCGCGAGAAGAGGTTCATGAAGATCATCTCGCTCGCGCCGGAGGTGCTGTAGCACATGAAGATCAAGAAGGGCGACCTGGTTCAGGTCATCACCGGCAAGGACAGGGGCAAGCAGGGCAAGGTCATCGCGGCCTTCCCGCGCGAGGACCGCGTCCTGGTCGAGGGTGTCAACCGGGTCAAGAAGCACACCAAGGCCGGCCAGACGGCCCGCGGGTCCAAGACCGGCGGGATCATCACGACCGAGGCCCCGATTCACGTCAGCAACGTTCAGTTGGTGGTGGAGAAGGACGGCCAGAAGGTCGTGACCCGGGTCGGCTACCGCTTCGACGACGAGGGCAACAAGATCCGCGTTGCCAAGCGGACGGGTGAGGACATCTGATGACTGCCACCACCACCGTCCCGCGCCTCAAGCAGCGCTACCGGGACGAGATCCAGGCCAAGCTGAAGGACGAGTTCTCGTACGAGAACGTCATGCAGATCCCCGGCCTGACCAAGATCGTGGTCAACATGGGCGTGGGCGATGCCGCCCGCGACTCCAAGCTGATCGAGGGTGCCATCAAGGACCTCGCCACGATCACCGGCCAGAAGCCGTCCGTGACCAAGGCCCGGAAGTCCATCGCGCAGTTCAAGCTGCGCGAGGGCATGCCGATCGGCGCCCACGTCACGCTCCGCGGCGACCGGATGTGGGAGTTCCTCGACCGGCTGCTGTCGCTCGCGCTGCCGCGCATCCGCGACTTCCGCGGCCTGTCGCCGAAGCAGTTCGACGGCCGGGGCAACTACACCTTCGGTCTCACGGAGCAGGTCATGTTCCACGAGATCGACCCTGACAAGATCGACCGGGTCCGGGGCATGGACATCACCGTGGTCACCACGGCGAGCAACGACGACGAGGGCCGCGCCCTGCTTCGTCTCCTCGGCTTCCCGTTCAAGGAGGCATGAGCCGTGGCAAAGAAGGCCCTGATCGCGAAGGCCGGCCGTAAGCCGAAGTTCAAGGTGCGCGGTTACACGCGCTGCCAGCGCTGCGGCCGTCCGCACTCCGTGTACCGCAAGTTCGGCCTGTGCCGCGTGTGCCTGCGTGAGATGGCGCACCGGGGCGAGCTGCCGGGCGTGACCAAGAGCTCCTGGTGATCCGCCGGATCACCGGGACGCTTTGACCGACTACTACGCCGTAGGTCCCCGCACCACACCCGTCCTCGTACCGAGGGAGAGGGACGGTGCAGACAGGAAACCGCGGCGAGAGAGGCCGAAGGCCATCACATGACCATGACCGATCCGATCGCAGACATGCTGACCCGTCTGCGGAACGCGAACTCGGCGTACCACGACACCGTGACGATGCCGCACAGCAAGATCAAGACGCACATCGCGGAGATCCTCCAGCAGGAGGGCTACATCAGCGGCTGGAAGACCGAGGAGGCCCGGGTGGGCCAGAGCCTCGTCCTGGAGCTGAAGTACGGCCCGAACCGCGAGCGCTCGATCGCGGGCATCAAGCGGATCTCGAAGCCGGGTCTGCGGGTCTACGCAAAGTCCACCAACCTGCCGAAGGTGCTCGGCGGCCTGGGCGTGGCGATCATCTCCACTTCCCACGGGCTGCTCACCGACAAGCAGGCAGGCAAGAAGGGCGTGGGCGGGGAAGTCCTCGCCTACGTCTGGTAACGGAAGGGAACGGAGGTAAAGCCATGTCGCGTATTGGCAAGCTGCCCATCCAGGTTCCCGCCGGCGTGGACGTCACCATCGATGGCCGTACGGTCAACGTGAAGGGCCCCAAGGGCTCCCTCTCGCACACCGTCGTCGCGCCCATCGACGTCGCCCGTGGCGACGACGACACGATCGTCGTCAGCCGCCCGAACGACGAGCGCAAGAGCCGGGCGCTGCACGGCCTGTCGCGCACCCTGGTGGCGAACATGGTCACCGGTGTGACCCAGGGCTACGTGAAGAAGCTGGAGATCAGCGGGGTCGGCTACCGCGTCCAGGCGAAGGGCTCCAACCTGGAGTTCGCGCTGGGCTACAGCCACCCGATCCTCATCGAGGCCCCCGAGGGCATCACCTTCAAGGTCGAGAACCCGACGCACTTCAGCGTCGAGGGCATCGACAAGCAGAAGGTCGGCGAGGTCGCTGCGAAGATCCGCAAGCTCCGCAAGCCCGACCCGTACAAGGCCAAGGGCGTCAAGTACGAGGGCGAGTACATCCAGCGCAAGGTCGGAAAGGCGGGTAAGTAAGCCATGGCATACGGTGTGAAGATCGCCAAGGGCAGTGCCCGCAAGGCGGCCGCCGTCAAGCGCCGGCACATCCGCGTGCGGAAGAAGATCTCCGGTACGCCGGACCGTCCGCGCCTGGTCGTGACCCGCTCGAACCGCCACATGATCGCCCAGGTTGTCGACGACATCGCCGGCCACACGGTGGCCTCGGCCTCCTCGATGGACACGTCCATCCGGGGCGCCGAGAGCGACAAGACGGCGCAGGCCAAGCAGGTCGGCGCGCTGGTCGCCGAGCGTGCGCGGGCCGCCGGAGTCGAGGCCGTGGTGTTCGACCGCGGTGGCAACAAGTACGCCGGGCGCATTGCCGCCCTGGCCGACGCCGCCCGCGATGCCGGGCTGAAGTTCTGAGAGAGGAAGACCAATGGCTGGACCCCAGCGCCGCGGTGGCGGCGCCGGCGGCGGCGAGCGGCGGGACCGGAAGGGCCGGGACGGCGGCGGTGCTGCCGACAAGACCGCGTATGTTGAGCGCGTTGTCGCGATCAACCGAGTCGCCAAGGTAGTGAAGGGTGGTCGTCGCTTCAGCTTCACCGCGCTGGTCGTGGTGGGTGACGGTGACGGCACCGTGGGTGTCGGGTACGGGAAGGCCAAGGAGGTGCCGGCCGCTATCGCCAAGGGTGTCGAGGAGGCCAAGAAGCACTTCTTCAAGGTCCCCCGGATCCAGGGCACCATCCCGCACCCGATCCAGGGTGAGGAGGCCGCGGGTGTCGTGCTGCTGAAGCCGGCGTCGCCCGGTACCGGTGTGATCGCCGGTGGCCCGGTGCGTGCCGTGCTGGAGTGCGCGGGCATCCACGACGTGCTGAGCAAGTCGCTCGGCTCGTCCAACCCGATCAACATCGTGCACGCCACGACGGCCGCACTGAAGGGCCTGCAGCGCCCCGAGGAGATCGCCGCCCGCCGTGGCCTGCCGCTGGAGGACGTGGCGCCTGCCGCAATGCTGCGCGCCCGCGCTGGGGTGAACGGCTGATGGCACAGCTCAAGATCACCCAGAGCAAGTCCTACATCGGGAGCAAGCAGAACCACCGGGACACGCTGCGTACGCTCGGCCTGCGCCGGCTCCACGACAGCGTGGTCCGCGATGACAGTCCCCAGGTGCGCGGCATGGTGCACACCGTCCGCCACCTGGTGACGGTCGAGGAGGTCGACTGACATGGCCGTCCAGGACGCGGCGGAGCAGAAGCCGCTGAAGATCCACAACCTGCGGCCGGCCCCGGGCGCCAAGAAGCCGAAGACCCGCGTGGGTCGAGGCGAGGCGTCCAAGGGCAAGACCGCGGGCCGCGGCACCAAGGGCACCAAGGCCCGCTACCAGGTGCCGGAGCGCTTCGAGGGCGGGCAGATGCCGCTGCACATGCGGCTGCCGAAGCTCAAGGGCTTCAAGAACCCCGCCCGCAAGGTGTACCAGGTGGTGAACCTGGACAAGCTGGCCGAGCTCTACCCCCAGGGTGGCGAGGTCACGGTGGCCGATCTGGTCGCCAAGGGCGCGGTGCGCAAGAACGAGCTCGTGAAGGTGCTGGGCAACGGGGACCTCTCCGTGGCGCTGCAGGTGGCCGTCGACAAGGTCTCCGGCTCCGCCCGCGAGAAGATCACCGCTGCCGGCGGCTCGGTCACCGAGCGCGTCTGAGTGTGACGAGCAACCGGGGATGTCCCGCATGGGCATCCCCGGTTGGTCGTTCCACGGCAGCCGCACCCCCCGGTAAGGTGGCGTGCACTGTCCCTACCCATGTGGGCGTACGCCTGCGTGGGACGTCTACCGACCATCCGCTGAACAAATGACCCGTCAGCCCCCGTGATCAAGCATGGGGGCCGCAGGAGGCACCGTGCTCACCGCGTTCGCCCGGGCGTTCAAGACACCCGACCTGCGCAAGAAGCTGCTGTTCGTGCTGGGCATCATCGTGATCTACCGGCTCGGTGCGCAGGTTCCAGTCCCCGGAACCGACTACCAGGCCGTGCAGCAATGCATGGACGAGGCCAACGCCAACCAGGGCCTGTTCGGCCTGGTCAACATGTTCAGCGGTGGGGCCCTCCTGCAGATCACCATCTTCGCGCTGGGGATTATGCCGTACATCACGGCGAGCATCATCCTGCAGTTGCTGACGGTGGTGATCCCGCGGCTGGAGGCCCTGAAGAAGGAGGGCCAGTCCGGCACCGCGAAGATCACACAGTACACGCGCTATCTGACCGTCGCCCTCGCGATTCTGCAGGGCACCGGTCTGGTCGCCACGGCGCGTAGCGGCTCGCTCTTCCCGCAGTGTCAGGTCAACGACCAGATCATCCCCGACGACTCCATCTTCATCGTCATCACCATGGTGATCTGCATGACCGCCGGTACGGCGATGGTCATGTGGCTCGGCGAGCTGATCACCGACCGCGGCATCGGCAACGGCATGTCGATGCTGATGTTCATCTCGATCGCCGCCGGCTTCCCCGGCGCCCTCTGGAACATCAAGCAGTCCGGCAAGATCATCGACGGCTGGGGCGAGTTCATCGTCGTCATCGCGCTCGGCCTGGCGATGGTCGGCCTGGTGGTCTTCGTCGAGCAGGCGCAGCGCCGCATCCCCGTGCAGTACGCGAAGCGCATGATCGGGCGCCGTTCCTACGGCGGCACCTCGACGTACATCCCGCTGAAGGTCAACCAGGCGGGCGTCATCCCGGTGATCTTCGCGTCCTCGCTGCTCTACATTCCCGCCCTGGTGGTCCAGTTCACCGGCTCCAACTCGGGCGCGGCGCAATGGGTCGAGAAGAACTTCGTCACCGGTGATCACCCGGTGTACATCCTCACGTACTTCCTCATGATCGTGTTCTTCGCGTTCTTCTACGTGGCCATCACGTTCAACCCCGAGGAAGTCGCGGACAACATGAAGAAGTACGGTGGCTTCATCCCGGGCATCCGGGCCGGCCGTCCCACCGCGGAGTACCTGAGCTACGTGCTCAACAGGATCACCTGGCCGGGCTCGCTCTATCTGGGTCTGATCGCGCTGGTACCGACAGTGGCGTTGGTGCTGTTCAACGCGAACCAGAACTTCCCCTTCGGTGGCACGAGCATCCTCATCATCGTGGGTGTCGGGCTTGAGACGGTGAAGCAGATCGAGAGCAAGCTGCAGCAGCATCACTACGAAGGGTTCCTCCGCTGATGCGAATCGTCCTCGTCGGGCCTCCCGGTGCGGGCAAGGGCACGCAGGCCGCCCTGCTCGCCAAGAACCTGTCCATTCCGCACGTCTCCACCGGTGACCTCTTCCGTGCCAACATCAGCGAGGGCACGGAGCTGGGCCGCCAGGCGAAGGCGTACATGGAGGCGGGCAACCTGGTTCCGGACGAGGTAACCGTGGGGATGGCCTGGGACCGCATGGAGCAGCCCGACGCTGCCCGCGGATTCCTGCTGGACGGCTTTCCGCGGAACGTGGCGCAGGCGGTGGCGCTCGACGGGCTGCTGAAGGAGGCCGGGCTGGAGCTGGACGCCGTGCTCGACCTGGAGGTGCCGGAGGACGAGGTCGTCAAGCGCATCGCGGGCCGGCGGATCTGCCGGAACGACAGCAGCCACGTCTTCCACGTCACGTACTCCCCGCCGGAGCGCGAGGGCGTGTGCGACATCTGCGGCGGCGAGCTGTACCAGCGCGACGACGACAACGAGGACACGGTCCGGCGCCGGCTGGAGGTCTACCACGAGGAGACCGAGCCGATCATCGACTACTTCAAGGCCCAGGGCCTGGTGACGACGATCTCGGCGCTCGGTTCGGTCGCCGAGGTCACCCGGCGGGCGATGCAGGCGCTGCCCGGTGAGGTCCCCGCAGACCGGTCCTGAGCCGCCCGCAGCAGCCGCGGAACACCCAGCCGGTCCCCGCCCGCCCGCGGGGGCCGGCTGACGCGGTTCCACGGCCCGTACGGGCCCCTGCACGGCCCGTGGCGCCCGGGGCGCGTACGGATCCTTGCGCCACGGCCCGTACGTCCCCCCGTACGACCTCTGTACGACCTCTGTACGACCCTTCTACGCCCACCGCACCGGCCCCCGCCCGGAGGCCCGCGGCGGGCCCGTATCGTGGACGGGGGAGACGTCCCTCGCCGGCCCAGGAGGCAGCAGCCGTCATGGTGGAGATCAAGACCCCGGAACAGATCGCGAAGATGCGGGCCGCCGGCCTCGTCGTCGCGGCCATGCACCAGGCGTGCGCCGCCGCCGCCGTGCCCGGGGCCACCACGAAGGACCTCGACGAGATCGCCGCCAAGGTCCTCGCCGACCACGGCGCCAAGCCGAACTTCCTGGGGTACGGGGGCTTCCCCGGCAACATCTGCACGTCGGTCAACGACGTCGTCGTCCACGGCATCCCGGACCGCGAGACCGTGCTGCGCGAGGGCGACGTGATCTCCATCGACGCCGGCGCCATCGTCGACGGCTGGCACGCGGACGCCGCCATCACCGCCTTCGTCGGCTCCGGACACAAGGCGGAGCTGCACGAGCTGAGCCGGGTGACCGAGGAGTCCATGTGGGCCGGCATCGCGGCCGTCCGCAAGGGCAACCGGCTGGTGGACATCTCCGCCGCCGTCGAGGGCTACATCCGCCGCCAGCCGCGCCCGGCCGCCGGCAAGTACGGCATCGTCGAGGACTACGGCGGCCACGGCATCGGCTCGCAGATGCACATGGACCCGCACCTGCTGAACTACGTCGACAGGCGCCGCGGCCGCGGCCCCAAGCTCGTCCCGGGCTTCTGCATCGCGATCGAGCCGATGGTCAGCCTCGGCACCCCGCGCACGCACGTGCTGGCCGACGAGTGGACGGTCAAGACGGACGACGGAAGCTGGTCGAGCCACTGGGAGCACTCCGTGGCTCTCACCGAGGCCGGCCCGCTGGTGCTGACGGCCCCGGACGGCGGCCGCGAGAAGCTCGCGGCGTACGGGATCACGGCGGCCCCGGACCCGCTGGACTGAGGCCGCGGCGCACCCGGGGGCGCCCGGTTCGCCGGGTGCTTAATGATCTTGCGGAGCGGGCACACTCCCGATTTCGCCTTTCTGGTGCGGTCGCGTAGACTGACTCGTCGGTCCCCGTGCACCCGTGTGCCCCGGACCATCCAGGTAGCCGAATCCGGAAGGTGAAGCGCTCAAGCATGGCCAAAAAACAAGGGGCCATCGAGATCGAGGGCACCGTCGTCGAGTCTCTGCCGAACGCGATGTTCAAGGTGGAGCTCCAGAACGGGCACCAGGTCCTCGCGCACATCAGCGGCAAGATGCGGATGCACTACATCCGTATCCTTCCCGACGACAGGGTCGTGGTGGAGTTGTCTCCGTACGACCTGACGCGCGGACGGATCGTCTACCGCTACAAGTAGATCTTGCTTCGTCCCGCTCCCGTGGGGCGGGGCACCGACCCGGAGAACCTCCAGACACATGAAGGTCAAGCCGAGCGTCAAGAAGATCTGCGACAAGTGCAAGGTGATCCGCCGCCACGGCAGGGTCATGGTCATCTGCGAAAACCTGCGCCACAAGCAGCGCCAGGGCTGACGTACGCCGACCCATTGCCTCGCACCGCTCGCAGCTCCTCGCGCGACGCAACAAGCGAAAAGTAAGAAGCAGCCACCCGACCCCCACGAACGTGTGTGGGACGAAACCCCCGGCTCGGAGGCCGGGGACCCGGCTCGTAGCGAAATACGGGAACGGTGCTGCGGAAGACCTCCGACAAGACACAGGAGCCTTCAATGGCACGCGTTGCAGGTGTCGACATCCCGCGCGAGAAGCGCGTGGAGGTCGCCCTCACCTATGTGTTCGGCATCGGCCGGACGCTCTCCCAGCAGACGCTGGCCGCGACCGGGGTGAGCCCCGACACCCGCGTCCGCGATCTGACCGAGGAAGAGCTCGTCCAGATCCGCGAGTTCGTGGACAACAACCTCAGGACCGAGGGTGACCTCCGCCGCGAGATCCAGGCGGACATCCGGCGCAAGGTCGAGATCGGCTGCTACCAGGGCCTGCGGCACCGCCGCGGACTGCCCGTCCACGGTCAGCGCACCTCCACCAACGCCCGCACCCGCAAGGGCCCGCGTCGCGCCATCGCCGGCAAGAAGAAGCCGGGCAAGAAGTAGTCCGCAGCGGTCCGCTCCGTGCGCCCGCATCGCTGCAGGACCGACCACCTCCACGGGAGATAACACCGAATGCCTCCGAAGAGCCGAACGGCCGGGGCCAAGAAGGTCCGCCGCAAGGAAAAGAAGAACGTGGCCCATGGCCACGCTCACATCAAGAGCACGTTCAACAACACGATCATCTCGATCACCGACCCGTCCGGGAACGTGATCTCGTGGGCCTCCGCCGGCCATGTCGGCTTCAAGGGCTCGCGCAAGTCGACGCCCTTCGCCGCCCAGATGGCCGCCGAGTCCGCCGCCCGCCGTGCCCAGGAGCACGGCATGCGCAAGGTCGACGTCTTCGTGAAGGGTCCCGGCTCCGGCCGTGAGACCGCGATCCGCTCCCTCCAGGCCACCGGCCTCGAGGTCGGGTCCATCCAGGACGTCACCCCCACCCCGCACAACGGCTGCCGCCCGCCGAAGCGCCGCCGGGTCTGAGAAAAGCGAAGTAGGAGACGACAAGACATGGCGCGTTACACCGGGGCCGACTGCAAACGTTGCCGTCGGGAGAAGATGAAGCTCTTCCTCAAGGGAGCCAAGTGCGAGAGCGCTAAGTGCCCGATCGAGATCCGTCCTTACCCCCCGGGTGAGCACGGGCGCGGGCGCACAAAGGACAGCGAGTACCTGCTGCAGAAGCGCGAGAAGCAGAAGTGCGCGCGCATCTACGGGGTGCTGGAGAAGCAGTTCCGCGGTTACTACAACGAGGCCAACCGGCAGTCCGGCAAGACCGGTGAGAACCTGCTGCGCATCCTCGAAACACGGCTGGACAACGTCGTCTACCGGGCCGGCTTCGCCAAGTCCCGCGACCACGCCCGCCAGCTCGTCCGGCACGGCCACATCACGGTCAACGGGCGCAAGACCGACATCCCGTCGGCCCGCGTCGTGCCGAGCGACATCATCGAGGTCCGCGAGTCCTCCAGGAACCTGACCCCCTTCGCGGTGGCGCAGGCGGAGGCCGGCGACAGGACCGTCCCGGCCTGGCTGGAGGCGATCCCGTCCAAGCTGCGGATCCTCGTGCACAGCCTGCCCGAGCGCCAGGTGATCGACACCCAGGTGCAGGAGCAGCTCATCGTCGAGCTCTACTCGAAGTAAGTCTTCGGGCGGAAGTTCGCAGGTACGGGCGGTATGGCGCGTTTGCGCCGTGCCGCCCGTACCCTGGTCGGTACAGCGGGCGTCAAATAGCGGGCGCCCACGACTGAAGGAACAGACATGCTGATCGCTCAGCGTCCCTCTCTCACCGAAGAGGTCGTCGAGGAGTACCGCTCCCGGTTCGTCATCGAGCCGCTGGAGCCCGGCTTCGGCTACACCCTCGGCAACTCCCTGCGCCGTACGCTCCTCTCCTCGATCCCGGGTGCCGCAGTCACCAACATCCGGATCGACGGCGTTCTGCACGAGTTCACCACCGTGCCGGGCGTCAAGGAGGACGTCACCGACCTCATCCTCAACATCAAGCAGCTCGTCATCTCCTCCGAGCACGACGAGCCCGTCGTGATGTACCTGCGCAAGCAGGGCCCCGGTGTCGTGACGGCCGCGGACATCGCCCCGCCTGCCGGTGTGGAGGTGCACAACCCGGACCTGGTCCTGGCCACGCTCAACGGCAAGGGCAAGCTGGAGATGGAGCTGACCGTCGAGCGCGGCCGCGGCTACGTCTCCGCCGTGCAGAACAAGCAGGTCGGCCAGGAGATCGGCCGGATCCCGGTCGACTCCATCTACTCGCCGGTCCTCAAGGTCAGCTACAAGGTCGAGGCGACCCGTGTCGAGCAGCGCACGGACTTCGACAAGCTGATCGTCGACATCGAGTCCAAGCCGTGCATGCGCCCCCGTGACGCGGTGGCCTCCGCCGGCAAGACCCTGGTCGAGCTCTTCGGCCTGGCCCGCGAGCTGAACATCGACGCCGAAGGCATCGACATGGGCCCGTCCCCCACGGACGCCGCCCTGGCCGCGGACCTGGCGCTGCCGATCGAGGAGCTGGAGCTCACGGTCCGCTCGTACAACTGCCTCAAGCGCGAGGGCATCCACTCGGTGGGCGAGCTGGTGGCCCGCTCCGAGGCGGACCTCCTCGACATCCGCAACTTCGGCGCCAAGTCGATCGACGAGGTCAAGGCGAAGCTGGCCGGCATGGGCCTGGCCCTCAAGGACAGCCCGCCCGGATTCGACCCCACCTCGGCCGCCGACACCTTCGGTGCCGACGACGACGCCGACGCCGGCTTCGTCGAGACCGAGCAGTACTGATGTCCCGGGGGGCGCCACGCCCCCCGGACCCCGATCACCGGTACCTGACACGGCCGGTGCGGTAAAGGAGAAACACCATGCCGAAGCCCACCAAGGGCGCCCGACTGGGCGGCGGCGCGGCGCACGAGCGCGCCATGCTGCGGAACCTGGCCACCGCTCTCTTCGAGCACGGTCGCATCACGACGACCGAGGCCAAGGCCCGCAGGCTGCGTCCGTACGCCGAGCGGCTGGTGACCAAGGCGAAGAAGGGCGACCTTCACAACCGCCGCCAGGTCATGCAGCTCATCTCGGACAAGAGCGTGGTGCACACGCTGTTCACCGAGATCGGTCCGCGGTACGACAACCGCCCGGGCGGCTACACCCGGATCACCAAGATCGGCAACCGTCGCGGCGACAACGCCAAGATGGCGGTGATCGAGCTGGTCGAGGCGCTGACCGTGCAGCAGGAGGCGGTCGGCGAGGCCGAGGCGGCGACGAAGCGCTCCGCGAAGGACGTGGCGGGCGAGGAGGCGGCGGCCGGTCTGAAGAAGGACGCGGAGGCCGCCGAGGCGGCGGACGCCGCTGAGGCCGAGGCGGGCGAGGCCGAGGCTTCGTCCGAGGCCGGCGAGTCCGCCGAGGGCAAGGACGCCAAGGACGCCTGACGCGCGTTCGTGCATGACGACGGGCCCGTTTCCCTCCGGGGGAGCGGGCCCGTCGCGCTGAGAGGAACAGGGCAGTGAGTGACGAGGTGGCGGCCGGCTTCGTACGGGTGCGGCTGGACCTGTCGTACGACGGGAGCGGCTTCTCCGGCTGGGCGCGGCAGCGCGAGGGCCAGCGGACGGTACAGGAGGAGCTGGAGACGGCGCTGCGCGTCGTCCTGCGGGCGTCCGCGCCGTACGAGCTGACGGTGGCGGGCCGTACGGACGCGGGGGTGCACGCGCGGGGGCAGGTGGCGCACGTCGACCTGCCGGAGCCGGTGTGGGCGGAGCAGGGGGAGCGGGGAGAGCTGCTGCTGCGGCGGCTGGCGGGGCGGCTGCCGCACGATGTCCGGGTCTGGCGGGTGACCGCCGCACCGCCGCACTTCAACGCCCGGTTCTCGGCGATCTGGCGCCGCTACGCGTACCGCGTCGGCGACGACCCCGGCGGCGTCGACCCGCTGCTGCGCGGGCACGTGCTGTGGCACAACCGGCCGCTCGACGCCGCCGCGATGAACGCGGCGGCGGAGCTGCTGCTGGGGGAGCACGACTTCGCGGCCTTCTGCAAGCGCCGGGAGGGGGCGACGACGATCCGGCGGCTGCTGGACCTGCGGTGGTCGCGGCGGGCGGACGGGGTGCTGGA
This sequence comes from Streptomyces sp. CMB-StM0423, assembly GCF_002847285.1. Classification (NCBI taxonomy): domain Bacteria; kingdom Bacillati; phylum Actinomycetota; class Actinomycetes; order Kitasatosporales; family Streptomycetaceae; genus Streptomyces; species Streptomyces sp. CMB-StM0423. The sequence continues at coordinate 3,171,418 of NZ_CP025407.1, read as the reverse complement.
GGCGACGGTCAAGGCGGACGCCTTCTGCCACAACATGGTGCGGGCGCTGGTCGGCGCGATGCTTTTCGTCGGCGACGGGCACCGGGAGCCGGAGTGGGTGGGGCGGGTGCTGGGGGCGGCGGTGCGGGACTCGGCGGTGCAGGTCGTGCGTCCGCACGGGCTGACGCTGGAGGAGGTGGGCTACCCGCCGGACGAGGCCCTGGCAGCCCGCAACACGGCCTCCCGCCGCCTCCGCACCCTGGGCACGAGCTAGGGGTCTCCCCCTCCCGGACCCCGGGGGCGCGGCCCCCGGACCCCGGCGGCTGCGCGTTCGCGGGCGGGCGTGCGTGCGGGTCAGGGCTGGTCCGGACGCCGGGTGCGGGGGGCTGTCCCCGATCCCGCCCCTTCCCGAAACCGGGGGCTCCGCCCCCCCCGGACCCCGTTGCATCTCCTGAGCCCCTCCTCCGCCCCCGGCGGGTGACCTGTGCCCCCAGTCCCGTGTGCCTGGGCCACTCGCGCCCCCGGCATAGGTTGGGTGACGAGCATGCGTCTCCTTGCCGCTTTCTGTTCTCTCCTTCTCCTCGGCGCCTGCGCCGCCCCCTCCTCCCTCGACCCCGACTCCCGGCCCCCTGCGCCCCCTGCCCGCTGTCGCGGTCTCGACTGTCTGCCTCACATGACCCTCGCCGAGAAGGCCGGGCAGATGATCCAGGTGCAGAACGCCTTCCTCGGCGACCCCCGCGACCTCGCCCGTCTCGGCATCGGCGCCATGCTCAGCGCCGGCGACGACGGCGGCCCACGCGGCGGAGGCAACGACGCCGCCGCCTGGGCCCGGATGACCGACGGGTATCAGCGGGCCGCCCTGCGCAGCAGGCTGCGTATTCCGTTGCTCTACGGTGCCGACGCCGTGCACGGCATGAGCGGCATCACCGGGTCCGTGATCTTCCCGCACCACATCGGCATGGGCGCCACCCGCGCCCCCGCGCTCGTCCGCCGCGCCGAGCGCGTCGCGCGGGACGAGACGCTGGGCGCCGGGGTGCGGTGGGCGTTCACGCCGTGCGTGTGCGTGCCGCAGGACGTGCGGTGGGGGCGTACGTACGAGGGCTACGCCGAGGATCCCGCCCTCGTGGGGAAACTCGGCGCCGCCTCCGTGCGCGGGTTCCAGGGGGCCGCCCTCGGCCCCCGCTCCGTGCTCGCCACCGCCAAGCACTACCTCGGCGACGGCGGCACCGCCTACGGCACCGCCGCCGGCGAAGGCCGGCTCCTGGACCAGGGCGACGTACGGGTCACAGAAGAGGAGCTGCGCCGCGTCCACCTCGCCCCGTACCGCGACGCCATCGCCGCCGGCGTCGGCTCCGTCATGGCCAGCTACAGCAGCGTCCACGGCACGAAGACCCACGGCGACCGCCGGCTCCTCACCGGCGTGCTCAAAGGCGAACTCGGCTTCCGCGGCTTCGTCGTCAGCGACTACGACGCCGTGCAGCAGCTCCCCGGCAAGGACCTCGCCGCCCAGGTAGCGCGTGCCGTCAACGCCGGCGTCGACATGGTCATGGTCTCCAGGGACCACCGCGGCGTGCACCGCGCAATCGTCGGCGGCGTCCGCCGCGGGGACATCCCCCTCCAGCGCGTGGACGACGCCGTACGCCGCATCCTCGCCGCCAAGGACCGCCTCGGGCTCTTCGACCGCCCCTTCACCGACCCCGCCCGCACCGCCGCCGTCGGCTCCCCCCGCCACCGCGCCGTCGCGCGCCAGGCCGTACGGGCCTCGCAGGTGCTGCTCCGCAACGAGCGCGGCGCGCTGCCGCTCCCGCGGCGCGGCCCGTACCGCATCGTCGTCGGCGGCAACGGCGCCGACGACCTGGGGCGGCAGCTCGGCGGCTGGTCGGTCGGCTGGCAGGGCGGTACGGGGCGGACGACGCGGGGGACGACGTTCCTCCAGGCGCTGCGGGCCGCCACCGCCGGCACCGGCATCGAGGTGGCGACCGAGGGGCGCGGCGACGTCGGGATCTGGGTCGGCGGCGAGGATCCGTACGCGGAGTGGTCCGGCGACTCCGGGACCCTGGCGCTGGGCGCGCGGAACGAGGCCGGTCTCGCCGACGTGTGCGGGCGTGCGAAGACCTGCGTGGGCGTCCTGTACTCCGGGCGGCCGCTGGTGCTGGGGGAGGCCCTGGCGCGCACGGACGCCTTCGTGGCGGCCTGGCTGCCGGGGACGGAGGCCCGCGGCATCACGGACGCGCTCTTCGGGGCCGGGTTCAGCGGGCGGCTGCCGGTCACCTGGCCGCGCCGGGCGGCGGACGCGGCGGTGTCCCGGGAGGCCGGCTCGGAGCCGCTGTTCCGGTACGGGTACGGGCTCCGGCCCTACTGAAGGGGTGGGGGGCCCGTTGCGGTGTGGCTTCCTGCGGGGACGGGCCCCCCGCCCCCGTCGCCCTGCCCCTACCTCGCCGCGAACACCTCCGTGAACCCCTCCCGCCACGTCGGGTGCCCCGGCTGCCACCCCAGCTCGCTCTTGGCCTTGTCGTTCGACGCCCCCCGGCCCTCCGTCATCACCATCGTCACCCACTTCCCCGCCGCCAGCCGCGCCAGCCACACCGGCACCCGCCGCGGCGGCCGCGCGCCCATCGCCGCCGCCAGCCGCGGCAGCCACTCCTTCTGCGCCGCGGGGTCGTCGTCCGTGATGTTGTAGATGCCCGGCGTGCCCCGTTCCACCGCCGCGGCCGTCGCCGCCGCCGCGTCCTCGATGTGGATCAGCGACAGCACTCCCTCGCCGCGGCCCACCACCGGCAGGAGGCGCCTGCGCACCATCTCCGCCTGCTCGCCGCCCGGGTAGATCGTCGTGCCGGGGCCGTAGAAGCCGCCGTAGCGCAGGACGATGCCCTCGATGCCGGGGGCGGTGGTGACCGCCTCCTCCAGGTGCTTCATGGCGCCAAGGCTCTGCTCGGTGCCGGGGGGAGGGGTGGTGTCGAGCGGGTCTTCCTCGGTCTTGATCCGGCTGCCTTCGCGCTTGTACGGCCAGCCGGCGAAGCTCTGCGCGATGAACCGGCGGGTGCCGGTGTCGGCGGCCGCCGCCAGCAGGTTGTCGGTGCCCTCGCTGCGCAGCCGGTTGGTGGTGGCGAAGACGGTGTCGAGGTTGCGGAGTTCGCGGGCGCTCAGGTCGGTCTGCTGGGAGAGGGCCGTGGCCTCGTGCACGATCACCTCGGGGGCGGCGTCCGCCACGGCCTCCCGTACGGCCGCCGGGTCGAGCACGTCGAGCACGACCGGCTCCGCGCCCGCCGCGCGCAGCCGCTCCGTCTTCGCCTCGCTCGTGGTGGTGCCGGTGACGGTGTGTCCGGCCGCGGTGAGGAGGGGTACGAGTCGGCTGCCGAGGGCGCCCGTGGCGCCGGTGACCAGGATTTTCATGAGTCCAGCGGACCACCGCGCGCGCCCTCGTACCACGCGGGTTGCCCCGTTCGGGGGCTGTCCTCGCCCGAAAGGCGGACGGGGCTACTGCTCGGTTGACTTCAGGGCCTGCTCCCGGCCGCGGTCCATGATGCGGCGGTAGACGTACGCGCCGGTGTCCCGTACGGCCTCGCTCGTCGGGCCGTCGTCGGCGGTGACGGCCTTGCCGTCGGCGTAGCCGGCGATGGTGAAGTAGGCGTAGCGGCCGAGGGTGTTGCTCGTTAGCCGGCAGGCGGTGGCGCGGCAGAACTCGGGGACGCCCTGGCCGGGCAGCGACTCCAGGTTGCCGTTCGCCTGCTCGGCGGTGCGGGCGGCCGGGCCCTCGTCGGCGAAGGCGGCGACGCCGACGGTGACCGCCATGCCCTCGCGGGTGAACGTGGCGCGCAGCAGCCGGTCGCAGCCGTTGGCGGTGAGGATCTTGCCGAGCTTGCTGGAGGCGCCGGAGGCGCACTCGCGGGTGCTGTGAGTGGCCCTGCGCTCGTACGTGTGGCCGCTGACGGTGATCTTCTCGTTGGGGAAGAAGCTGTCGACGGTCAGCGGGGCCGTGTCCTTGTCCGCGGAGGCGATGAACTCCTTGGGGTCCGGCGGCGGGGCCACCGAGGAGAACGACGGGTCGCCCTTGCCGCTCTCGCTCCCCGCGCCGGATATCCGGTCCTCCGAGGCGCTGCTCGACGGATCGTCGTCGCCGCCGGAGGTGGTGACGACCGCCGCGGCGACCGCGCCGGCTATCACGACCGTGGCCAGCGCCCCGCCGACGATCGTCAGCAGCCGCCGCTTGCGGCGCCGCTCGGCGGCCGCGGAGTCGGCGAGCGCGCTCCAGTCGGGCGCGGGCCCGCCGGATCCCGGCGGACCGAAGCCCGATCCCTGCCCCTGCCCCCCGGGGCCGCCGTAGCCGCCCCCCTGCCCGAAGCTCATGGCGGGCATCTTAACCGGGCCCACCGTCACCCGGACGGCGGCGTGGGGGCGTTGGGCGCCGCGGGGGCGGTCCGGGGGCGTACGGGACGGGCGGGTCCCGTACGGCGCGGAAAACCCGTTTCGCCGTGGCGCCGCGGGCCGGGAGGATGGGGTGCATGGGACACCTGGAGGCCGCGCACCTGGAGTACTACCTGCCGGACGGGCGGCCGCTGCTCGGCGACGTCTCGTTCCGCGTCGGCGAGGGCGCCGCCGTGGCGCTGGTGGGGGCCAACGGGGCGGGGAAGACGACCTTGCTGCGGCTGCTCGCCGGGGAGCTGCAGCCGCACGGCGGCAGCATCTCGACCGGCGGCGGGCTGGGCGTGATGCCGCAGTTCGTCGGCTCGGTGCGGGACGAGCGTACGGTTCGTGACCTGCTGGTCTCCGTCGCCCAGCCGCGGATCCGGACGGCCGCGGCGGCGGTCGACGAGGCCGAGTCGGCGATCATGGAGCGCGACGACGAGCGCGCCCAGCTCGCGTACGCGCAGGCGCTGAGCGACTGGGCGGAGGCCCGGGGGTACGAGGCGGAGACGCTGTGGGACAAGTGCACGATGGCCGCCCTGGGCGTGCCGTACGAGCGGGCCCAGTGGCGCGAGGTGCGTACGTTGTCGGGCGGCGAGCAGAAGCGGCTCGTGCTGGAGGCGCTGCTGCGCGGTACGGACGAGGTGCTGCTGCTCGACGAGCCGGACAACTATCTGGACGTACCGGGCAAGTTGTGGCTGGAGCAGCAGCTCCGGGAGACGCAGAAGACCGTGCTCTTCGTCAGCCACGACCGGGAGCTGCTGGCGCGCAGCGCGGAGAAGATCGTCAGCGTCGAGCCGAGCCCCGCGGGCAGCGACGTGTGGGTGCACGGGGGCGGCTTCGGCACGTACCACGAGGCGCGCAAGGAGCGCTTCGAGCGGTTCGAGGAGCTGCGCAGGCGCTGGGACGAGGAGCACGCGAAGCTCAAGCGGCTGGTCATCATGTACAAGCAGAAGGCCGCGTTCAACTCCGACATGGCCTCGCGCTACCGGGCCGCGCAGACGCGGCTGCGGAAGTTCGAGGAGGCGGGACCGCCGATGGCGCCGCCGCGGGAGCAGGACATCCGGATGCGGCTGCGCGGCGGGCGGACCGGGGTGCGGGCGATCACCTGCGAGGAGCTGGAGCTGAGCGGGCTGATGAGCCCGTTCTCGCTGGAGGTCTTCTACGGGGAGCGGGTCGCGGTGCTGGGCTCGAACGGCTCGGGGAAGTCGCACTTCCTGCGGCTGCTGGCGGGGAGCCCCACGGGAGAGGCAGTGGCGCACGGCGGGATGTGGAAGCTGGGCGCCCGCGTGGTGCCGGGGCACTTCGCGCAGACCCACGCGCACCCGGAGCTGCAGGGGCGCACCCTGCTGGACATCCTGTGGAAGGACCACGCGAAGGACAAGGGCGCGTCGATGTCGGCCCTGCGCAGGTACGAGCTGGACCGGGCGGCGGAGCAGCCCTTCGACCGGCTCTCGGGCGGCCAGCAGGCCCGGTTCCAGATCCTGCTGCTGGAGCTGGAGGGGTCGACGGCGCTGCTGCTCGACGAGCCGACGGACAACCTCGACCTGGAGAGCGCGGAGGCGCTCCAGGAGGGGCTTGAGGCGTACGAGGGGACGGTGCTGGCGGTGACGCACGACCGCTGGTTCGCGCGCAGCTTCGACCGGTTCCTGCTCTTCGGCGCGGACGGCCGGGTCCGGGAGACGCCGGAGGCGGTCTGGGACGAGGGCCGGGTGGCCCGGCGGCGTTGATCTTCCGGGCCTGACGTGGGCCGGGCCTGCGTGCGGGGGAGCGGCAGGGGTGTTTTGACCTGGTGGTGCGGGCCCCGGTATTCTGCTGGATTGTTGTGCGTATTGGCTGCTCGTTCTCACGCGTGAGGCCGTTACGCCTGGTCCACCAGGACGATTGATCAGCGATCAGCCGTCGGTTTGCGTCGCCGGCGCGGTCTACTGCTGCCGTGATCTCCGGGTGACCTTGTCAGAGAACACCCACTGAAGAAGCGAAGGCTACGACCGTGCGTACGTACAGCCCCAAGCCCGGCGACGTCCAGCGTCAGTGGCACGTCATCGACGCCACCGACGTCGTTCTGGGCCGCCTGGCCTCCCAGGTCGCCCAGTTGCTGCGTGGCAAGCACAAGCCGGTGTACGCGCCTCACGTCGACGCTGGTGACTTCGTCATCATCATCAACGCCGACAAGGTGCACCTCTCCGGCAACAAGCGGACCCAGAAGCTGGCCTACCGCCACTCCGGCTACCCCGGCGGTCTCCGTTCCGTCCGCTACGACGAGCTGATGGACAAGAACCCGGAGAAGGCCGTCGAGAAGGCCGTCCGCGGCATGCTGCCCAAGAACACCCTGGGCCGTCAGATGCTCAGCAAGCTGAAGGTGTACCGCGGTGCCGAGCACCCGCACGCCGCTCAGCAGCCGGTCCCGTACGAGATCACCCAGGTCGCGCAGTAGTCCCGGCCACACCCCCTAGAGACAGAGAAGCTGAGGAGAATCGTGGCTGAGACCACCGCTGAGGCGCCCGTCGAGGACGTCGAGGAGTACACCACCGAGACGCCCGCCGAGGACTACACCACCGAGTCCGTCGCGGCGCGCTTCGGCGACCCGCAGCCGGCCGCGGGCACCGGGCGCCGCAAGAACGCCATCGCCCGGGTGCGCATCGTCCCGGGCTCCGGCAAGTGGAAGATCAACGGCCGCACCCTGGAGGGCTACTTCCCCAACAAGGTGCACCAGCAGGAAGTCAACGAGCCCTTCAAGGTGCTGGAGCTCGACGACCGTTACGACGTCGTCGCCCGCATCGCAGGCGGCGGCATCTCCGGCCAGGCCGGTGCGCTGCGCCTGGGCGTGGCCCGTGCGCTCAACGAGGCGGACGCGGAGAACAACCGCGGCGCGCTGAAGAAGGCCGGCTTCCTGACCCGTGACGACCGCGCGGTCGAGCGGAAGAAGGCCGGTCTGAAGAAGGCCCGTAAGGGAACGCAGTACAGCAAGCGCTGATCATCGTACTGCTACTGTGCTCAGCCCCGGCGGCCCCCGGAGAGATCCGGGAGGGCGCCGGGGCGCGCTTGTATGGTCGGCATACGGTCCGCGGGTATGGTCACGTGAGGACTTTTAACGGTCCGTAGTCGAACGTACTCGCTCAGAATTGAGCACTCGGGAGCACTCGGAGGAGATCAGTGGGACGACTCTTCGGCACCGATGGCGTGCGCGGCGTCGCCAACGCGGACCTCACCGCGGAGATGGCCCTCGGGCTGTCCGTGGCGGCGGCACACGTGCTCGCCATCGCCGACGCCGCCCAGCCGGCCGACCAGCGCCCGAAGGCGGTGGTCGGGCGCGATCCACGGGCGTCCGGAGAGTTCCTGGAGGCGGCCGTCGTCGCCGGACTGGCCAGCGCGGGCGTCGATGTGCTGCGCGTCGGCGTGCTGCCGACCCCCGCGGTCGCGTACCTCACCGGCGCGCTCGGCGCCGACCTCGGCGTGATGCTCTCCGCCAGCCACAACCCGATGCCCGACAACGGCGTGAAGTTCATCGCCCGCGGCGGCCACAAGCTCTCCGACGAGCTGGAAGACGAGATCGAGGAGCTTTACCACAAGCACGAGCGCGGCGAGCCCTGGGAGCGCCCGACCGGCTCCGGCGTCGGCCGCGTCCAGCGCTACGAGCAGGGCTTCGACCGCTACGTCGCCCATCTGCTCGGCGTCCTGCCGCACCGCCTCGACGGGCTCAAGGTCGTCGTCGACGGCGCCCACGGTGCCGCCGCCCGCGTCTCCCCCGAGGCGTTCCAGCGGGCCGGTGCCGAGGTGATCCCCATCGGCACCGACCCCACCGGCCTCAACATCAATGACGGCTACGGTTCCACCCACCTCGACCAGCTCAGCGCCGCCGTCGTCGAGCACGGCGCCGACCTCGGCATCGCCCACGACGGCGACGCCGACCGCTGCCTCGCCGTCGACGCGGCCGGCAAGGAGATCGACGGCGACCAGATCCTCGCCGTCCTCGCCCTCGGGCTGCGCGAGGCCGGCCGGCTGCGCGAGAACACCGTCGTCGCCACCGTCATGTCCAACCTCGGCTTCAAGCTCGCGCTGGAGCGCGAGGGCGTGGACCTGATCCAGACCGCCGTCGGCGACCGCTACGTGCTGGAGGAGATGAAGCGCGGCGGCTACGCCCTCGGCGGCGAGCAGTCCGGCCACGTCATCGTCCTCGACCACGCCACCACCGGCGACGGCACCCTCACCGGCCTGCTGCTCGCCTCCCGGGTGGCCGCCAGCGGCCGGCCGCTGGCGGAGCTGGCGGCGGTGATGGACCGGCTGCCGCAGGTGCTGATCAACGTGCGGGACGTCGACAAGTCCCGGGTCGCCAGCTCCCCGGAGCTGCGCCAGGCCGTCCTGGAGGCGGAGCGGGAGCTGGGCGCCACGGGGCGGGTGCTGTTGCGCTCGTCCGGTACGGAGCCGGTGGTGCGGGTCATGGTGGAGGCGGCCGACATCGACCAGGCGCGGTCGGTGGCGGGGAAGCTCGCGGACGTGGTGAAGTCGGCGCTGGGCTGAGGCGGTTGCCGCTGCCGTAGTTGTTGACTGTCCTACGCCGTACGGGGCGCCCGCCCCGTACGGCGTACGGCCGTCAGAGCCGTCGCTGCGGCTGCTGCGCCGCGGCCCGGGACTGCTGGAGGTGCTGGCCGAGCGTCTGCTCCGTGTGCCAGGCCCAGTACAGCTTCTGCGCCAGCAGCGTCAGCGTCCCGGCGACGACGATGCCCAGCAGGTTGAGCAGCAACTGCTCGGACGAGCCGCGGGCCTGGCCCCAGTCGGCGTAGCTGACCGCGACCGCCGCGTTGGCCGCCGCCGGCACCGTCGTCACCGAGATCGCGACGCCCACCAGCGCCCCCGACTTCGACGACGTCAGCGACAGCGTGCCCGCCATGCCCGCCAGCAGCGCGACGATAAACGAGAACCAGTCGGGCGCGAAGATGAACCCCGTCTGCGGCCGAACGGCTTCCAGATCCGTCTCCGTGAACAGCCCGAAGGCGTCCATCATCACGCTGAAGGCCACCGTCAGTACCATCGCCGCCGCGAACCCCGCGAGCAGCGCCACCAGCGACCGCGCCACCAGCCGCGGCCGCCACTGCACCAGCGCCACGCACAGCCCCGCCACCGGGCCGAACTCCGGCCCCACCGCCATCGCGCCGACGATGAGGATCGCGCTGTCGATCATCACTCCGCAGGCGGCGAGCAGCGTGGCGACGCCGAGCATGGCGAGGTACGTGAGCGACAGCGTCGACTCCTCGTGCGTCTCCTCGACCAGCGACTCCCACACCACCGCGTCCGCCGCCTCGCCCGGCGCGGCCTCCTCGGCCTGGTCGGCGCGGCGCGAGAGCGTCAGGTCGACCTGGTCGACGCAGACCGCCCCCTCGTCGTACAGCCCGCGCACGCGCAGCTCCTGGAGCAGCTTGTCGGCGGCCTCGCGGGCGATGTCGCACAGCACCACGTCGCCCTCGGGATCGAGGGAGGCGCCGCGCAGCACGGCGAGGTGGGCGGTGCCGACGGTCTTGTGCAGAAGCCCGACGACTTCGGGGGTACGGGCGGCGGGGCACTGGATCCGCAGGTGCAGCATGCGCCGAGATTAGCGGGTGCCGGGAGGGTGGATTCCGTACAACCGTCCGACGGCGGGACGCCGGCCGGGGTGCCCGGCGGGGCGCGGGCGCGGTGGCGTAGCGCGCCCGCTAGAGCTTGCGCAGGGAGAGGCGCTGGACCTTGTGGTCCGGGCCCTTGCGCAGGATGAGGGTCGCGCGGCCGCGGGTCGGGGCGATGTTCTGGCGCAGGTTGGGCTCGTTGATCGTGCGCCAGTTGCGCTTCCCGTACGCCATCGCCTCGGCCTCCGGCACCTCGGCGTAGCGGCGGAAGTACGACAGGGGGTTCTGGAACGCCGTCTCGCGCAGCTTGCGGAACCGCTCGACGTACCAGCGCTCGATGTCCTCGATGCGGGCGTCCACGTACACGCTGAAGTCGAAGAAGTCGGCGAGCGTGACGCGGGTGCGGCCGTCGCGGCCGGGGAGCGCGGGCTGCAGGACGTTGAGGCCCTCGACGATGAGTATGTCGGGGCGCTGCACCTTCAGCCGCTCGCCGGGGACGATGTCGTACGTGAGGTGGTCGTAGACCGGCGCGGTGACCTCGTCCTTCCCGGACTTCACGTCGGCGACGAAGCGGGTCAGCGCGCGGCGGTCGTACGACTCGGGGAAGCCCTTGCGCGACATCAGCCCGCGGGCTTCGAGCTCGGCGTTGGGCAGCAGGAACCCGTCGGTGGTGACGAGTTCCACGCGCGGGTGCTCGGGCCAGCGCGCGAGCAGCGCCTGGAGCAGCCGCGCGACGGTCGACTTGCCGACGGCCACGCTGCCGGCGACGCCGATGACGAACGGGGTGCCGGCCTGGGGGCCCGCGGTCTCCCCGGGGCCGCCGAGAAAGGTGTTGACGGCGTCCCGCAGGCCGTGGGTGGCGCCGACGTAGAGGTTGAGCAGGCGGGAGAGGGGCAGGTAGACGTCCCGCACCTCGTCGAGGTCGACCACGTCGCCGAGGCCGCGCAGCCGCTCGACCTCCGCCGCGGACAGCGGGAGCGGGGTCCGGTCCCGCAGGGCGCTCCACTCGGCGCGGGAGAGATCGACGTACGGGGAGGGGCTGTGCGTGCTCGTCGGCGAGGCCACGGGGCCATTGTGCGCGGGCGGGCGGGGGGACGCGCGGGCGGGGCCTGTCGTACCTCTAGGCCGGGGCCGGGCGGAGGGTTATGGTCCGGATGCGTATTCGAATCCAGGGGACGAGATGTCAGTACTGCAGACGGCTTGGCACGAGAGACGCAGGCAGCTCGCGGCGGCGGGCGCCCGGCGGCGGCGGGCCCGGGGCGCGCGCGAGGCGTTCGCGGGCCGGGTCCGGGGCGATCTGGCGGCGGAGCTGCCGGACGAGGACCTGGGGGAGGACCTGGTCGAGTCGCTGGACCTGTACCGCATGGGCAGCAAGCCGCGCTGCGAGGAGGTGGAGTACCTGGACCTGGTGCAGGAGGCGGTGGCACGGATGGCGTGGGGCAGGTAGCCCCTCGGTCACCCCTCGGCGATGACGACGGCGGAGGCGACGCCGGCGTCGTGGCTGAGTGACACGTGCCAGGTACGCACCCCCAGCTCGGCGGCGCGCGCGGCGACGGTGCCGCGGACGCGGAGATGGGGCCGCCCGTTGTCGTACACGCACACCTCGGCGTCGTGCCAGTGCAGCCCGGCCGGCGCCCCCAGCGCCTTGGCCAGCGCCTCCTTGGCCGCAAACCGCACCGCCAGCGAAGCCACCCCCCGCCGCCCCCCGTCGGGCAGCACCTGCTCCGCAGGCAGAAACAACCGATCCGCCAACTCCGGCGTCCGCTCCAACGCCGCCCCGAACCGCCCCACCTCGGCGACATCGATTCCGACCCCGACGATTCCACTCATGCGCGGCAGAGTAACGGTTCGGGTGGCCACGCTGCCGGTCAGACGTGTGCCGCTGAGGCGCCGGACCGGCCCCGCGGATGGGGGAGCATGGGCGACATGAGCGCTGCCCCCCAAGTCGCCCCGAGATCCTGCACTTCTACGGGGCCGACTTCGACGAGGCCACCCGGCTGACCGGCACCGCGGACGGGCGGTTGGAGCTGGTGCGTACGCGGGAGCTGTTGCGGCGGCATCTGCCCGGGGCGCCGGCCGACGTGATCGACGTGGGTGGGGGGCCCGGGGTGCACGCGGCGTGGCTGGCCGGGGACGGGTACCGGGTGCACCTCGTCGACCCGGTGCCGCGGCACGTCGAGGCCGCGCGCCGGGCCGGGGTCGACGCGGAGGTGGGCGACGCCCGGGCGCTGCGGGCGGCGGACGGTGCGTACGACGTGGCCCTCGTCCTCGGCCCGCTGTACCACCTGCTGGAGCGCGGCGACCGCGACCGGGCCCTCGCGGAGGCCCGCCGCGTCACCCGGCCGGGGGGTCTCGTCGCGGCGGCGGCGATCGGCCGGTACGCCTCCGTCTTCGAGCACACCGCGACCACACTGCTCACCAAGGACCGCGTCCACGACGCCGTACGCGACATCCTGACCACCGGCCGCCACGACCCCGGGCGCAAGGGGTTCACCGCCGCGTACTTCCACACGGCGGCGGAGCTGGAGGGTGAACTGCGCGACGCGGGGTTGGGCGAGGTGACCCTCTACGGGGTCGAAGGCCCCGGGTGGGCGCAGCTCAAGGCCGTCGAGCAGCACACGGGGCGGCCGTTGGCCGAGAATCACCCGGCGTTCGAGGCAGCTCTGCGGGCGGCGCGACTGGCCGACCGGCATCCGGAACTGCTGGCCGCCGCGTCGCACCTGCTGGGGGTCGCCCGGCGGTGAGGGCCGGGGGGTGGCGGCGGTACGCGGCTGCGGGGGTTCGCGGGGCGGGGGAGGATGGGGGTATGAGGAGTGCGTACGGGGTGGAGACGGTGCGTCGTGCCGAGGCGGCGCTTATGGCCGAGTTGCCCGAGGGAGCGCTTATGCAGCGCGCCGCCGCGGGGCTCGCCGCCGCCGCGGCCGGGTTGCTGGGGCGGGTGTACGGGCGGCGGGTGGTGCTGCTCGTGGGGAGCGGGGACAACGGCGGGGACGCGCTGTACGCCGGGGCGCGGCTGGCGCGGCGCGGGGCGCGGGTGACGGCTGTGCTGCTGCGCCCGGAGCGTACGCACGAGGGCGGGCTCGCCGCCCTGTGGGCCGTCGGCGGGTGCGTCGTGCCCGCGGAGGAGGGCGGCGACCTGGGTTCGCCCCTCTGCCGCGTGTTCGACCGGGTCGACCTCGTCGTCGACGGCATCGTCGGCATCGGCGGGTCCGGCGGCCTGCGCCCCGCCGCCGCCGCGCTCATGCGCGTCGTCCGCGACACCGGCGCCCCCGTGCTCGCCGTCGACCTGCCCAGCGGCGTCGAGGCCGACACCGGGGAGGTACGGGGCGAGGCCGTGACCGCCGACGCCACCGTGACCTTCGGTACGTACAAGCCCGGGCTGCTCGTCGACCCCGCCGCCGAGCGGGCCGGCGCGCTGCGGCTCGTGGACATCGGGCTCGGCCCGTACCTGCCCGCGGTGCCCGACCTGGAGGCCCTGCAGCACGCCGACGTCGCCGCGCTGCTGCCGGAGCCGACCGGCGAGAGCGACAAGTACCGGCGCGGTGTCGTCGGCGTCGTCGCCGGCTCCGAGCGCTACCCGGGCGCCGCCGTGCTCGCCGTCGGCGGGGCGCTGCGCGGCGGGGCGGGGGCCGTGCGGTACGTGGGGCCCGCGGCGCGGGCGGTCATCGAGCGGTACCCGGAGACGCTGGTGCACCCCGGGCCGCCGGGGAAGGCCGGCCGGGTGCAGGCGTGGGTCGTCGGGCCCGGGCTGGGGGACGGGCCGGGTGCGGAGGAGGTGCTGGAGCAGGTGCTCGCCACCGACGTGCCGGTGCTGGTCGACGCCGACGGCCTCCGGCTGCTGGACCGGGTACGGGTACGGCGCCGGTCCGCCCCGACGCTGCTCACCCCGCACACGGGGGAGGCCGCCGCACTCCTCGGCGTCGACCGGGCCGAGGTCGAGTCCCGCAGGCTCGCCGCCGTACGGTCGCTGGCCGACGCGTACGGCGCGACCACCCTGCTCAAGGGCTCCACCACCCTGATCGCCGACCCCGGCGGCGAGCACCCCGTGCGCCAGAACCCCACCGGCACCTCCTGGCTCGCCACCGCCGGCAGCGGCGACGTCCTCTCCGGTCTCACCGGCTCCCTCCTCGCCGCCGGCCTCACCGCCCGCGACGCCGGCTCCGCGGGCGCGTACCTCCACGGCCTCGCAGCCCGCACCCTCGCCGCCGGCGCCCCGATCACCGCCCACGAACTCCCCGGCGCCCTCCCCGCCGTCTGGCGTGACGTCCGTGACGTCCGTGGCGTCCGTGACCGCCCGCCCGTGACCGTCCGTGACCGCCCGTGACGAACGCGAAGCCTGATCAGGCGGAAATGCGAGACTGGCTACCGATGACCGACTCCCCCCTCCGCGCCCGCGCGGAGATCGACCTCACCGCGTACGGCGCGAACATCCGTGCCCTGCGCGGCATCGCCCCGCGCGCGCAGTTCATGGCCGTCGTCAAGGGCGACGCGTACGGCCACGGCATGCTGCCCTGCGCCCGCGCCGCCCGCGCCGCGGGCGCCGAGTGGGTGGGGACCGCCACCCCGCAGGAGGCGCTCGCCCTGCGTGCCGCAGGCGACCGGGGCCGGATCCTGTGCTGGCTGTGGACGCCCGGCGGGCCGTGGCGGGAGGCCGTCGAGGCGGACCTCGACATCACCGTCAGCGGCCTGTGGGCGCTGCGCGAACTGCTGCCCGCCGCCCGCGCCGCCGGGCGCACCGCGCGCGTGCAGCTCAAGGCCGACACCGGCCTCGGCCGCAACGGCTGCCTCGCCGCCGACTGGCCCGGCCTCGTCGCCGCCGCCCGTGCCGCCGAGGCCGAGGGCGCCATCGAGGTCACCGGCGTCTGGTCGCACTTCGCCTGCGCCGACGAGCCGGGACACCCCTCCGTCCGCAGCCAGCTCGACGCCTTCCACGACGCCCTCGCCGTCGCCGACCGCGCGGGACTGCGCCCCGAGGTGCGGCACATGGCGAACTCGCCCGCCATGCTCACCCTCCCCGGCGCCCACTTCGACCTCGTCCGGCCCGGGATCGCGTCGTACGGGCTGTCGCCGAGCCCCGAGGTGGGCAGCCCCGCGGACTTCGGGCTGCGTCCCGTGATGGCGGTCAAGGCATCGCTGGCGCAGGTCAAGGAGGCGCCGGCCGGCCTGGGCATCTCGTACGGGCACCACTACGTCACCCCGGGCCGGACCACCCTCGCGCTCGTCCCCCTCGGCTACGCGGACGGGGTGCCGCGGCACGCGTCCGGTACCGGTCCCGTGCTGGTCGCCGGGAAGTGGCGGACGGTCGCGGGGCGGGTCGCGATGGACCAGTTCGTCGTGGACCTGGGCGGGGACGCCGCGGCGGCGGGCGACGAGGCGGTGCTCTTCGGGGCCGGGGACCACGGCGAGCCGACGGCGGAGGACTGGGCGCGGGCGGCGGGCACGATCGGGTACGAGATCGTCACGCGCATCGGACCCCGCGTACCGCGCGTGTACGCGGGCGGGGCGGGGGATGCCACCCCCATGGACACCGACACGGACCGCCCCGGGCCCCGCCATGGCTGACCCCCTCGCCACCCCCGCCGTCGTCCCCGGCCCCGGCGGCTGGGCCCGGGCCGGCCGGCGCGCCGGGATCGCCGGCGTCGCCATCGGCGTGCTCGCCGCCGGGGCGGCCGCGGGCATGGCGGTGGAGCGCCTGGCGATGGGCCGCGACGTACGCCGCCGGGCCCGGCAGGCGCTCGACGCGGCCGGTCCGTACGGCACGCTCCGCGGCACCCCCGGCACTGCCGTCGCGGACGACGGCACCGAGCTGTACTACGAGGTCGAGGAGGCCGGCGACTTCCCGGCCGCGTTCCCCGACGGCACACCATCCGACCCGCAGACCACGGCCCCCCGCCGCCGGCGCCGCCGCCTCGCGGGCCGCCGCGACCCCGCACCCCTCACCGTCGTCTTCAGCCACGGCTACTGCCTCACCCAGGACTCCTGGCACTTCCAGCGCGCCGCCCTCCGCGGCCGAGTCCGCACCGTCTACTGGGACCAGCGCAGCCACGGCCGCTCGGCCCGCGGCATCTCCCAGCTCGCCGGCGACGAGCCGGTCACCATCGAGCAGCTCGGCCGCGACCTCAAGGCCGTCGTCGACGCCGCCGCCCCCGAGGGCCCGCTGCTGCTCGTCGGGCACTCGATGGGCGGCATGACGATCATGGCCTTCGCCGACCAGTTCCCCGACGCGGTACGGGACCGGGTGGCCGGCGCCGCGTTCCTCGGCACCTCCTCGGGCGACCTCGGCCGGGTGACGTTCGGCCTGCCCGCGGCCGGCGCCTGGGCCGTACGGCACTTCGTGCCCGGCGTCCTGAAGGCCCTCGGCAGCCGCGCCGAGCTGGCCGAGCGCGGCCGGCAGGCGACGGCCGACCTCTTCGCCGGGATCATCAAGCACTACTCGTTCGGCACCGAGGGCGTCGACCCGGGCGTCGTGCGCTTCGCCGAGCGGCTGCTGGAGAGCACGCCGATAGACGTGGTCGCGGAGTTCTACCCGGCGTTCGCCGCGCACGAGAAGGGCGAGGCGCTGGCGCTCTTCCGCGACCTCCCCGGGCTCGTCCTCGTCGGCGACCGCGACATGGTCACGCCCCCGGAGCACAGCGAGCACATAGCCGCACGGCTGCCCGACGCCGCGTTCGAGGTCATCGAGGACGCCGGCCACCTGGCCATGCTGGAGCGCCCGGACCGGGTGAACGACGCGCTGGCCGCGCTGCTCGCCCGCGCGGGCGTGCGGCTGCGCACCGGGTCGGGGGCGGGGCCGGGGGCGGAGGCGGGGGAGGGGCCCGTACGGCGGCCGCGCGGCACGTCGCGCCGGACCCTCTAACATCCAGTGCCATGAGCGCCGCCGCGACCACCACCGCAGTCCAGTTGACCGTCGAGTCGCCCGAGCAGATGCAGGAGCTGGGCAGCCGGCTGGCCGCCGTGCTGCGCGCCGGGGACCTCGTGCTGCTCACCGGGGCGCTGGGCGCGGGCAAGACGACGCTCGCGCGCGGGCTGGGTGCGGGGCTCGGGGTACGGGGGGCGGTGACCTCGCCGACGTTCGTCATCGCGCGCGTGCACCCGTCGGTCTCGGGCGGGCCGCCGCTGGTCCACGTCGACGCCTACCGGCTGGGCGGCGGTCTTGAGGAGATGGAGGACCTGGACCTCGACGTGTCGCTGCCGGAGTCGGTCATGGTCGTGGAGTGGGGCGAGGGCAAGGTCGAGGAGCTGGCCGAGGACCGGCTGCACGTCGTCATCGAGCGCACCACGGGCGGTGCGGCCGAGGCGGCAGCGGACGCCGCGGAGCCGGACGCGGAAGGGGCCGACGCGGCCGACGTACGGCACGTCACCGTCACCGGCGTCGGCGAGCGCTGGGCGCACGGCGCGCTGGCCGCGCTCGCCCGCACCTGAACAGCAGTGCTGGACGTTCCGACAAATATGCCGACGTGCTGTCGGCATATCGTTGCCCCAGGTCGGCGGGCGTGGTCCCATGGGCGTATGGCACCTGAGCAAGACGAGCAGCGCCCCGCCGTGGGAGTCGCCGAGCTGCTCGCCGCCTGCGCGGCGGCAGAGGCGGTCTCGACGCCGCCCGCGCCGGAACCCGAGGCGGCCGGGACGGACGGGCGGCGCACCCCGGAGAGCCCTGCCGCACCGGAGCAGCACGCCGCGTAGCGCAAGCGCGTCCCGCCCCGCCCCACTCCGGGACAGCTAGGCCGTGTCGTTCGGATCAAGGCTTGGGGTCCGACTGGATCGCCAAGGTGGGCATCGTCGATTGCAGGTTGATCTCGCCCCAGTCACCGAGTATCTGATAGCCGTCATCGATCCTGGTCATGGAGTCGACTGATCCGAAGTCGGGGGTGCCACTCGCGTCAGTGGCGGGCGGTGCTCCCTGGCCGACCCAGTGCACGGCCTGCATAGGCGAGAAGGTGATTGTGGCTGGTCGGAAGCATGCACGCTCTCCTGGTAGCGGAGCCCGGTGCTCCGGGTGATCCGGCAACAGCAGAAGATCGAGCTTGATGGTCAGGGCGCCGGGGTGGACCTCTATGTCCAGGACGTAGCTGTCCTCCAGGCTGATCTGTTCGAACCCTGGCAGGCTCGTGTAGTCCGCGCGCATGGCTCCCCTCTCGCGTCCGCCGTCCCACTCGATCATCGGGCGGACCACAGGAAGATGCCAGCAATGTGCAGGCCAGCCTGGTAGATGGTGGCGGTCTTGTCATAGCGGGTGGCGATGCCTCGCCACTGTTTAAGGCGGTTGATGCATCGCTCGACGGTGTTGCGCTGCTTGTACGCCTCCCGGTCGAACGCCGGTGGTCTGCCGCCTCGACTGCCGCGCCGCAGGCGGTGGCTCCGTTGATCGGCCGGGGTGGGGATCACCGCGCGGATGCCGCGTGTGCGTAGGTGCTCACGGATGGCGCGGGAGGAGTACGCCTTGTCCGCCAGGACCACCTCAGGCCGGGTGCGAGGCCGTCCGCGACGGCGCGGAACGCGCAGGCGGGCCATCACGTCCGGGAAGGTGGGTGCGTCGCCGGCCTGCCCGGCGGTCAGCACGAACGCCATCGGCCGACAGCGGGTGTCCGCGGCGAGGTGAATCTTTGTGGTCAACCCGCCGCGGGACCGGCCGATGGCGTGGTCGGCCGGTTCACCCGCCGGGCCCCCCTTTTGCGGGCCCCGGCGGCGTGCTGGTGCGCCCGCACGATCGTGGAGTCCACCGACACCACCCAGGTCAAATCCTCGTCCGCATCGGCCTGAGTCACCAACGCGGTGAACACCCGCTCCCACGTGCCGTCGATGGCCCACATCCGCAGCCGGTTGTAGACGCCTCGCCAGTTGCCGTATCTCTCGGGCAGGTGGACCCACTGCGTCCCGGTCTGGAACTTGAAGGCGATCGCGTCGATGACCTCCCGGTGGTCCCGCCACCGGCCACCCCGCTGCGGCGTCCGGTCCGGGAGTAACGGCTCGATCCGCGCCCACTGCGCGTCAGTCAACGGCACAACCGGATCAACGACCAACCGATCCAAACGAAACCGCCTAGTGCTGTGACCGCGTAGGTGCGCCGGGTTGGTGGTCGTGGCGGTTGGATGCGCGGTGAGGTCCATTCGACCGCTGGAGGCGCGGTGGCTGAGCCTGTCCGTGTACGCGGACTGACCGACAAGGAGGGGCAGAAGCTGA
Source organism: Streptomyces sp. CMB-StM0423 (assembly GCF_002847285.1). Classification (NCBI taxonomy): domain Bacteria; kingdom Bacillati; phylum Actinomycetota; class Actinomycetes; order Kitasatosporales; family Streptomycetaceae; genus Streptomyces; species Streptomyces sp. CMB-StM0423. Next base: position 3,152,255 of record NZ_CP025407.1, on the reverse strand, counting down.
TGCCGCTCGCCTCGGCGGGCGGAAACCGGGTGCCGGTGATCGGAGCAGGGCAAGCCGAACCGGCTGCCGGCGACCTACCGCCGCACCCACGGTGTCACCTACTTCCACGGCTGTTACTTCGTGGGCGACGACCGCCTGTGGGGCGACAGGTTCACGAGAAGGACAGCGACAGAGGGACGGCTCAGGAGGCGGACGGCTCGATCTCCCCCGCAAAGACGATGACCTGGTCGATGAGGCTCCGCCGCAGATGGACGACGTCCGTTCCCGCCAGGCGGGGGCCTCCGTCCGGCGTGGTGAAGACCCACTGGTACCGGGCCCACTCGCCAGGCATGTCCACCGCTGAGCAGCGCACCATCGTGCCGGTCCCCGCCGGGTGGCGCCGGATGTCCAGCACGAACCGCTCGACCGCCGCGATTCCTTCGCTGCGACCCATCGGTCCCCAGAAGACCACGTCTGAGGTCAGGGCCTGGGAGAGCAGGGCAGTCACATAGCTGTCGACCGAGGCGTTGAACGCGGAGATGAACGTGTCGATCGCGGAGCGTGCCGTCTCTTCCTGCATGCCCCAGTAATACCAGCCGTTGCGCGTGCGCTCCTCCCGCGAGCCGCCTTCCGATCACGGTGGACCATCCCGGTCACAGCACTAGGCTGCGCTGCATGGACATCGGCATCGGACTTCCCTCCACCATCTCCGGCATCCCCGGCAAGCTGATCCCCGAGTGGGCCGCCGCGGCCGAGCGGGCCGGGTTCTCGACTCTGGGCACCATCGACCGCGTCGTCTACGGCAACCTCGAAACGATCCCCACCCTCGCCGCCGCCGCGGCCGTCACCGAGCGGATCGGTCTGACGACGACCATCCTCATCGCCCCCTTCCGCGGCAACGGCGCCCTGCTCGCCAAGCAGCTCGCCTCCGTCGACGTGCTCTCCGGCGGCCGGCTCACCGTCGGTGCCGCGGTCGGCGGGCGGGAGGACGACTACGAGGCGGCGGGGGTGCCGTTCACCCGGCGCGGCCGGATCTTCGACGAGCAGCTCGCCGAGATGCGCGCCGTGTGGCAGCAGGACGCCCGCGGCCGCGCCCACCCCGTCGGCCCGGCGCCTGTGCAGGCGGGCGGGCCGCCGATCCTCTTCGGCGGCAACTCGCCCGCCGCCTTCCGGCGGCTCGCGGAGTACGGCGCCGGGTGGATCCTCGGCGGCGGCAGCCCGGAGCAACTGGCCGGGGGCGCCGAGAAGGCCAGGGCGGCCTGGCGCGAGGCGGGCCGGGAGGGCGAGCCGCGGGTGGCGGCCCTGGCGTACGTGAGCCTCGGCCCCGACGCCGAGGAGCACGCCCGCCGCTATCTGCTGGACTACTACGGGTTCCTGGGGGAGTTCGCCGAGAAGGTCGCCGCGGGGGCGCTGACCTCGCCGGAGGCGGTCGCCGGCGCGAAGGCCGCGTTCGCGGACGCGGGCTGCGACGAGCTGGTGCTGTTCCCCTGCAACCCGGACGTGGCGCAGGTCCCGCTGATCGCGGAGGCCGCCGGGCTGTAGGAACGCACGGAACGTACGGACGAAGGGGCGGGGGGTCCGGCGGCGGGTCCCCGCTACTTCACCACCGCGACCGGTACGCCCACGGTCGCGAAGCGCCACAGCGCCTTGCCGTCCACCCGCGACGAGCGCACGCCGCCCGTCTTCTCCGTCGCGTCCGGGTCCGGCCGGGAGCCGTCCATGGCGGCGCTGAAGCCTATGACCGTGCCCTCGGCCTCCGCGAACCGCACCACGTGCTCCACCAGCACCCCGTCCGTGCCCGTGATCTGCCGCGACCGCGAGGTCACGGTGTACATCCCGGGCGGCGGGTCGACGGTGCTCGGGGTCACCTTGTACGTCCGCAGCACCGAGTTGTCCTCGCCGACGAGCCACACGCGCTTGTCCTTCAGCGCGTAGACCACCCGCAGCCCGGAGCCCGAGCGCGCGGGCAGTTCGAGCTTCTTCTCCTTGGCCTTGGACGGCTCGGGACTGGCGACGCCCGGGCGGTTGCGGGCCAGGGAGTCGGGGGCGTTGGCGTTGGCCTGGTAGGCGAAGAAGGCGACCACGCCCAGGGCGGCGGCCGTCAGCCCGGCCACGAATTTCCCGCTGCCTGCCACGCGGTACGCCCCTTCCGGTACGGCGGCCGCAGGGCCGCTCTGCCGCAGTCTGCCCCCGGCCCGCCCTCTTCTCACGCGCCGGGCCGCCCCGCCTGCTCCGCCCGACGGTAGCACCCGCCATCGTGCGCCCCGGCCCCACCGCAGCGGGAGTCACCGGCCCGGCGGACGCGCTCCGGGCACCCTTTCCGCGCGACTACCCTGAAGGGCGTGCTGCTCGCCATGGATACCGCCTCCCCCGCCGTCACCGTCGCACTCCACGACGGCGACCCCGCGTCACCCGCGCTCGCCGCGTCGCACCAGGTCGACGCCCGGCGCCACGGCGAGCTGCTGCTGCCCGCGGTCGACCGGGTGCTCGCCGAGGCGGGCCGCGGGCTCGGGGAGCTGACCGGCGTCGTCGTCGGCGTCGGGCCAGGGCCGTACACCGGGCTGCGGGTGGGGCTGGTGACCGCCGAGGTCCTCGGCATGACGCTCGGCGTCCCCGTGTACGGCGTCTGCACGCTGGACGGCATCGCCTACGCCGCCGGCCGCGACGGCGGCGTCGCCGGCGGCATTGACGGCCCGTTCGTCGTGGCCACCGACGCCCGGCGCAAAGAGGTGTACTGGGCGCGCTACGCCGACGCCCGTACCCGCGTCACGGACCCGGCCGTCGACCGGCCCGCCGACCTCGCCGAGGAGGTCGCGGGCCTGCCCGCCGCCGGGGCGGGCGCGGAGCTGTACCCCGGGGCGTTCCCCGACGCCCGCCCCCCGGCGCACCCGCACGCCGCCGCCCTCGCCGCGCTGGCCGCCGAGCGGCTCGCGGCGGGCGCCGAGCTGCTGCCGCCCCGCCCGCTGTACCTGCGCCGCCCCGACGCGCAGGTGCCCGCCGCGTACAAGGCGGTCACCCCGCGATGACCGCGCGCCGGGATCCGTACGAGAGCGGCGAGAACCCGTGACCGCCGTCGCCCTCCGCGGGATGCGGTGGTGGGACATCGACCCCGTGCTCGCCCTCGAACGGGACACCTTCCCCGAGGACGCCTGGTCCCCGGCGATGTTCTGGTCCGAGCTGGCCCACGCCCGCGGCCCCGGCGCCACCCGCGCGTACCTCGTCGCCGAGGACGAGGCCGGCCGCGTCGTCGGCTACGGCGGCCTCGCCGCGCTCGACGGCACCGGCGACATCCAGACCATCGCCGCCGCCCGCGACCACTGGGGCACCGGCCTCGGCCCGCGCCTGCTGGAGGCGCTGCTCGCCGCCGCCCGCCGCTTCGGCTGCCGCGAGGTGCTGCTGGAGGTGCGCGTCGACAACGAGCGCGCGCAGCGCCTCTACGAGCGCCACGGCTTCGCCGTCATCGGGGTCAGGCGCGGCTACTACCAGCCCGGAAACGTCGACGCGCTCGTCATGCGCCGTACCGAGAAAGAGTGACGCCCCCCATGGCAGACGAACCCCTGGTGCTCGGGATCGAGACGTCCTGCGACGAGACCGGTGTCGGGATCGTCCGCGGGCACACGCTGCTCGCCGACGCCATCGCGTCCAGCGTCGACGCGCACGCCCGCTTCGGCGGCGTGGTGCCCGAGGTGGCGAGCCGGGCACACCTGGAGGCGATGGTCCCGACGATCGAGCGGGCGCTGCGCGATGCCGGGATCGCGGCCCGCGACCTGGACGCGGTCGCGGTGACGGCGGGCCCGGGTCTCTCCGGGGCGCTGCTGGTCGGGGTGTCGGCGGCCAAGGCGTACGCGTACGCGCTGGGCAAGCCGCTCTACGGCGTCAACCACCTCGCCTCGCACATCGCCGTCGACCAGCTCGAACACGGCGCGCTGCCGGAGCCGACGATGGCCCTGCTGGTCTCCGGCGGGCACTCCTCGCTGCTGATGTCCAGCGACATCACCGCCGACGTCCGCCCCCTCGGCGCGACCATCGACGACGCGGCGGGCGAGGCGTTCGACAAGGTCGCCCGCGTCCTCGGACTCGGCTTCCCCGGCGGCCCGTTCATCGACAAGGCCGCGCGCGAGGGCGACCCGGCCGCGATCCGCTTCCCGCGCGGCCTGACGGGCCCGCGCGACCCGGTGTACGACTTCTCCTTCTCCGGTCTGAAGACCTCCGTCGCCCGCTGGGTGGAGGCCAGGCGTGCGGCGGGGGAGGACGTGCCGGTGGCGGACGTGGCGGCGTCGTTCCAGGAGTCGGTGGCGGACGTGCTGACGCGCAAGGCGGTACGGGCCTGCCGGGACAACGGCGTCGGGCACCTGATGATCGGCGGCGGCGTGGCGGCGAACTCGCGGCTGCGGGCGATGGCCGAGCGGCGCTGCGAGGACGCGGGGATCGTGCTGCGGGTGCCGCGGCCGAAGCTGTGCACGGACAACGGGGCGATGGTCGCGGCGCTGGGCGCGGAGATGGTGGCGCGGGGGCGGGCGGCGTCGGACTGGGAGCTGTCGGCGGACTCGTCGCTGCCGGTCACGGAGACGCACGTACCGGGGCACGAGCACCTGCCCGGGCACGGCCACGACCACGTGCACGAGCTGGCGAAGGACAACCTGTACTCGTGACCGTCATCGCGCAGATGTGGGAGGCCAGGGCCGCGGCCGGGCGCGGCGACGAGCTGCTGGCGTGGGCGCGGGCGCAGCGCCTGCCCGTCCGGCCGCTGCGGCGCGAGACGTTCCGCGCGCCGGGGGACCGGGTGCTGGTCATCACCTGGTGGGACGCGGGCTGCGGCAACCGCGAGGCGGCCATGCCGGAACTCCCGGCTCCGGACCCCGGTCTGCTGGCCCGGCCGGTGCACCGCTGGCGGTTCACGTCGCTGGGACCGGACGGCCCAGAAGCACCGTAGGGGCGCCGGCGACCCGGGTGAGGAAGACGGTGCAGGACACCGCGGTCCGGCCGGTGAGCTTCAGCTTGCGCCGCAGCTCCTCGGGCTCGACGGCGGAACCGCGCTTCTTGACGGTGACGCTGCCGACGCCGCGTTCGCGCAGCAGGGCGCGGAGCTTCTTGACGTTGAACGGGAGCGTATCGGTGATCTCGTACGCGGTGGCGTACGGGGTCCGCGCCGGGTCGTCTGCCGTGACGTACGCGATGGTGGGATCCAGCAGCCGCCCGCCGACCTGCGCCGCCACCTCGGCGACGAGGTGCGCGCGGATGACGGCGCCGTCCGGCTCGTACAGATAGCGCCCCACGGGGCCCGGCGGCGGGTCGGGCAGGTCGCGGCCCGCGAGGGTGGCGCCGGCGGGCAGCAGGGTCGCGCGGCGGCCGCCGGGGAAGACGGCGCCGGATGCAGCGCCGAACCAGAGCACGGCCTCCTTCACGTCGCCGGCGTCGGAGACCCACTCCGCCTCCGCGGCGTCCGGCACCGCCTCGTGCGGGATGCCGGGGGCGACCTTCAGCGCGGCGTGCGAGACCCGGCCGGCGACCTCGACGGCCCAGGACAGCGGCGGTGAGTACGCCTCGGGGTCGAAGACGCGGGTACGCCCCCTGGCGCCGCCGCCCACCCGCCGCGCCGGGTCGACGAACACCGCGTCGTACCCGGAGATGTCCACGTCCCCCACCTCCGCGCAGCGCACCTCGACCAGCTCCGCGACCCCCAGCGCCGCCGCGTTGGCCCGCGCGGCGGCGGCCGCCGCCGGGTCCCGGTCGACGGCGAGCACCGCGATCCCGGCCCGCGCCAGCGCCACCGCGTCGCCGCCGATGCCGCAGCACAGGTCGGCGACCCGGTCGACGCCGAGTGCCGCGAACCGCGCCGCGCGGTGCGCCGCCACCGCCGTACGGGTGGCCTGCTCGACGCCGTCGGGGGTGAAGTACATCCGCGCGGCGTCCGCCCCGAACTTCGCCGCCGCCCGCTGCCGCAGCCGGGACTGTCCGAGCGCGGCGGAGACCAGCTCCGCGGGGTGGGTGCGGCGCAGCCGGGTGGCGAGGGCCAGTTCGTCGGCGGGATCGTGCTCGCGCAGCTCGGCGAGGAGCGCCTGCCCCTCGGGGGTGAGGAGGGCGGCGAGGGGGTCGTCGGGGGCGTCGGGGCCGTGCATGGGCCCATTGTCCGCTGTCCGCCATGCGGGCGCCCGTGCGGCGTGGCGCCATGACACCCCGTTCCGTACTGGCAGGATGCGGGCTCTGGAACTAATACGACAAAAGGATAAAATGCTCCCACGTGCCCGACCCCGCACCGGCCTCCTCGCCCTGGCCGTCACCGCCGCGCTCCTCGCCTCCGCCTGCTCCTCGGGTACCGCCGGACCCGACCACCCCCGCCCCCTCACCCACCCCTACGGGGACGCCAAGCCCGCCGTCGCCGGCGGCCTCGCCGCCGCCCCCGCCCGAGCGCTCGCCCGCACCGCGCAGCACCAGCGGCGCGTCCACGCGCAGCGGCTCGCCACCGCCCGCACCTGGGGCCTGGACGCCACCCCGCTGCTGCCGCCCGCCCCGCCGCGCAGCAAGCCCGCGCTCGCCACCGAACCCGGCTTCGAGGCGAACGGCGGCGGCCCCGGCCTGCCGCCCGTCATCACCCGGGTACCGACCGACGACCGCGTGATCTTCCTGACCATCGACGACGGCTACCGCAAGGACCCCGAGCTGCTGCGCATGCTGCGCGAACTCGACGTGCCCGTCAGCGCCTTCCTCGCCGACGAGGTCGCGCGCGACGACTACGGCTACTTCCGCGACCTCCGCGACCTCGGCACCACCGTCAGCAACCACACCCTCCACCACCCCAACCTCCGCGAACTGCCCTACGAGGCCCAGCGCGAGGAGATCTGCGGCCAGCAGCGCGTCCTGGAGCGCGAGATGGGCACCAAGCCGCGGATCTTCCGGCCGCCGTACGGCAATTACAACGCCGACACCCTGCGCGCCGCGAAGGACTGCGGCATCGGCCTCGTACCGCTCTGGCAGCAGGAGGCGTTCCCGGGGCGCTGGACGTACTCCCGCGCGGACACCGCTTTCCACCCCGGCGATATCGTGCTCACCCACTTCGAAGGACCTTCCGAATTCGGCGGCACGATGACCGATATGCTCCGTACGGTGCTCCGTAAGGCGAACGACGAGGGCTTCGCCGTTGCCCGCTTGGAGGACTACGTATGAGGCGCACCCGCCGCTCCGGGCGGCGGTCGTCAGCCGCTGCGATAGCCGCCGTCTGCCTGCTCGCGCTCACCGCCTGCGCGGACGCGGCCAGACCGCCAGAGGAGTGGTTCCCGCAGAGCGCGGAGGAGTCCGCGGCGCCCGGGGACGGGCGGGCGGACGGCAAGCCGGGCACGCGGCACGCGGGGCGTACGCCGCGGGCGCTGCCCGGCGGTGACGGCACAACCCGCAAGGACGTCGCCCGCGCCGGCGGCCCCGAGGCGTACCGCCGCTGGGGCCTCGACCGCCCGCTCGCCGCCCCGCCCACGCCCCCCGCGAGCCGCCCGGTGCGGCCGGGGGAGTCCGGGCTGCCGGCGGTCGCGGGCCGGGTGCCGACGCGGGACAAGGTCGTCTTCCTCACGATCGACGATGGCTGGGACAAGGACCCCGAGCTGATCCGGATGGCGGCCGATCTGCGGCTGCCGTTCAGCATGTTCCTCTCCGACTCCGCGGCCGGCGGGGACTACGGCTACTTCGAGGAACTGCGGCGCCTCGGCAACTCCGTTCACGGCCACACTCTCACCCACCCCGACCTCACCTCCCTCCCGTACGCCGGACAGCGCCGCCAGATCTGCCGCCAGCAGGAGCGGGTCGCCGCTGCCTTCGGCGTCCGCCCGACGCTCTTCCGGCCGCCCTACGGCACGTACGACGAGGCGACGCTGCGGGCCGCCGCCTCCTGCGGGGTGCGCGCGATGCCGCTGTGGCGGGCCGACATGAAGGCGGGCGGCCTGGAGTACCGCAGCGGCGACCGGCTGCGCCCCGGCGACATCGTGCTGGCGCACTTCCGGGGTCCTGAGCAGCAGGGCGGGCGGACGATGACGGACGTGGTGGCGGAGTTCCTACGGGAAGTCCAGCGGCAGGGCTTCACGGTGGCCCGTCTTGAGGACTACATGTGACGCGGGCGGGGGCGCGGCTCGTACGACTGTACGGCCGGCGGCGGGCGACGCGGGTGGCAATCTGGCACTCGGCTTGACCGAGTGCTAAAGGGCGGCATAACCTCGGCTCTGGCACTCCCCCAGGGAGAGTGCCAACACAGCGACGAGGCGGATCCGGCACCCGCGACGACGGGTCCTCCAGGGTCGCCACCCCAGACATTCAACCCCGCGAGATCTCCGAAGGGGGAGGTCGGATCGTGACGACCGCCAGCACCAAGGTTGCCATCAAGCCGCTTGAGGACCGCATCGTGGTCCAGCCGCTCGACGCCGAGGAGACCACGGCCTCGGGCCTGGTCATTCCGGACACCGCCAAGGAGAAGCCCCAGGAGGGCGTCGTCCTTGCCGTCGGCCCGGGCCGCTTCGAGGACGGCGACCGGCTGCCGCTCGACGTCTCCGTCGGCGACGTCGTTCTCTACAGCAAGTACGGCGGCACCGAGGTGAAGTACAACAACGAGGACTACCTCGTCCTCTCTGCCCGCGACGTGCTCGCGATCATCGAGAAGTAATCGGGGCGCTTCCCGCTTCTTCCCAACCAGGCCGCGCCCCGGATCCGTTCGCCGAGCAGGACATATCGAAACGGGCCGGGGCGTCGGCGCTCCCTACGGCGCCCTTTGAGAGGACCCACGTTCCATGGCGAAGACTCTGAAGTTCGACGAGGACGCCCGCCGCGCTCTTGAGCGCGGCGTGGACAAGCTTGCCGACACCGTGAAGGTGACGATCGGCCCCCGGGGCCGCAACGTCGTCATCGACAAGAAGTTCGGCGCCCCGACCATCACCAACGACGGCGTGACCATCGCCCGTGAGATCGAGGTCGAGGACCCGTACGAGAACCTGGGCGTCCAGCTCGTGAAGGAGGTGGCGACCAAGACCAACGACGTCGCGGGCGACGGCACCACCACCGCCACCGTGCTGGCCCAGGCGCTGGTCCGCGAGGGCCTGCGCAACGTGGCCGCCGGCGCCTCCCCCTCCGCGCTCAAGCGCGGCATCGACGCCGCCGTCGCGGCCATCTCCGACGAGCTGCTGAAGGCCGCCAGCCCGATCGACTCCAAGTCCGACATCGCCGCGGTCGCCGCGCTGTCCGCGCAGGACGAGCAGGTGGGCCAGCTCATCGGCGAGGCCATGGACAAGGTGGGCAAGGACGGTGTCATCACCGTCGAGGAGTCCAACACCTTCGGCCTGGAGCTGGACTTCACCGAGGGCATGGCCTTCGACAAGGGCTACCTCTCGCACTACATGGTGACCGACCAGGACCGCATGGAGGCGGTGCTGGAGGACCCGTACATCCTGATCAACCAGGGCAAGATCTCCTCCATCCAGGACCTGCTGCCGCTGCTGGAGAAGGTCATGCAGGCCGGCTCCGCCAGGCCGCTGCTGATCGTCGCCGAGGACGTGGAGGGCGAGGCGCTGTCCACCCTCGTCGTCAACAAGATCCGCGGTACGTTCAACTCCGTCGCGGTCAAGGCCCCCGGCTTCGGCGACCGCCGCAAGGCGATGCTCGGCGACATGGCCACCCTCACCGGCGGCACCGTGGTCTCCGAGGAGGTCGGCCTCAAGCTCGACCAGGTGGGCCTTGAGGTGCTGGGCACCGCCCGCCGCGTGGTCATCACCAAGGACGACACCACGATCGTCGACGGCGCCGGCAAGTCCGACGAGGTCGCGGGCCGGGTCGCGCAGATCAAGGCCGAGATCGACGCCACGGACTCCGACTGGGACCGCGAGAAGCTGCAGGAGCGGCTGGCGAAGCTGGCCGGCGGCGTGTGCGTCATCCGCGTCGGCGCGGCCACCGAGGTCGAGCTGAAGGAGAAGAAGCACCGTCTGGAGGACGCCATCTCCGCCACCCGCGCGGCGGTCGAGGAGGGCATCGTCTCCGGCGGCGGCTCGGCGCTCGTGCACGCGGCGAAGGTGCTGGAGGACGGCCTCGGCCTCACCGGCGACGAGGCCACCGGCGTGGCGGTCGTCCGCCGCGCGTCGGTCGAGCCGCTGCGCTGGATCGCGGAGAACGCGGGCCTGGAGGGCTACGTCATCACCTCCAAGGTCTCGGAGCTGACCGCGGGCCAGGGCTTCAACGCCGCCACCGGCGAGTACGGCGACCTGGTGAAGGCCGGCGTCATCGACCCGGTGAAGGTGACCCGCTCGGCGCTGGAGAACGCGGCGTCGATCGCCTCGCTCCTGCTGACCACGGAGAGCGCGGTCGTGGAGAAGCCGGAGCCCGAGCAGGACCAGGGCCACAGCCACGGCCACTCCCACTGACCACCGGTCGGTACGAGCACCACGCCGCAGGGCCCCGCCTCCCAGGAGGCGGGGCCCTGCGGCGTATGCCGTCCGCCCGCCCCGGCCCTGGCCGGAGGCCGGCGGCCCCCCGGTGCGGCGGAGCCGCGAGGGGCCGGGGTCTCGGGGGCGGAGCCCCCCGGGTTCCGGGAAGGGGCGGGGTCGGGGAACAACCCTCCCGCCACGGTGCCGGGGCGGACCCAACGCCCTACTGCGGACCGTACTTGCGGCCCGCCCCCGTCGACACCCGCCCCAGCAGCCCCCGCGGCACCAGCTTCGCCGCCCCCATCAGCGCCTTGTACCGCGGATCAGGGATCGACACCGTACGACCCCGCCTCAGGTCCCGTAGCCCCTCCGCCACCACCTTGTCCGCGTCCAGCCACATCCACCCCGGGATGTTGTCCGTCCCCATCCCCGCCCGCTCGTGGAACTCCGTCCTGACGAACCCCGGGCACAGCACCATCAGCCGCACCCCGCTCCCCGCCAGGTCCCGCGCCACGCCCTGCGTGAACTGCACGACCCACGACTTGCTCGCCCCGTACGTCCCCCGCGGCACGAACGCCGCCACCGACGCGACGTTCACCACCGCACCCCGCGACCGTTCCCGCATCGCCGCCGCCGCGGCCGTCGTCAGCCGCAGCACCGCCTCGCAGTGCACCTTCAGCATCGTCAGCTCGTCGGCGAGCGTCACCTGGAGGAAGCGCCCCTTCAGCCCGAACCCCGCGTTGTTGACCAGCAGGTCCACCGGCTGCCCTGCGCCGGCCTCGCCGAGGCGCTTCGCCACCGCCGCGATGCCCTCCTCCGTCGCCAGGTCCGCGGGCAGCACCGACGTCTCCACGCCGTACCGCTCGTGCAGCTCCGCGGCCTGTTCGTGCAGCCGTTCCGCCGTCCTGGCGACGAGCACCAGGTCGTACCCGGAAGCCGCCAGCCGGCGCGCGAAGGCGGCACCAAGGCCGGCCGTCGATCCCGTAATCAGCGCAGTCGTCATGTCCGCACGCTAGCGGGCGCGATCGGCACCCGGTCAGACCCGGCGGGTGCGCCCGGTCAGTGCCCGGCATGCCCGTCGCCCCCGCCCGGCGGCCGCCCGGCCTTCTCACCCGGGTTCACGACCGCGAACTGGCCCATCATCCCGCCGTCCTCGTGCGACAGCAGATGGCAGTGGTACATGTACGGCACGTCCGGGTCGGGCGGCCCGTCGAAGCGCAGCACGAGCCTCACCTCCCGCCCGTTCGGTACGTACACCGTGTCCTTCCGCCCGCGCAGCTCCGGCGGCGGCGGTGCGCCGTCCACCTCCAGCACCCGGAACTGCACGTCGTGGACGTGGAAGTTGTGCGTGATGCCGTCCCGGTTGCGCACCGTCCAGATCTCGGTCGCGCCCCGCTCGACGGTGGCGTCGATGCGGTCCATCGCCATCGGCTGTCCGTTGATGCCGCTCGTTTGCAGGTCGAAGTGGCGTTCGCGGGAGGCGTCGGCCGGATCGGGCAGCTCGACGTCCCCGAACCGCGCCGGCACGGCGGGCGCCGGGCGCAGGGTGCCGGCGGCGCGCAGCTCCAGCACGTCGAAGGAGTCGTCGCCGCCCGCGAAGCGGGACTGCCAGAAGTCGCCGCCGCCCGGCGGGCTGCTGCGCAGGACGGTCCGCTCGCCCGGCCGCATCCGCACCAGGATCTCGGCGCGTTCGCCGGGGGAGAGCAGCACGCGGTCGGTGCGGTACGGGGCGCCGAGCAGGCCGCCGTCGGTGCCGACGAGGTCGAAGCCGCGGTCGTCGGCGAAGCCGAAGTCGTAGACGCGCGCGGTGGAGGCGTTGAGCAGCCGCAGCCGGACGACCTCGTCGCGTACCTCCTGGTAGGGGGCGAGGGTGCCGTTGACCATCGTCTCGTCGCCCAGGAAGCCGGTGTTCGCCATCATCCGGTGGCCGTGGTCGAACCGGTCGCCGTCGAAGCGCACGTCCTGGACGACGACGGGCACGTCGTTCACCCCGTACTCGTCGGGGAGCCCGAGCTTGCGCGCCTCCGGGTCGTCGACGAGGAACATCCCGGCGAGCCCGCGCTGCACGTGCCGCTCCGTCCGGCCGTGCGGGTGCGGGTGGTACCAGAGGGTGGCCGCGGGCTGGTCGACGGTCCAGTGGGGCCGCCACTCGCCGCCGGCCCCGACCATCTGGTGCGGGCCGCCGTCCATGGCGGCGGGCAGGTGCATGCCGTGCCAGTGGACGGTGGACGGCTCGTCGAGCCCGTTGCCGACCTCGACGCGGACCTTCTCGCCGCGCTCCGCGCGCAGCGTCGGCCCGAGGTACGTCCCGGGCCACCGCTCGTCGGCGGCCGTGGCGGGGCTGGTGAACCCCCAGGTCGGCGTGGTCCTGCCGGGCCTGAACTCCGTCTCGCCCGCGCGCATCCCCAGCCGGAAGACCCGGGTGCCGTCCGCCTCCACCTCGCCCTCCTCCAGCGGCGGTATCCGCAGCTCGTTCGCGAAGTCGACCTTGCCGACCGTGGAGACGTCCGCGGTCGCGTAGAACCATGCTCCGGCGCCGACGACCACGGTCACGATCGCGACCGCCACCGCGGTCAGGGCGAGGAGCACGCGCTTGAGCCGCGGTCTCGGTCCACTCGTCTTTTTCATGTGTCAGAGTTTTCTGACATATCGGGCGACCGGGCATCGGGTATCGCACGGGTACGTCCCGGAGGGAACCCTGAGCCCGCTCTCCGGGTCGGCCCGGAGGACCGCGGCCGTCAGGACGCGCGGGCCGCCGCCTTGCGGGCCTTCTCCAGGGACTCCGGATGCAGCGCGTCCCCGGCGGCGAGGAGCCGGGGCAGCAACTCCCGCTCCAGGGTGCTCGCGCGGAACCAGAAGGAGGTGGTCACCTCGTGGTCCGGGCGGTGCTCGATGCGGATCCCGTCCCCGGCCCGGATCTCGCCCGGCTCGATCACCCGCAGGTACGCGCCCGCGCGGGCCGCCTGCGTGAAGCGCTTGACCCAGCCCCGCTCGCCGAGCCAGCCGGCGAACGTGCGGCAGGGGATGCGCGAGCTGGTGACCTCCAGCAGCAGGTCGGGGCCGATCCGCCAGCGCTCGCCGATCCGCGCGCCGCAGACGTCGAGGCCGGAGGTGGTCAGGTTCTCGCCGAAGACGCCGTTCGGCAGCTCGCGGTCCAGCTCCGCGCCCCAGATGTCGAGGTCTTCGCGCGCGAATGCGTACACCGCCTGGTACGTGCCCCCGTGGTGGCGCAGGTCGCCGACGACGTCACCGGCGAGCGCGCTGCCGCCGACGCCCTTGGGGCCGGGCTCCTCGACGCGCACGGGGCCGTCGGCCGGGCGCTTGTCGATGCCGGTGACGAAACCCGGGGCGTCGGTGATGCCGGGCGCGGTCTGCGGCCGGGCGAGGTTCACGGAGAGCACCTGCATCCCCCGACCGTAACCGCCCCTTCCGGCAACGCTCAACGAGCTTTCCGATCGCGCCTGCCCGAGCGCGTGACTCGCCTAGGCTGGAGGCATGTTCGACGCCCGCCACCTGCGCGTTCTCCGGGCCGTCGCCGCGACCGGCTCGTTCTCCGCCGCCGCCCGCGAACTCGGCCTGACCCAGCCCGCCGTCAGCCAGCAGATGAAGGCGCTGGAGCAGACGGCGGCCACGCCGCTGCTCGTCCGCGCCGGCCGCGAGCTGCGGCTGACGGAGGCGGGGGAGGCCCTCGCACGGCACGCGGGCGGCATCCTCGCCGGGCTGGCCGCGGCCGAGGACGAGGTCGCGGCGCTCGCGGGGCTGCGCGCGGGACGGGTGCGGCTGGTGTCGTTCCCGAGCGGCAGCTCCACGATCGTGCCGGGCGCGCTGGCGGCGATGCGGGCGGCTCATCCGGGTACGCGGATCTCGCTGGTGGACGCGGAGCCGCCGCGGTCGGTGGAGATGCTGCGGGAGGGGGAGTGCGAGATCGCGCTGGCGTTCCACTACCCGCCCGCGGGCGGGACCGTGCCGGAGCGCGGTGCCGCCGCCGCGGGCGCCGGTGCCGCCGGCGACCGGGTCGACGGGTGGGACGGCCTCGTCGTACGGCCGCTGCTCGCGGACCGGCTGCTGTGCCTCGTGCCGGAGGGCCACCCCGCCGCCGCGGCGGGCCGGCTGGAGCTGGCGGAACTCGCCGCGGAGCCGGTGATCGCGGGCTGCCCCCGGTGCCGGCGGCATCTGGTGGAGCTGTGCGAACGGGCCGGCTTCGCGCCCCGTATCGACTTCGCGACCGACGACTACCCCGCCGTCGTCGGCCTGGTGCGCGCCGGGCTGGGGGTCGCGGTGCTGCCGGGGCTCGCGGTGCGCGCGGTGCCGCCGCGGGGGGTCGTCACCGTGCCGCTGATGCCGGAGGCGCGGCGGGAGGTGGTCGCGCTGACGCTGCCGGACCTGGCGCGGGTGCCGGCGGTGGCGGCGATGCTCGACCGCCTGGCGGCGGCGGCGAAGGATGCCCAGGACACGTAGACGCCCGGGGCACGGGGCACGGGGCGAGGGAGATACGTACGACGCCGCCCCGGGGACTCCGCGGGGCGCCCCGCCTCAGTTGTGCGGTGTCGGTGTCGGCGCCGGTGCCGGTGTCGCGGTCGGTGTCTGCGCCGGTTCCGGGGCGGGTGCCGCCGCGGGTGCCGGGGAGGTGGCCCCCGGAGTCGGCGTCCGGTGCCGGGCGCGGCCCAGCAGCTCCTCGCGCTCGTCCTCCGTCAGCCCGCCCCACACGCCGTACGGCTCGCGGACCGCCAGCGCGTGCGCCGCGCACTCCGCGCGCACGGGACAGCGCATGCACACCTCTTTGGCGGAGGCTTCCCGTGCGCTTCGGGCGGCGCCCCGCTCCCCTTCCGGGTGAAAGAACAGCGAGCTGTCGACACCGCGGCACGCGGCGATGAGCTGCCAATCCCAGAGATCGGCGTTCGGGCCCGGCAGCCGGGAGAAATCAGCCATTTTGTATCACCTTGGGAGCGCCGTGGAAGACCCTTAACGGTCGTGACACTACCTCTCCGGGCTTACCGGATGTAAATAGTACTCATAGGGAAAATGGAGAATAGCTGATCAGAACGGTATCAATAGGTGCATTTGGGTCATGGCGCGGCGCGGCGCGGTGACTGCTTCTCGGTGACCGTTTCCTCACGTAGAGTGGCGACGTGTGTGGCCCCGGTTCCCGTGGCGACAGCCGTTGCAACAGGTGCCAGGAGCCCCCGTAACTCTTTCGGGTGACCGTCGTTGAGAGTGCGGAAGCGGTTGACTGTGAGCGCGTTCGTCCCGGGCGCGCCCGACGCGCGGTCGACCGCCGAAGGTGACGATACGTACCAGCCCTGGAGGCTCAAGGTGACGCGCATCAGCTCCGGAGGGCGGCCATGACTTCCGTCCTCGTTTGCGACGACTCCCCACTCGCCCGAGAGGCGCTGCGCCGTGCGGTTGCGACCGTGCCCGGCGTCGAGCGCGTGACGACGGCGGCTAACGGCGAGGAAGTACTCCGCCGCTGGGGCGCCGATCGTTCGGACCTGATTCTGATGGATGTACGGATGCCAGGACTCGGCGGCGTCGAGACCGTGCGCCGGCTGCTCTCGGCCGACCCGGGGGCGCGGATCATCATGCTGACCGTGGCCGAGGACCTCGACGGCGTGGCCCTCGCCGTCGCCGCCGGCGCCCGCGGCTACCTGCACAAGGACGCCTCCCGCGCCGAGCTGCGGGCCACCGTCACGCAGGCCCTCGCCGACCCGACCTGGCGGCTCGCGCCGCGGCGGCTGCGCTCCACCGAGATGGGGGCCGCGCCGACGCTCACGGCGCGCGAGATCCAGGTGCTGGAAGGCATGAGCCACGGGCGGTCCAACGCCGAGATCGGCCGCGAGCTGTTCCTCTCCGAGGACACCGTGAAGACCCACGCGCGCAGGCTTTTCAAAAAGCTCGGCGCCTCCGACCGGGCGCACGCGGTGGCGCTCGGTTTCCGCTGGGGTCTCGTACGCTGACCTGCTGCGCATCCGCCGCGCCGGGGCCCCGTGCCCCGGGCCGGCACACCCGCCCCGTAGCCGGCGGCGGGCCCGCGGAACGGGGCCGCGGGCCACGGGGCGATCCGGTTTCCCGCGCGAAGGCGCATGCTTGAGGCATGGGTTCTCCGGAACGAGGCGCATCGGGCACAGCCGAATCCCGCACGGGGGCAGCGAAGGGAGGGCGCGCGTGGTGACCGTCCGCGCGGTTGCGCATAACGCTTCGGTCTACAACGACGGCCGCGATACCGCGGAACGTTCGGGGGCGAGGCACCATGGACGGATGCGCGGCAACGAGACCACTGTTTCCCAGACGGCCGAAAGGCCCGTCGAGATCAGGGGACTCGTGCAGCTCGCGGCCGAGGGGGACGAGCGCGCGACGCACGACCTGCTGGCCCACGTGCACCCGCTGGCGCTTCGCTATGTTCGCACGCGGCTGCACCGGTTGCCGGGCGACGCACGGCACTTCGTCGACGATCTCGCGCAGGAGGTCTGCATCGGGGTGCTCTGCGCACTCCCGCGCTACCGCGACACCGGCCGTCCCTTCGAGGCGTTCGTCTTCGCCATCGCCGCGCACAAGGTCGCGGACCTCCAGCGCGCCGCGATGCGCGGCCCGGGATCGACCGCCGTGCCCTCCGACGAGATGCCGGAGCGGCCGGACGACTCCCTGGGGCCCGAGGAGCAGGCGCTGCTGAGCAGCGACGCGGAGTGGGCGAAGCAGCTCCTGGCGAGCCTGCCGGCGAACCAGCGGGAGCTGCTGCTGCTGCGGGTGGCGGCGGGCTTCAGCGCGGAGGAGACGGGCCAGATGCTCGGGATGACGCCGGGTGCGGTGCGGGTGGCGCAGCACCGGGCGCTGAGCAGGCTGCGGGCGCTGGCGCGGCAGTAGGCGCGGGGCGGACGGGCCGTGGCGCGGGGGCGTACGGGTCGTCACTCAGGGCGTACGGCATTCGCGTGTACGGCGTACGGGGAGCGGGTCGCGACGGCGGTCCGAAGGTCCCGCCGGCCCCGGACTTCGTACCTTCGTACACCCGCCACCAGCCCCGTTACGTGACGCTCCGGCGCGCCGTTACCATGGTCAGTCCCATCGGGCAAGACCCACCGGAAGGGTGTCATGACAGAGCGCGCCGCCGACGTCCCTGACAAGTTCGCCACCATCGGGCTCACGTTCGACGACGTGCTGTTGCTGCCCGGCGCCGCCGACATGGCCCCGGGCGAGATCGACACCGCAAGCCATGTGTCGCGGAACGTCAAGGTGAACATTCCGCTCCTCTCCGCCGCCATGGACCGGGTCACCGAGTCCCGGATGGCCATCGCCATGGCCCGCCAGGGCGGCGCCGGCGTACTGCACCGCAACCTCTCCATCGAGGACCAGGCCAAGAAGGTCGACCAGGTCAAGCGCTCCGAGTCCGGCATGGTCGCCGACCCGATCACCATCCGCCCCGACGCGACGCTCGCCGAGGCGGACGCGCTCTGCGGCCGGTTCCGGATCAGCGGCGTACCGGTGACCGACGACGGCGGCCGGCTCGTCGGCATCGTCACCAACCGCGACATGGCCTTCGAGCCCGACCGCAGCGTCGAGGTGCGGTCGATCATGACGCCGATGCCGCTGGTCACCGGCCGGGTCGGGATCTCCGGCGCGGAGGCCATGGAGCTGCTGCGCCGGCACAAGATCGAGAAGCTGCCGCTGGTCGACGACCGGGACGTGCTCAAGGGCCTCATCACGGTCAAGGACTTCGTCAAGGCCGAGAAGTACCCGAACGCCGCCAAGGACGCGGAGGGCAGGCTGATCGTCGGCGCCGCCGTCGGCGTCGCGGGCGACGCGTACGACCGCGCGCAGGCGCTGGTGGAGGCGGGTGCGGACTTCATCGTCGTGGACACCGCGCACGGCCACTCGCGGCTCGTCGCCGACATGGCCGCGAAGATCAAGTCGAACGCGGCGGCCGACGTCGTCGCCGGCAACGTCGCCACCCGCGACGCCGCCCAGGCGCTCGTCGACGCGGGCGTCGACGGCATCAAGGTGGGCGTGGGCCCCGGCTCCATCTGTACGACGCGTGTGGTCGCCGGCGTCGGCGTCCCGCAGGTCACCGCGATCTACGAGGCCGCGCAGGCGGCCCGGGACGCCGGCGTGCCGGTCATCGGCGACGGCGGCCTGCAGTACAGCGGCGACATCGCCAAGGCGCTGGTCGCCGGCGCGGACACCGTGATGCTCGGCAGCCTGCTGGCGGGCTGCGAGGAGTCGCCGGGCGAGCTGCTGTTCATCAACGGCAAGCAGTTCAAGTCGTACCGCGGGATGGGCTCGCTGGGCGCGATGCAGTCGCGCGGCGGCAACAAGTCGTACTCCAAGGACCGTTACTTCCAGGACGAGGTCAAGAGCGACGACCAGCTCATCGCCGAGGGCATCGAGGGCCAGGTCCCGTACCGCGGCCCCCTCGCCTCCGTCGTGCACCAGCTCATCGGCGGGCTGAAGCAGTCGATGTTCTACGTCGGCGGGCGCACCGTCCCGGAGATGAAGGACCGCGGCCGCTTCGTCCGCATCACCTCCGCGGGCCTGAAGGAGAGCCATCCGCACGACATCCAGATGACGACCGAGGCCCCGAACTACTCCCGCAAGGTCTGACCGGACCGACCGGGGGATACTGGGGCGGCAACCGTCTGGAAAGGGCAGCATCCGTGACTGAGATCGAGATCGGCCGTGGCAAGCGCGGGCGCAAGGCGTACGCGTTCGACGACATCGCCATCGTGCCGAGCCGGCGCACCCGGGACCCGAAGGAGGTCTCGATCGCCTGGCAGATCGACGCCTACCGCTTCGAGCTGCCCTTCCTCGCCGCCCCGATGGACTCCGTCGTCTCGCCGGAGGCGGCCATAAGGATCGGGCGCTTCGGCGGCCTCGGGGTGCTCAACCTCGAAGGGCTGTGGACCCGTTACGAGGACCCGGAGCCGCTGCTCGCCGAGATCGCCGGGCTGGACGAGGGCGACGCGACGCGGCGGATGCAGGAGATCTACGACGAGCCGATCAAGGAGGAGCTGATCGGCCGGCGGCTCGCGGAGGTCCGCGAGTCGGGCGTGGTCACGGCGGCGGCGCTGTCGCCGCAGCGTACGGCGCAGTTCTCCAAGGCGGTCGTGGACGCGGGGGTGGACATCTTCGTCATCCGCGGCACGACGGTCTCGGCGGAGCACGTCTCGTCGGCGGCGGAGCCGCTGAACCTCAAGCAGTTCATCTACGAGCTGGACGTGCCGGTCATCGTCGGCGGCTGCGCGACGTACACGGCGGCGCTGCACCTGATGCGGACGGGCGCGGCGGGCGTGCTCGTCGGCTTCGGCGGCGGCGCGGCGCACACGACGCGCAACGTGCTGGGCATCCAGGTGCCGATGGCGACGGCGGTGGCCGATGTCGCCGCGGCGCGCCGGGACTACATGGACGAGTCCGGCGGCCGCTACGTGCACGTGATCGCGGACGGCGGCGTCGGCTGGTCCGGCGACCTGCCGAAGGCGGTGGCGTGCGGGGCGGACGCGGTGATGATGGGCTCGCCGCTGGCCCGCGCGACGGACGCGCCGGGGCGGGGGCACCACTGGGGGATGGAGGCGGTCCACGAGGACGTGCCGCGGGGGAAGGTGATGGACCTGGGCACGGTGGGCACGACGGAGGAAGTCCTGCTGGGCCCGTCGCACACGCCGGACGGGTCGATGAACTTCTTCGGCGCCCTGCGGCGGGCGATGGCGACGACGGGTTACTCGGAGCTGAAGGAGTTCCAGCGCGTCGAGGTCACGGTGGCCCGCTCCCGCTGAACCCTTCCGTCTGCGAAGGGGAGCACCGCCCCGGCCCCGGCGGGAGGGCAGTCCCGCGGGGCCAGGGGGTGCGCTCACGAACCGCCGCCCGGCGGCCCGGGTCTTCGTCCTCGGTACACCCCGGCCCGTACCCGGCTCCCACGCATCGGCGAACTCCTCGGCGACGGCGGTCGATCGGTGCACCCGCATTGATCAACGCCCCACCCACCCCGACCGCAACCCCGAAGACATTCCCCCCAAGCCGGACTCACCCCCGCTTGTCCCACCACTTGACGCGACCCCACCGCGCGGACGACGGTGCCGGGCTGGCCGAGAGATCCGGGCGGAAGGACTTGCGGTGGGGGACGTTGTCGGCTGGGTGAACCCCTGCCCGACGGGGTGGCTGCGTGGGTCGTCATCGGCGGTATCGCGTGGCTGCTCGCGGCAGGTCTGGTGCTCGTCCCCTCCGTCATCCTCTTCGACCGGCCCAAAGTCCTCGTCGCTCCGCCCTACCGGCACGAACGCGGGCTGCTCGCCTCGCGGCGCAGGGCCAGGGAGGTGGCGCGGGCACTCGGCGTTCGCCACGGCGGCTGAGTAACCGGCCGCGGTGTGCTGGTCGTTGCCGGAACCGGCAGGTCGGGGGTTTGTCCAGACCTGGGTGGTGACCCCTCGTGTGGGAAGTGTCACCCCTCGGAGGTGTGACGTTTAATCGGGGTCCCGGCGCTGTTCATGTGAAGGTCGCTACCGACGAGCGTGGAGGGGATTCCCATGGGGCGTGCCAGCGATGTGTTACCCGAAGCGGCCGGGATGAGCCGGTACGTGGAGGGGGTGGTGGCCGAGTGGTTGCGCGGGCCGCGGCGGTTGCCGCTGGACTACTCGGTGGAGAGCCTGCGCGTCGCGGACCGGATCGTCGCCGGGATCCGCGCCGGGCAGGGGGCCGACGAGCGCGCGGTGGCGCAGGCGCTGCGCGGGGTCGGGGCGTACGTCGGAGAGGTCATGGTCCGGGCCGGGGGCGGGAGTTGGGTGGACCTCGACGACCGGCAGCGCGACTACTTCGAGCAGCCCGTCGGCGTACGGATGCCGGACGGGCGGGTGTGGAACCCCCTCGGCCGCGCGCTGCGGCGCTACGACCGCGGTAAGGGCGGCCGGGAGTCGCTGTACGTCTTCTACCTGCTGCTGCACGGCCGGCTGAGTACCGCCCTGCCGCCCGCCTGACGCACGACGCGCCGCCCGACCGGGCTGGCGCAACGACGCAGGGCCGGGACCGCGTTCGTCGCGGTCCCGGCCCTGCGTCATCGACGTGGGCGGCTGCCTCAGCTGCTGCCGAGGCGCTTCGTCAGGGCGAAGCCGGCCGCGCCGCCGACCGCGTACATCGCGGCCACCAGTGCGTCGAAGTCCTCCTTGAAGGCTTCCTTCAGCAGGTCGAACTCGTCGGTGAACGCGGTCGCGATGCCGATCTGGCCGTCGGTCCAGTGGTTGATCAGCAGCGCGTAGCCGAGGAACTGGCCCATGATGGCGCCGAGGATGCCGAGCACGATGGCGACGAAGGGCAGCGCCGGGTTCCGGCCGCCGAGCTTGCCGAACGCAAGGCCGACGAGGATGCCGGCCGCGGCGGCGGGGTAGGCGTACAGCGTGTACTCGCCGGCGTCTCCCCCGGACGCCCGCATGATGGCGCCGTAGATGACGGCGCCGACGATCATCGCGACGATGCCGACGCCCACGGCGAGGCCCGTGTTGCCGGAGCCGGCCGGCTGCTGCGCGTAGGGCGGCGGGGCGCTGTACGGCTGCTGGCCGGGAGCGCCTGGGCCTGGTTGCTGCTGGTAGGGCTGGGACATGGGTATTTCCCCCCGGAGAGATGGGTCTGCCGTGCCCGGGGACAGTTGGTGTGGTGGGCGCGGTCAGTGGGACAACCCGCGGCACGCTAGCAGTTGAGCGGTGCCCGACAACAAGCCCTTAAAGGGAGTCGTGACGCGACTGCGACATGCTGTTTCGAACTTCGGACACTCGCTGGCTGACCAGGAACGCTTCGGCCGCGGCCACGAGGTAGAACGTCATGTCGTTCTTCCCCAGCACTTCGCTCTGCCAGAAGTCGTACGCCGCGCCCACGTCCGCCGTACCGAGGTGCACGGCCGTCGCGGTGAGCTGGGTGAGGCAGACGCCGGCGAGTGCCACGGGGGTCGCCAGGAACGCCGAGCCGCGGGTCTCCGCGCCCGCGCGGCCGACGGCGGCGCCGACGAGGAGGCCGAGGGCCAGCGCCCAGTAGCCGAGCTCCAGGCCGCGTTCGCCCACCAGGCCCTGCGTCACGCCCAGGACCAGCGCTCCCGCCAAGGTGGCGGCGGCGCCGACGGCGAGCGCCTGCAGCAGCCGGGGGCGGCTGTCAGCCGCCGTCATCACCGCATCACCCATACGGCCGAACGGTAGCAGTTCCGCCGGGATACCTCCGGTTCCGGCACCCCGGGGGGTGGGTGATCCGCGGGGTGTCTACCCCCCTTGCCGCCTGCCGCCCGGCCGCTCGCCGCTCACAGCCGGTGTGCCGCTCCCGGCGGCGTCGCCCCCCGGGTGTCCAGGAGGAGCTGCGCCTTCACCGCCAGTGCCTGGAGGTCGTACGTCCGGTGCGGTTGCAGCAGCACCGTCAGGTCCGCGTCCGCCGCCGCGTCGTACACCGACCCCGTCCGCGGCACCGGCCGGCCCAGCACCTGCCACGCCGTGACGTACGGGTCGTGGAAGCCCACCCGCGCGCCCAGCTCCGTCAGCCGGGCCGCGACGTCGGTCGCCGGGGTGCGCTCCAGGTCCGCGACGTCCGGGTCGTACGTGACGCCGAGGAGCAGCACGCGGGCGCCGCGGGCGGACTTGCCGTGCTCGTTGAGGAGCTGGGCGCACCTCTGGACGACGTACCGCGGCATCCGGCCGTTGACCTCGCGGGCGAGGTCGACCATCCGCAGCGGGTGGTCGAAGCCGGGCGCGGTCCTGCCGCCCGGATGCGGTACGCGGACGGGGACGCGGCCCGGGTCGACCGGCACCCCGTGGCCGCCGACGCCGGGGCCCGGGCGGAAGCTGTGGGCGGTGCCGAAGGGGCGGGTCTCGGCGCAGCGGACGACGTCCCACAGGTCGATGCCCCGGTCGTGGCAGAACCAGGTCAGCTCGTTGACGAGGGCGAAGTTCACGTGCCGTACGTTGCCCTCCAGCAGCCGCACCGTCTCCGCCTCGCGCGGCCCCCTGGCCCGTACGACCCGCTCCGCGAACCGCCCGTAGAACGCCACCGCCGCCTCCGTGCACCCCGGGGTCAGCCCGCCGACGACCTTCGGCGCGGAGGCGGTGTCGGCGGGGTCGAGGGGGCCGGGGGAGTAGGCGAGGTGGAAGTCGCGCCCGGCGCGCAGCCCGGAGCCCCGCTCCAGGAGGGGCCGCAGGAGGTCCTCGGTGCTCCCCGGGTAGGCGGCGGACTCCAGCAGCACGGTGGTGCGGGGCTTGAGGTGCCGCGCCAGTTCGCGCGCCGCGTCGGCGACCGGGCCGAGGTCGAGCGCGCCGTCGTCGGCGAGCGGGGTGGGCACGCAGACGACGGCGGTACGGACGCCGCCCAGGTCGGCGGGGTCCGCGGAGGCGCGGAACCCGGTCGTCAGGAGCCTCCGTACCTCGGCGGCCGTCAGCGAGCCGCCGACCGGCGGGCGGCCGGCGGCGAGGGCGTCGACGGCGCGCGGATCGGGGTCGTATCCGACGACGGAGAAGCCGGCCGCCGCCGCGGCCTGGGCGAGCGGCAGGCCGTGGTGGCCGAGTCCGATGACGGCGACGTCTGCGGGCATGTCTGGGGGACGTTCCTTCCCGGAGGGCCCCGGGTGCCGGGCCCGGGGTGAGCAGAGGCTCTTGTCAGGCTACGGGCATATATGACTGTTATTCAGTATTGGGCGCTTTGCGGCGCCCGCGGCGCGGCGGCATGCGGGGGCCGCCCAGGGGCCGAACGGCGGCTGTCCCGCGGCTGTTCCGCGGCTGGGCGGTGTGCCCCAAGGCCGACGCACGGTGGCTGTACGGCGCGGGTGCGGACAGAATCGGACGTGGGCACGTGGACTGCCGCAACGGGGCGACAGGACAGGAGGCATCCGTGAAGACAGCGGTACTGGGGCCGGCCGAGCGCGGCGCGGCCCTTGCACAGATGGCCGAGCGCGAGCTGGACCTGCTGGTCGTCGGCGCCGGGGTGGTCGGCGCGGGCACCGCGCTGGACGCGGCGACCCGCGGGCTGGCCACCGGGCTGGTCGAGGCGCGGGACTGGGCGTCGGGCACGTCGAGCCGGTCGAGCAAGCTCATCCACGGCGGGCTGCGCTATCTGGAGATGCTGGACTTCGCCCTCGTCCGCGAGGCGCTGAAGGAGCGCGGGCTGCTCACCGAGCGCCTGGCGCCGCACCTGGTCAAGCCGGTGCCGTTCCTCTACCCGCTCAAGCACCGGGCCTGGGAGCGGGCGTACGCGGGCTCCGGCGTGCTGCTGTACGACGCCATGTCCGTCTCCCGCGAACACGGCCGCGGCATGCCCGCGCACCGCCACCTCTCCCGCTCGCACGCCCTGCGCGTCGCGCCGTGTCTGCGCAAGGACGCGCTCGTGGGCGCGCTGCAGTACTACGACGCACAGGTCGACGACGCCCGCTACGTCGCCACCCTCGTCCGCACCGCCGCGCAGTACGGGGCGCAGGCCGCCAACCGCGCGCGGGTCGTGGGCTTCCTGCGCGAGGGCGAGCGCGTCGTGGGCGCGCGGGTGCACGACCTGGAGCAGGGCGGGGAGTTCGAGGTCCGGGCGCGGCAGGTCGTCAACGCCACCGGGGTGTGGACGGACGAGACGCAGGCGATGGTCGGCGAGCGCGGGCAGTTCCACGTGCGGGCGTCGAAGGGCATCCACCTCGTCGTACCGAAGGACCGCATCCACTCCGCCAGCGGCCTCATCCTGCGCACCGAGAAGAGCGTGCTGTTCGTCATCCCCTGGGGCCGGCACTGGATCATCGGCACCACGGACACCGAATGGGACCTCGACAAGGCCCACCCGGCGGCCTCCTCCGCCGACATCGACTACCTGCTGGAGCACGTCAACGCGGTGCTCGCGGTGCCGCTGACGAGAGACGACGTGGAGGGCGTGTACGCGGGCCTGCGGCCGCTGCTGGCCGGCGAGTCCGACGCGACCAGCAAGCTGTCGCGCGAGCACACCGTGGCGCATCCGGTGCCCGGGCTCGTCGTCGTCGCGGGCGGGAAGTACACGACGTACCGCGTGATGGCCCAGGACGCCGTCGACGAGGCCGTGCACGGCCTCGACCAGCGCGTCGGGCCGTGCGTCACGGAGGACGTGCGGCTGCTGGGCGCGGAGGGGTACCAGGCGCTGTGGAACGCGCGGGCGCGGACGGCGGCGCGTACGGGGGTGCACGTCGCGCGGGTGGAGCACCTGCTGAACCGGTACGGGTCGCTGTCGGAGGAGGTGCTGGAGCTGATCGAGCAGGACCCGTCGCTGGGCCTGCCGCTCACGGGCGCGGACGACTATCTGCGCGCGGAGGTCGTGTACGCGGCCTCCCACGAGGGCGCGCGCCACCTCGACGACGTGCTGACGCGGCGCACCCGGATCTCCATCGAGACCTTCGACCGCGGTACGCAGTGTGCCGCCGAGGTCGCCGGGCTGATGGCGCCGGTGCTCGGCTGGGACGGCGACCAGGTCGAGCGCGAGGTGGCGCACTACGACAAGCGGGTCGAGGCGGAGCGCGAGTCGCAGCGGCAGCCGGACGACCAGACGGCGGACGCGGCGCGGCTGGGGGCGCCGGAGATCGTGCCGCTGTGACCGTGCCCCTGCGGGGGTGCGCGCGCCGGTGCTCCCGCGGGTCCTGCGGGGGGCCGGTGCCGCGGCGGCGGCATGTCGGTTGTAGGTGCATGTAAGCAAACGCGGCAGGGGACTTGGGCGGCGTCAACGCCGCAGATCGGGCCGCGGACGGCGGTAGACCGATCGTGGCAATCCTCGCCCGGCGCTCAGGGGTGTCCGTGCGATAAGACACAATGGAGGTCCTGCCGGGGTGAATCGCTGAGGGGATCGATGGGGCGCGAAGGGGACGGCGCGACGGGTCGGCTGCTGGCGGGCCGCTATCGGCTCGGGGAGGTGCTCGGCCGTGGCGGCATGGGCACCGTCTGGCGTGCCAGGGACGAAGTGCTGGGCCGTGCGGTCGCGGTCAAGGAGCTGCGGCTGCCCACCAGTGTGGACGAGGACGAGAAGCGCCGCCTCGTCACGCGAACGCTCCGCGAGGCAAAGGCGATCGCCCGCATCAGGAACACCGGCGCGGTCACGGTCTACGACGTGGTGGACGAGGACGACCGCCCGTGGATCGTCATGGAGCTCATCGAGGGCCGCTCGCTCTCCGACCTCACCCGCGACGACGGCCCGCTGACCCCGCGGCGCGCCGCCGAGGTCGGCCTCGCCGTGCTCGACGTGCTGCGCTCGGCCCACCGCGAGGGCATCCTGCACCGCGACGTGAAGCCGTCGAACGTGCTCATCTCCGACGACGGCCGCGTCGTGCTCAGCGACTTCGGCATCGCGCAGGTCGAGGGCGACCCGTCCATCACGACGACGGGCATGCTCGTCGGCGCCCCGTCGTACATCTCGCCCGAGCGCGCCCGCGGGCAGAAGCCGGGTCCCCCGGCCGACCTGTGGTCGCTCGGCGGGCTGCTGTACGCGGCGGTGGAGGGGCATCCTCCGTACGACCTGGGGTCGGCCATCGCCACCCTGACCGCGGTGATGACGAAGCCCATCGACCCGCCCAAGAACGCCGGTCCGCTGGAAGACGCCATCTATGGGCTGCTGCGCAAGGATCCCGCCGAGCGGCTCGACGACGCGGGCGCGCGGGCGTTGCTGCGCGCCGTCGTCGACGCACCGGAGGACGCGCCGGGCGAGCCCTCGGCGACGGCGCCGACGAAGATGGTGCCGCTGCCGGTGGTGCCGGACGCGGGCGGTGCGGCAGGCGGTGCGGCGGGCGCGGACGCGCCGGCGCGGCGGAAGTCGGAGCGGAAGAAGGCGGCGCGCAGACAGACTTCGGGGGCGCAGGGGGGCAGGCGTACGGCGGGACGTGCCGGTACGGCCGCGGGCGCGTTGGGCGCCGGTGCCGGTGCGGGTTCCGCCGCGGCGGCGGCGGAGGCGGCGGCTCCGGCCGACGCGCCGGCAGCGCCGCCGCGCCCCGACGCCAGGACCGGTGCGCCCGATCGGCCCGCGGCGCCGCCGCGGTCCGGGGCGGCCGCCGCCGGGACTTCGGGCGCGGCTGCCGCCGGTTCGGGCTCGGCCGGGACCGGAGGTCCGGGGGCCGGTGCGTACGGCGCCGAGGGCCCCGCCGCCCGTACGACGGCCACGGGCGCGGCACCGCCGGCGGCGAGGGCGCGGGCGGGCGCCGGGTCGCTCGCGGCGCGGGTGGCGGCGCTGCCCCGGCGCACGCTGGCGATCATCGCCGCCGTGGTGGCGCTGGCGATCCTCGGCACGGTGCTCGCCGTCGCGCTGGGCGGCGACGACTCCGGCTCGGGCACGTCCGGCAACGACGGCGGGCAGAGCGCGGGCGCGGGTACCCAGGACGGCAAGGGCGCGAAGCAGGACAAGGACCAGGGCGGCTCCGGCAAGAACGACGCCCAGGAGGACAAGCGGCAGCAGGACGACGACGGCGCCGCCGCTGGCGACGAGGACGACGACTCCTCGGGACCGGGGTCCGGGGAGAACGAGGACGAGGACGAGGACAATTCCGGATCCGGCTCCGGAAAGGACTCCGCCGGCGTACCCGACGGCTACGCGACGCTCACGGAGCCCGAGTTCAAGTTTTCCGTGGCCCTCCCCGACGGCTGGAAGCGCAGCAGTACGTCGCCGAACGGCGGCGGCGCGATCTTCAGCGGATCGTCCTCTTACCCGCGCGTACAAATCGACTTCACGTCCCAGCCCAACAACACCGAGGGCGGCGCGCTGTCGAACTGGCAGGACATAGAGGGCGCCGTGAGTTCCTCCAGCTCCGGCTACCGCAAGATCTCGATGAAGGAGATCGAGTGGCGCGGGTATCCCACGGTCGCAGACTGGCAGTTCAGCCGGGTACAGGACGGCCAGCGGATCAGGGTCCTGGACCGCGGATTCGCCGTGGACGACAGCCACGGCTACGCGATAATGATCAGTTGTCCGGAGAGCGAGTGGAACGGCGCGGAGTGCCGCGAGCTGCGCGAGACGGCGTTCGGATCCTTCAAGCCGGGGGACTAACCCGCGCGAGCGGGGCACAGACCACCCGTCGAGCACGTATCGTGATGTCTCGCGGACCGTACGCATCCGGACCAGGCTGAATACCGACCGCATTTGGCCCGGTCTCAGGCTCATTGCGCGGTTGTGGGGAGGCGTTCGTGGACGACTACGCGGGCCGAGTGCTCGCCGACCGTTACCGGCTACCGGCTGCCGTCGACGCCGAACCCATCCACACGCGCGCCTTCGACACGTACAGCGGGCAGGACGTCCTCATCGGGCAGGTGCCGCTGCCGGAGATCGTCGAGGCCGAGCTGATAGAGGACGGCGGCGGCGCGGATCCCTCCGGGTACGGCGACGGGGCGGGCCGGAGCGCGGCGAGCGCGGTGGTGCAGCGTGCGATGGACGCAGCCCGCGCGGCCGCGGCCATACCGGACCACCCGCGGCTGGCGCAGGTCTTCGACGTCTTCGAGGAGGGCGGCAGCCTCTGGATCGTCAGCGAGCTGGTGCCCGCGCGGACGCTCGAAGGGCTGCTGGAGGAGCGGCCGTTGAGCCCGTACCGCGGGGCGGAGGTCGCGGCGGACATCCTCACGGCGCTGCGGGCGCTGCACGCGCACGGCTGGACGCACCGGAACATCACGACGCGCACGGTGCTCGTCTGCGAAGACGGCCGGGTGGTCCTGACGGGCCTGGCGTCGGGCGCGGCGGAAGAGGCGCTGTGCGGCTACGACCCGCTGCCGCCGCCGCCGGGCCGCGGCGAACCCCCGCGCCCGTCGGGCAGCCCTGGGCCCCGCCCCGGCGTGACCGCGGACCCGGGGTTGGGCCCGGAACCGGGACTGGGGCCGGGCGACGCGCCGGGCCTGCCGCAACTCCCGGACCCGGCAACGGGGTTCCTGCCGGCGCAGGGCTCTCCCGGCGTTCCGCGGGGTGTGGCCGGTCAGCCGGAGGGCGGGGTCTTACCGCCGAGATGGGACGACCGCCGCGGACCGTACGGCGACGGCGCGGAGGCGCGCGGCGGTGCGGGCCCGTACGGCACGCCGCCGTACGACGAGGACGACGAGGTGTGGCGCTCGGCTCCGTACGGTGCGGGCGGCGGACCCGATCCGGCGGAGGGCGAGCCCCGGGGCGGCGAAGGCCGCGAAGCGAGCTGGGGGACGCAGGGCGGCTCGGGCACCGGAGCGGGCGCCGGCGAAGGCGCCGCGGAGGGCTGGCCGTTCGGCGCGTGGCAGCAGGGCGGCACGCCGGCGGGGCCGACGGGCGGTGAGCGCGGCGGCCCGGCCCAACGGCCGCCCGCGGGTGGCCCGCAGGGCGGTCAGCCGGGCGGTGGCCCGGCTCAGCAGTCGTACGAGAGTGGTGCGCAGGGCGGTCGTCCGAGCGGCGGTGCCCCTGGGGCGCCCGGGCAAGGACCCGGGGGCCCGGGCGGGGCCCCGGGGCAACGGCCGTACGCGGGTGCCGCGCAGGGCGGTCGTCCGGGTGGTCAGCCAGGCGGCGGTGCCGCCGGGGCGCACGGGCAAAGGCCCGGAGTGCCGGGCGGAGGTCCGGCTCAACGGCCGTACGCGGGTGGCCCGCAGGGTGGTGCGGCGCAGGGGCAGCCGGGTGGTGGGCCTCCCGGTGCCCGCGGGCAAGGGGCCGGAATGCCGGGCGGTGGACCGGCTCAACAGCAGTACGGGGGTGGGCCGCAGGGCGGTCAGCCCGGTGGTGCGGCTCGGGGTGCGCCCCCCGGTGCGGTGCCCGGAGGGCAGCCGCGCGGGGATGAGGTGCCTGCGGCGCGGGCCGGGGTGATGGCCGCGTACCAGGCCGGTACGCGGGCCGCCGAGGAGCAGCTTGCCGGTGGCGCCGGTGGTGCGAGACGTCCGGTGGTGCCGGGGCAGGCCGCGCGTACGCCCGAGGCCGGCGGGCCTCCGGGCGCGGGGACGGGCCCGGCGTACAGCGACCGCATCGACGTCGGTGGCGGGCAGCCCGCGCAGGGCGCCGCCGCCAACCCGGTCCCGCAGGCCGCCGGTTCACCGGATGCCGGCGCCCCCTGGGACGACCTGCCGCACGACGCGGGCGACGACGGCTACGACGAGTACGGCACCGCGGACCCGTACGGCACCACGCCCCCGCCCGGCCAGTACCGGGCCCCGGGCACGGCCCAAGGGGGCCCGACGCCGCACGCGGGCGGCCCCGTTCCGCCGGGCGCAGGCGGCGGTCCCGGCGCGCCCGGGGCCGGCCCGCCAGGAGTTCCGGGGCCGCACGGCGGGAGCGGCGGACCCGGTCCGTATCGAGGTGTGGGCGCGCCCGGCGCCCGCGGCGGCACCGGCGGTGCGCCGGCGGGCGCGGGCGGTCCCGGTACCCACGGCGGCCCCGGTGCCTCCGGCGGTCCCGGCGCGGCCGGTGGATCTCACGTGCCCGGCGGGCCCGGTGCGTCCCGCGGGCCCGGCCAGGGCCCCGTGCCCGGTGCGTCTCGTGTGCCCGGCCAAGGGCCCGTGCCCGGCGGGGCCGGTGGCGGTCAGGGCGGCTACCCGTCCGCCGACCGGTCTCGGCCGTCCGGTGCCCCGGGGGCGTACCCCGGCGGGCGCGGTTCCGGTGCCTACGGCAACTCCGGCGCCAGGCCCGCCGGGTTCGCCGAGCCCGAGCGGCAGCCCCTTCCCGACCCCCTCCCCGGCGGTGCCTCCTACGGCGGCAGCCTGCCCGGGGTGCGCCCCGGGGCGTCCATCGCCGTGCCCGTCGGCGCGCAGGCCGTGCCCGCGGGGCGCGACGAGCTGCCGGGACCCGGGACCGGCGGGGCCACCCGCTACCCCGGGCCCAGCACCCGGCTCGCCGCCGAGCGCGCGCGGCAGACGCGGATGCAGGTCGTCGGCGCCGTCACCGAGCGCTGGGCGCCCGAGCAGGCCGGGCCCATCCACGAGCACTGGCAGCTCGCGCCCCCCGTCGGCCCCGCCGCCGACCTGTGGGCGCTCGGCGCGCTGCTCTTCCGCGCCGTCCAGGGGCACTCCGCGTACCCCGAGGAGGACGTCGCCGAGCTGGTGCAGCTCGTCTGCTCCGAGCCGCCCGCGCACGCGGAGGAGTGCGGGGCCCTGCGCCCCGTCGTGGAGTCGCTGCTGCGCCAGGACCCCACGGAGCGGCCGGACTTCGAGGAGCTGCGCGGCTGGCTGCGGTCCCTGATCAGGACCGCGCCCGAGCCCGGCATCGGCAGCCGCACGGTCACCGTGCCGCAGCACGGCACCGGCCGCGGCGGCGATCCGCGGCGGCTGCCGATACTGCGCAGGCGCGGCGAGCTGATGCGCAGGCGGCGCGCGAACAAGTCGCCGGTGCCGGTGCGGCGGCGGCACAAACGCCGGGCGCGGCGCGGCCCGCGCGGGCCGCGCAGCCTCGGCCGTACGCTCATTGCGCTGATCTTCGTCGCCATGGCGGGCGCCATCGCATACGCGGCGATGTTCATGCCCGGGACCGAAGAGGCGGGTCGCGACCAGCGCAGCGTCGTCGGCGCCGGCCGCGAGGACGAGCCCGGTGACACGGCGGCACCGCCCGAGGACGCCGGCGATCCGAACGAAGCCGGGGAGCGCGGGCAGCCGAAGGAGTCCGGGGACGACCCCGACAAGCCGAAGAACGGCGGGCAGGGCAGCGGCGCGGGTTCGGAACTGCCCGACGGCTTCGTGCTCCGCGAGGACCCGGCGGGCTTCGAGGTCGCCGTCCGCGACGACTGGCAGCGGACCGCCGGGAGCGACGGCCAGGTCAGCTACGTCGGCGGGGAGTACGAACTGCTCGTCGTCCCCGGCCGCGACGGCGTCGGCGAGTTCGGCAGCGACCCGATGGCGTACCAGCAGCAGAGCGAGCCGGAGCTGGACGAGTACCGCGACTCCGCGTGGGCACAGGCCGACGGGCTGCGGCGGATCGAGGTCGGCCAGCGGGTCATGGCGGAGGGCGAGTTCGACTGGACGGACGGCAGCGGGCGCCAGGTGCACGCGCGCAACCTGGCGATGATCTGGGACGACAGCTACCACGTGGTGCTGCTGATCGGCCCGGACGGCAAGAACGACGAGGTGGAGCGGTTCCACCGGATCGCGGCGGAGAGCTACCGGCCCACCGCATGAGGAGGCGGCGGGTTCCGTAGCCGGGCCCGCCCCTTCCGTCCCGTACGCGCCACACGCCCCCCACGTGATCCCGCGCGCCCCCTTCCCGTCACCTCCCTCCGCTACCCTCCCGCCCATGTCCGACCAGGCCACCCCTCTCGTCCGCCGTCTAGGCGTCGGCGACGCCGTGCTCGTCGGCCTCGGCGCCATGCTCGGCGCCGGGATCTTCGCCGCCCTCGCGCCCGCCGCCCGCGCCGCCGGCTCCGGGTTGCTCATCGGGCTCGGCGCCGCCGCCGTCGTCGCGTACTGCAACGCCACCTCCTCCGCCCGCCTCGCCGCCCGCTACCCCGCCTCCGGCGGCACCTACGTCTACGGCCGCGAGCGCCTCGGCCCCTTCTGGGGCTACCTCGCCGGGTGGGCGTTCGTCGTCGGCAAGACCGCGTCGTGCGCGGCGATGGCGCTGACGATCGGCGCGTACGCCTGGCCGGAGCAGAAGCACGTCGTCGCGGTGGCCGCCGTCGTGGCGCTGACGGCCGTCAACTACCGCGGGGTGCAGAAGTCCGCGCTCCTCACCCGGGTGATCGTCGCGGCCGTGCTCGCGGTGCTGGCCGCCGTCGTCGTGGCGGCGCTGACCAGCGGCGCCGCCGAGGCGGACCGGCTGCGGCCGGGCGGGGACACCTCGGTGCGGGGGGTGCTGGAGGCGGCGGGGCTGCTGTTCTTCGCGTTCGCCGGATACGCGCGCATCGCCACGCTCGGCGAGGAGGTACGCGACCCGGAGCGCACCATCCCGCGCGCGGTGCCGGTGGCGCTGGGCATCACGCTCGTCGCGTACGCGGCGGTGGCGGTGGCCGTCCTCGCCGTCCTCGGCGCCGGCGGTCTCGCGCACGCGACGGCGCCGCTGTCGGACGCGGCGTCGGCGGCGGGCGCGGGGTGGCTGGAGCCGGTGGTGCGGGTCGGGGCGGCGGTGGCGGCGCTGGGGTCGCTGCTGGCGCTGATCCTCGGGATCTCCCGTACGACGCTGGCGATGGCCAGGGACCGCCATCTGCCGCACGGTCTCGCGGCGGTGCACGAGCGGTTCCGGGTGCCGCACCGGGCGGAGCTGGCGGTCGGCGCGGTGGTGTCAGTGGTGGCTGCGACAGTGGACGTGCGCGGGGCGATCGGGTTCTCCTCGTTCGGGGTGCTGCTGTACTACGCCGTGGCCAACGCCTCGGCGTGGACGCTCACCCCGGAGGAGGGCCGCCCGCCGCGCGTGGTGCCTGCGGTGGGACTTGCGGGGTGCGTGGTGCTGGCGTTCTCGCTGCCGCCGGTGTCGGTGGCGGCGGGCGCGGGGGTGCTGGCGGCGGGCGCGCTGGCGTTTGCGGTACGGGGACGGTGGGCGGAGCGGTGACGGAAGACGGCGCGGTGACGGATTCCGCCGTGCTCCGCGCGCGGGCGCGGGCGCAGTGCGTCGCCGGGGGCGTCCGGTGCGCCGGCGCCGAGGAGGTCGTGGCGCGCGTCTTCGCCGTGCAGGCGCAGGACCTGGAGGCCGCGGCACTCGGGCTGCGGGCGCGCGCGTACGGGCTCACCCGCACCGCCGTGCGCGAGGCGCTGGAGGAGCGGCGGACCCTGGTCCGCGGCTGGTTCATGCGCGGCACGCTGCACCTGGTACCCGCGGCGGACGTGCACTGGCTGCTCGCCCTCTACGGCCCCCGCCTCGTCTCCCGCGCCGCCCGGCGCTACCGCGACCTCGGTCTGGACGAGGGCGTGTACGAGCGCGCGGAGCGCGTCGTCGTGGACGCGGTCGCGGCGCACGGGCCGCTCACCCGCCCCGAGTTGGCCGAGCGGCTGGCGCGCGTCGGCGTCCAGCCCGACGGGCAGGCGCCGTTCCACGTCATCCGCAGGGCGGCGCTCGCGGGGCTGGTCTGCCACGGGCCGCTGCGGGCGGGGGAGCCCACGTACGTCGCGCTGCGCGACTGGCTGCCGCCCCCGGCAGGCCCGCAGCCGGCCGGCGACGCCGCGGTGCGCGAGCTGGTCCGGCGCTACCTCCGCGGCCACGGACCCGCCGCCCCGGGCGACTTCGCCGCCTGGTCGGGCCTGCCGCCGGGCACGGCCCGCCGCGTATGGCCGGACGAGCCGGGAACGGACGAGCCGGGAACGGACGAGCAGACCAAGGACGACCAGCGCAGGGACGTGCCGGGCAAAGACGATTCGGGCCCGCCCCCCGACGTGCGCCTCCTCCCCGCCTACGACGACT
Organism: Streptomyces sp. CMB-StM0423; assembly: GCF_002847285.1. Classification (NCBI taxonomy): domain Bacteria; kingdom Bacillati; phylum Actinomycetota; class Actinomycetes; order Kitasatosporales; family Streptomycetaceae; genus Streptomyces; species Streptomyces sp. CMB-StM0423. The sequence continues at coordinate 3,117,657 of NZ_CP025407.1, read as the reverse complement.
ACTGGCTCGGCTGGCGCGACCGCGACGCCGCCATCCCCCGGGACTTCGTCCGCGCCGTCCGCCCCGGCGGCGGCCAGATTCGCGCCGCTGTTACCGTGAATGGCCGCGCGGCCGGCACATGGACCCGCCTGCGGAAGGGAACCGTGCAGGTCAGCATGTTCGCCGAGGGCCCCGACCGGGTTGCGGCGGATGTCACGGCGGAGGCCGCCGATGTCGCACGTTTTCTACAGAGTTGATATCCGGGGGAGCGACCGCGCGGTAGTGCGCTATTGATGGTGCCATGACGGACGAGGGGGACAAGGTGGGGGACGAGCCGACGAGCTACGGCCTGCGGCCACCGCAGCAGAACGCCGACGGCATCGCGCAGGGGCCCGCGGCCACGCAGGTCGTCGGCGATCCCGCGGTGGGCCGGCTGATCGGCGGGCGCTACCGCCTCGCCGCCCGCCTCGGCGTCGGCGGCATGGGCACCGTCTGGCGGGCCCACGACGAGGTCGTCGACCGCGACGTCGCCGTGAAGGAGCCCCGGCTGCCCGCCGATCTCGACGAGCGGATGCGGCAGACGGCGTACGAGCGGATGCAGCGCGAGGCCCGCGCCGCCGCCCGGATCGACCACCCCTCCGTCGTCACCGTGCACGACGTGGTGGTGGAGGACGGCAGGCCCTGGATCGTGATGGAGCTGGTCCGCGGCCGCTCCCTCGGCGACCAGCTCACCGAGGGCACCCTCGACCCGCGCGAGGTGGCGCGCATCGGCGGCGCCGTGCTCGGCGCGCTGACCGCCGCGCACGAGGCGGGGATCCTGCACCGCGACGTCAAGCCCGACAACGTGCTGCTCGGCCGGCACGACCGCGTCGTGCTCACCGACTTCGGCATCGCGCAGATCGAGGGGGAGCAGGGGCTGACGGAGACCGGCGCGTTCGTCGGGTCGCCGGAGTACATCGCGCCGGAGCGGGTGCTCGGCCAGCGGCCGGGCCCCGAGTCGGACCTGTGGTCGCTGGGCGTGGTGATGTACGCGGCGGTGGAGGGCATGTCCCCGTACCGCAGGCAGACCGCTCCGGCGACGCTCCAGGCCGTGCTCTCCGCAGAACCGGCGGCGCCGGCGCGCGGCTCCGGGGCGCTGGGCATGGTCGTGATGCAGTTGCTGCGCAAGGACCCGGCGGCGCGGCCGGCGCCGGACGAGGTGCGCCGGCAGTTGGAGGCGGTGGCCCGGCCGGTGCCGGCGCCGACGATGATCGCCCCGGTGGCGGGCGGTGCCGGCGGCGGAGAGGACGGCGCGGGCGGCGGGCGCGGCGGGAAGCTGGCGGCGGCGCTGCCGAAGGGGCGCGGCGGGAAGCTGGCCGTGTTGGGCGGGGCGATAGCCGTGGTGGCTGTGCTGGTGCTGACGCTGGCGAACCCGCTCGGCGGTGGCGACGACGCGCCGGCGGGCTGGAAGACGTACGACGAGACGGAACAGCTCAAGGCGTCGCTGGCGGTGCCGGAGGACTACAAGCGCAGCGTCGACGAGGGCACGGTCACGTACACGGACCCGGGCGGCATGCCCAGCCTGTGGCTCACCCGCTCCTCCGGCAACGAGGACAGCGCGCTGAGCGAGGCCAACCAGACGCTGGCGTGCGACAAGGGCGACAACATCGAGTGCACCGAGCTGAGTTCCGACGTCGACGGGTCGATCAAGGAGTTCGAGTACCGGGGCAAGGACGCCGCCGAGATGGTCACGACGTGGACCCGCGACGAGGGGTACGAGACCGAGACCGAGATGCGCAGCCGGGAGTTCTTCTACGTCAACGACGACAACATCGGCTGGCACCTGACCGTGGAGATGCCGGCCGCGGGCGAGGGCAAGCGGGACGGCGAGCGGGTCTTCCGGGAGGTCGTCGACTCGCTCGACATCCAGGACCTGTGACGGGGGCGGGGGCGGCCGCCGGTACGCCCCGGCGGGCGCCGGGGCCCCGGTCGTGTCCCGCCGGTGCCGCGCCGAACGTATGAGCCAGCAATCGCTGGCGGAATTCGGTTACCGGCAGGTATCCAAAGGCGCCGCAGGAGTCCTACCCTCGGCCTTATGACGGAGACCGCCGCAGGCAACCCCACCGCTTCCGCTTCCGACGGCGCCCGCACCGCCGTCGCCGTCGCCGCCGCGTTCGTCACGCCCGCGCTCGTCGAGCGCCTGACCCGCGGCGTGGCCGGCGCCGGCACCGTCGCCGTCCGGTCCCCGCTGACCGGCGAGGTGCTGGCCGAGGTGCCGGAGGCGGGGCCCGCGGACGTGGAGGCCGCGTTCGAGCGGGCCCGCGCCGCGCAGCGCGCCTGGGCGGCCAGGCCCGTACGCGAGCGGGCCGCCGTGCTGCTGCGCTTCCACGACCTGCTGCTGCGTCACCAGGACGAGGTGCTGGACCTCGTGCAGTTGGAGACCGGCAAGGCGCGGCTGCACGCGCACGAGGAGGTGCAGTCCGTCACGCTGGCCGCCCGCCACTACGGCCGCAGGGCCCCCGCCTACCTCGGCCCCAAGCGCCACACCGGCGCGCTGCCGACGCTGACCAAGGTCACGGAACTGCGCCACCCACGCGGCGTCGTCGGCCAGATCGCGCCCTGGAACTACCCGCTCGAACTCTCCGTCGGCGACGCCCTGCCCGCCCTCGTCGCGGGCAACGCGCTCGTCATGAAGCCCGACTCCAAGACCCCGCTGACCGCCCTGTGGGCACGCCGGAAGCTGGTCGAGGCCGGGCTGCCCGAGGAGGTGTGGCAGGTCGTGATCGGCCCGGGGCCCGTCGTCGGCCCCGAGATCGTCCGGCACGCCGACTACGTCTCCTTCACCGGCTCCACCCGCACCGGACGCGAGGTCGCCCAGGGCGCCGCGGCCCGGCTCGTCGGCGCCTCGCTGGAGCTGGGCGGCAAGAACCCCATGCTGGTGCTCGCCGACGCCGACGTGGAGAAGGCGGCGGAGGGCGCCGTGCGCGCGGCGTTCGCGTCGGCGGGGCAGTTGTGCATCTCCGTCGAGCGGCTGTACGTGCACGAGTCGGTCGCCGACGCCTTCCTCGCCCGCTTCGTCGCCAGGACCAGGGCCCTGCGGCTGGGCAACACCCTCGGCTACGGCGCCGACATGGGCTCGCTGGTCAGCGAGCAGCAGTTGGAGACCGTCACCCGGCACGTGGACGAGGCGGTCGGCAAGGGCGCCGAGGTGCTGGCCGGCGGGCGGGCGCGGCCCGATGTGGGCCCGTACTTCTACGAGCCGACGATCCTCGACGGCGTCGAGCCCGGCATGACCGTCTGCGACGAGGAGACCTTCGGGCCCGTCGTCTCGGTCTACCGCTTCCGCGACGAGGACGACGCCGTCGCGCGCGCCAACGCGACGCCGTACGGGCTGAACGCGAGCGTGTGGACGAAGGACGGCCGCCGGGGCGGCCGGATCGCGGCCAGGATCCAGTCGGGCACGGTGAACGTCAACGAGGCGTACGGGGCCGCGTACGGCAGCGTGCAGGCGCCCATGGGCGGGATGAAGGACTCCGGGGTCGGCCGGCGGCACGGCGCGGAGGGGATCCTGAAGTACACGGAGTCGCAGACGGTGGCGCAGCAGCGGGTGGTACCGCTGGCGCCGTTCGCGCTGGGGCCGCTGCGGTACGACGACGACAAGAGCTACGCGGCCTTCATGAGCCGCGGGCTGCGGGCGCTGAAAGCGCTGCGGTTCCGCTGAGGCGGGTGCGCGTACGGAGCCGTTGGGCGGTGCGTACGCGGGCGGGTGCGACCCGGGCGGCGGCGCCCGGGCGGTGGCGTGGGGGCGGCCGGTCCGGGCGTCCCCGGAGCCGGCCGCGTCCCTGCCGGGACCGGGAAGCTGTCCCCTGCATCCGGTCGCCGCGTCCGGTTCAACGAACCGGGTGTGGCGGCGGTCACGCCACCCGGACGCCGACCGGGTGACCGGTGAGAACGGATTTGCCCCCGCCCGTCCCTCCTGCTGAAACCATTCTGTGACTGGATGGACCGGACCCCGCTTCGGATATCGGATCGTCACCGTAGGAGTCTGGAACGCGGGGGTTCGTATGGCCTTGAATGCAGTGCCATGCACTTCCTCCGGCCCCTTGTGACGTTCCCGCGCGTGGTGCGCCACTACTCCTGGGTCGGCGCCGACTTGCCCCTCGACGAAGACGTCCTGCTGGACGCCCCGGGACACCGCGTCCGTGCGGTCCTGCCGGCCGCCGAGGCGGGCGACTTCCGCCCGGCCCGCGAACTCCTCGCCGGTGCCGGGCGGGCGGCGGAGTGGGAGCGGCGGGACACGTACGTCGCGGAGTTGGCGACCGCGGCCCTCGACGACGGCGGGTGGCTGCGGCGGTGGCGGGAGTGGGACCCGGAGTGCGGGGACGCGGCGGTGGTCGAGGCGGAGCGGCTGCTGCGGGCGTGGCGGGTGGAGCGGTACGGGCCGCGCAGACGGCGGTTCGAGGGGTGGGGCGTACGGCGGCGGGGCGGGGCGGTGCCGGCGCCGTGGGCGGGGTCTTCTGCCGGTACCGGGGGCGGTGACGGTGCCGGAGATGGTTCCGGGGACGCTGACGGGGCGGATGGCGCGTGGGCCGGGGTGGCCGACGCCGAGTCGTGGCCGTGGTACGGGGTGCCGGGCGCGGGGCCCGGGTACGGAAGGCCCGGTGCGGGAACGGAGCACGGCCGGCCGGGTACGGGTACGGGGGCGGTGCCGGGCGCGGGCGCGGCGGCCGACACCGGCGCCGGCCCGGGGGGCCCGGCGCCGGGGGGCGGCGGGGGTCCCCGTACGGGAGCGGGCGAAACCGCCGGAACCGCCGGCGCGGCCGGAACCCCCGGCACCGCTGGATCCGCCGGCGCGGCCGGTGCCGGCTCCGGCAGTGGGCGGCGGGCCCGGGGCCCGTACGGCGCCGGCGGCCTTCCCGCCACCGACTCCCGGGCCGTGCTGCGCGACGTCCTGCCCCTCGTCCGGCTGGCCGCCGCCCAGGCGCCCGGCGACCCCGTGCCGTGGCGCATCGCCCTCGAACACGCCACCGCCGTACGGGCGCCGCGGGAGGCGTTCGTCTCCCGGTTCGCCGAGGCGGTGGTCCGCGCGCCCGGCCACCACGGGGCGCACGTCGCGGCGTTGCGCTACCTCGCCGTCGTCGGGGGCGCGGACGTTGAGGAGTTGATGGTCTTCGCGGAGGAGTCGGCGGAGGAGGCGCTGCCGGGGTCGCTGCTGCACGCGCTGCCGCTGGAGGCCGCGTCGCTGGGCGCGAGCCGGGCCCTTGGCGCACCGTCCGGCGGCCCCGACCCCGCCGACGCCCCCGGCTCGTCCACCACCTGGGCCGTCGAACGCGCGCTTGAGCTGTCCGCGCACTACGAGCCGGGCGACCCCGAGGCCGCCGGCTTCCGCAACTGCCTCGCCGCCGCGCTCGTCCGCGCCCGGCGCTGGGACGAGGCGCTGGAGGTCTTCCGCGCCGTCGGCTCGGACGCCCGCGGCATGCCCTGGGCGCAGCCCGGCGACGACGCCGAGGCCATCCGGCGCCGCTTCCTCCTCGCCCGCCAGGAGGTACGGGCCCAACTCGCCCGGCGCGTCCCGCTGTTCGGCCCCCGGCCGGACAACGCCCCAGGGCCCGGCGCGGCCTTCGGGCCCGCCGGCACCGGCGCCGGGCCCGAGCCGGCCCCGTACGCCGGGATCGTCGTCTGCACCGCACCGCCGGCCGCGGTCGACAAGGCGGCCCACGCGGCGGGCCTGCGGCTGCGCCTGACCGCCACCGGCGGCGCCCGCACCTGCGCCCAACTGCGCACCCGGCAGCGCCCGGAGCCGGGCCGGCCGCCGGTGCGCGTGCCGGGGCGCGCGCCGGGCCGGTGGCCGCGGGGCCGTACGGCGGCGGGGGAAGCGCCGTCGCCGGACGCGCTGCTCGCCGCCGCGGCGGCGATGACGCGGGGCGAGGGCTGGTCCGCGGTGGCGCTGTACGCGGCGGACGGCGCGGCGGGGATCGCGGTGTACCGGGGCGGGGAGCGGACGGCGGAGTTCACGTGGCGCGCGTCGGGCGCGGCGTCGGTGGCGGCGACCGTACGGGACGTGGCGCAGAGCGCGTCGCCGGGCGGCGGCGGCGCGGCGGCGCCGAGCGGTCCTGAGCGGGCACCGCGTGGCGGCACGGGGCGGGTGGCGCAGTTCGCGGAGGTACGGGACACGGCGGAGGCGATCGCCGCGGCGCTGGCGGTCGCGGACGCCAGACCGCTCACGGGCGTGCTGCGCACGGCGGGCACGCGCCGCCCCCGTAGCACGCTGGCGGAGGCGCTGCAGGCCCTGGATCTGGAGGTGCTGGCCCCGCTCTTCGCCCCCGCCCCCGCCGACCCGCCCTCCCGCCCGACCACACCGCAGGCGGGCCCGGACCCGATCTCCTGAGGACGGGGGGCGCGCGGCGTACGGGCAGCGCGCGCCGCGTGCGCGTCTGCGACCGCGCACGCCGAGCCGGGTGAGTGCGTACGCCTGCGCGACGGGTCGGCGCACCATGTGGTGCCTGCCGGCGCGTGGGCAGGCGCCCGCGGCGAGCCCGCCCGCGGCGAGCCCGCCGCCGGGACCGACCGGGCGTCGGATCCTGCGCGCGGTGCGCCTCTCCGCCCCGGCCGCCGTGGATCTCCGGCCGCACGCGCCGGACCGTACGCGGGAAGGCTGTGCCTCCTGGCCGCCTCACAAGAGCCGGGCCTCGGCCCTGGTGCCCGGCCTCCTCCGCCCGGCTCCTCCGCCCGGCCCCGTCCGGGCAGCCGCGCTTCGGCCTCGCCCGGCCGTGCCACGCCCCTCACCAACCTCCCCCACAGCGCGCTGGGCGCGCGTGGGCGGTACCCCCTGGCGGCACGTCGCTGATCCCCGCCCCGGAACGCGGCCACGTCGCGTACGTCCGCTGGGTCACCGAGCACACGGACATGGACGTCGACCACGTCAACGACCTCGGCTGGACCGCCCTCCTCGAAGCGGTGATCCTCGGCGACGGCGGCAAGGACCATCAGGAGATCGTCGCCCTCCTCCTCACCGCCGACGCGGACCCGGCCATCGCCGACAAGGACGGCGTGACGCCGCTCCAGCACGCGGACAACCGCGGCTTCACGGAGATCGCCACGCTGCTGGAACGCGCCTGACCGATGACTTTCGCCGCCGGCCCGGGTCGATGATTGACGACTCGGCAATCAGCGCAGAAAGGACATCCAATGGGAAACCCCGTGGTGCACTTCGAGGTCATCGGACGCGACCCCGCGAAGCTCCGGAGCTACTACGGCGAGTTGTTCGGGTGGGAGTTCGGCGTCGGCGACGCGGCCACCGAGTCGGTCTCCCAGCCCGGCACCTACGGCTTCGTGGACGGCAGCACGACGGACGGAGGAATCAACGGCGGCATCGGCGGCGGCGAGGGCTACGAGGGCCGCGTCCTGTTCTACGTGGGCGTCCCCGACGTGGAAGCGGCACTCCAGAAGGCCGAGACCCTGGGCGGCACCCGCCGCATGGGCCCGGAGGGCACCCCGGGAACCCTGGTGGTAGGCCACTTCACAGACCCCGAGGGCCATCTGATCGGCGTAGCCGGCACGAGGTAGCGAACGGCCCCCGTCGACGCGTCGACGGGGGCCCGCTTCCTGGACAGCCCCCGCCCCGGGCTCTCACCGCCGATCCGATGCCCTCTCGATGGCGTCGAAGATGTCCGCGTCCGTCTCCTGCTGCCACCCGGGAAGCTCGGACCAGTCCGCGACATAGCCTGGCTTCGGGTCCTCGATGCGGTAGTGGATCTGCGCAATCCAGCACGTGGCGACGAAGCGCCCGCGCTGTTCCCTGCTCAGTTGAGCCGTGCTGCCGCCTGACAGCTCGATGAACTCCCGCACCTGCCGACCCACGACCGCCGCGGCCTCCCGCTCCCAGTCCGGGGTCTGCTCCCACGGTGTGACGTACCCGGGCTTCGGCTCGCCGGGAAAGTGCTTCCTGACCCCCTCAATCCACGCCTCGCGAAAGATGCGGCCTTCATCGATGTCCACGGATCTCCCTTCCGCGCGAGAAATTCAGCTCACTGTTCCTGGACCAGCGAAATGATCTGGGGAAGCAACTCCGGGGCCACGGCAATGGTTTCGCCCGAGTCGATGTCGTGTGCGCTTCCGGACGCGGAGACAACTCGCGCACCGGCTTCGCGCGCAATCACGACGCCCGCCGACGTGTCCCAAGGGTTGTTGGACAAGATGACGCTCGCGTCGGTCTTCCCTTCCGCGACCCACACCAGGTCCAGGGCCGCGGTTCCCCACATACGCACCCGCTGAACCCGTCCCGCAAGCCGCTCGGTGATCGCCAGCCGCTGCTCGTTGCGCACGCGCGCGTCCGGGCCGACGGCGTAGTCCCCGATGGACACGATGGCGGCGCTCACGTCGCTTGTGCCGCTCGCGTGGATCCTTCTTGATCCGCAGTACGCGCCACCCCCTTCGACGGCGTGGTACCGGGCACCCATGAACGGCAGGTCGACGACGCCGAGTACGCAGCGCTTACCATCGAAGAGCCCCAGAGAGACACAGCAGAGCGGGATACCGCGAACGAAGTTTGCGGTGCCGTCAACCGGATCCAGGGCCCACATGAACCGCCCTGCCTTCGGCGACTTCCCTTCCTCCTCGCCCAGGAAGGCGATGTCCGGAGTCAGACCGGCCAGATACTCCCGCACCGACGCCTCGACGGCGAAATCGACCGCGGACGCCATGTCGCGGTCGCCTTTGGCGGTGATCTCGCCGGGGTCGCGGCTGACGATGATGGACTTGGCGAGTTCGACGGCGCCGTCGGCGACTTTGAGTAGATCGGCAAGGTCGGTCATAGGAGTGTCGCTCGATCCCAGAGTGAGGTGAAGATCTGCTCGTACGCGTGGAAAAGCTCACCGCCGTGTGCCCTGCGCTCGACCAGAAACGTCGGAGAATCCACACCGCGAGCCTGCGGAAGATAAGGCTGGATCACCCCGGTCGCGTCATCGATGAGGGTGATGTTGAACCTGAGGGTCTCATTCGAGATGCCGATCTCGACTCGATCGCGTTTCTCTGTCTCCAGAAGAGAGCGCACGCGCTCCTTCGCGATCCTCAGGTTGATCTCGGTGAGGCCGGCCAGGAACCCGATGTCGTACCCTTCCTCGCGCTCGCGAACCTTCATCGCCTCGCTGCCCGGATCCAGGAAGAGTAACTGGAACCGTGTGCCGGACTCGATCAAGCG